>NZ_JBEPFL010000015.1:0-175082 GCF_040301925.1 Streptomyces sp. NPDC000075
CCGAAACCCGCGCGGTGCTCGTCAGCGCCCTCGCGATGCTCCGCACCAAGCACGCCGACCTGCCGTCCCGCAAGCACGGCAACCCGCCGCAGTAAAGAGTCGAGGAGACCTGCCGACGATGAGCACCGCCACCGACACCCTGCTGAAGGTCGAGAAGGGCAACGCCGCCCCCGAGGAGCTGGCCGCGATCACCGCGATCCTGCTCGCCCGCGCCGCCGCCACCCCCGAGGAGGCCGCCCCGACCCGCCGTTCCACCGCCGGCTGGCGCCGGCTGGAGCGCAGCCGGGGCTTCCAGGCCCCGCACAGCTGGCAGGGCTGAGCAGCACCGCACGTCCGAAGGCCCCGCACCGTTCACGGTGCGGGGCCTTCGTCGTGCCGTGGGCGCCGTCGCGCGGACGGATGAGGCCGCCCCGTGACCGCGGGTACGGCGAAGGCCCCCGTGCCAGGGCACGGGGGCCTTCCGCAGCTGCGTCCCGGTTACCGGAGCCGTGCCATGAGGGCGTGTTCGACGAGGGTGATGAGTGCGCTCTTGGCGTCGCCGCGGTGGCGGGCGTCGGTGGTGATGATGGGGGCGTCGGGGCCGATCTGGAGGGCCTCGCGTACTTCTTCGGGGGTGTAGGGCTGGTGTCCGTCGAAGCCGTTGAGGGCGATGACGAAGGGGAGGCCGCTGTTCTCGAAGTAGTCGACGGCGGGGAAGCAGTCGGCGAGGCGTCGGGTGTCGACGAGGACGACGGCGCCGATGGCGCCGCGGACGAGGTCGTCCCACATGAACCAGAAGCGGTCCTGTCCGGGGGTGCCGAAGAGGTAGAGGATCAGGTCCTGGTCGAGGGTGATGCGGCCGAAGTCCATGGCGACCGTGGTGGTCGTCTTGTCACCGGTGTGGGTGAGGTCGTCGATGCCGGCCGAGGCGCTGGTCATGACGGCTTCGGTGCGCAGCGGGTTGATCTCGGAGACCGCGCCGACGAACGTGGTCTTGCCCACGCCGAAGCCGCCCGCCACCACGATCTTCGCGGAGGTGGTGGAGCGAGCCGCTCCGCCGTTAGAGCTTGCGAAGTCCACTGAGCACCCTTTCGAGCAGTGTCACATCTGGCTGACCGCCGGCAGACTCGTCGCCGCCGGGCTGGTGAATGGCGACAAGGCCCGCCTCCGCCAGGTCGGCTACGAGGATGCGGGCGACACCAAGAGGAATGGAGAGAAGTGCCGAGATCTCCGCTACGGATTTGATCTCCTGGCACAGGCGGCAGATGCGCTGGTGCTCGGGCAACTGCCCTTGCAGCCGGGCGGGATCCGCCGTGGTACTGACCAGCGCCTCGATGGCGAGCTGGTAGCGCGGCCGGGTACGGCCGCCGGTCATCGCGTACGGACGCACCAGCGGGTTGTGCGCCTTGGGAGCCTGCGGCTGCGAGGCCCGGGGGGGCTGCTGCGGAAGCCGGTGAGGCGCCTGGGGCTGCTGGGGCTGGCCGTACGGTTGCTGCGCGTAGGGGTTCTGCTCCGGCATGGGCCGGCTGGGAGCGGAGGGGAAGTTGAAGCGGTTCTGGTCGTGCCCACCCTGCGGCTGCTGGCCGCCATAAGGATGTCCTCCGGGTGTTGTCACGTTTCCTCCTCCGACTCCAAGAACGCAGTACTCCCTGTGGAACCGCGCCACCGCACCCTACGGTGCGATGACGCGAAACGCACTGCCTGTTTGCTAGTTGAGAAGGCTTCCCTGCAGCTCCGCGCGCAGGTCCGGGGTGAGGACGCTGCCCGCGCGGTCCACCAGGAGGGCCATCTCGTAGCCCACGAGGCCGATGTCGCACTCGGGGTGCGCGAGCACCGCCAGAGACGACCCGTCGGAGACGGACATGAGGAAGAGGAATCCCCGGTCCATCTCCACCACGGTCTGGTTGACGGCTCCGCCTTCGAAGATGCGGGAGGCTCCGGCGGTCAGCGAGGTCAGACCGGAGGCCACGGCCGCCAGCTGATCGGCGCGGTCGCGCGGGAATCCGTCGGACATCGCCAGCAGAAGGCCGTCGGCGGAGACCACCACCGTGTGGGACACCCCGGGGGTGTTGTCCACGAAGTTGGTGATCAACCAGTTCAGGTTCTGCGCCGCCTGGCTCATCGCGCTCACACTAACGCTCCTGGTCATAGCTGTTACTTGACTGCTCGGAACCCGCGCTGCGTCCCTGCTGGACACCACGGCGCAGGTTGCTCAACCTGCCGCGCACGTCCTCCGGGGCGCGGGAGACCTGGGGGCCGCCCTGCGGGGTCGTCTCCGCAGCGCCCTCGACCAGGTTGGCCTTGGGCACCCGCCGAGGGAGACCGGACGAGGTGACCCCGCCCGCCTTCGGCTCACGGAGCTTGCCGGCCTGCTGCCAGCGCTCGTCGTTCGTCGAACGCCAGCCCGCGCCGGCCGTCTCGTCCTCCGGGGCCCTCGTCGGTTCGGCGGGCTGCTGCTGTCGCTGCGGCCTCGCCTCGAAAAGGGAACCGGTGGGCTCCGCTTCCTTCTGGCCCGAACCCCACTGCTGCTGGCTGCCGCGTCGCGGCAGGCCCGCTCCGGTCAACTCGTGACCGGCGTCGGCAGCGGCGCCCGGACGGTCGAAGCCTACGCGGTCCACGGCCGGTTCGGGAGCGGCCGGGGGTTCCGATTCGCTCCCGTAGTCCGGCTGGTAGGGCTCCGAGTAGGTGTTCTGCTCAGGCCATACGGCCTGCGGGGACTGCTCAGCGTAGCCGCCGTCGTACGCCTGCGCGGGCTGCTGCTGGTCCTGGTAGCCGGCCTCCGGATAGGCATAGCCCTGATCCGGGAACGCCTCGTAGGACTGCTGCTGGGCCTGCTCCTCGTACGGGGCTTCGAAGCCCTGCGGGGACGGCTGCTCGTACTCCTGGTACGGCTGGTAAGCGTGCTCCGGCTGAGGTTCCGGATAGCCCTCGGGGGAGTACTGCTGCTCCGCCTGCCGGCCCTGCTCCGGACCGAAGTTGAGCTGGGCCTCCAGGGCGGCCCGGCGCTCCTCACGGCCCAGGGAGCGCACGACCGGGTCGGCCGCCTTCTCCTGGCCGCCGGAGCCGTCGTAGCGCGAGTCGTCGAAGCCGAGCTCGGCGGCCGTGCGCAGCGGGGCGGCCTGCTGGGTCTGCTGCTCGGGGATGATCGAGGAGACGGTGAAGTCGTCGTCCGGGATGCCCTCGCCACCGCCACCGTGCGTGATGGCGTCGGGGAGCATGACCAGCGACGTGGTGCCGGCCTGCTCGCCCGAGGGGCGCAGCTGGACGCGGATGCTGTGGCGGTCCGCCAGCCGGCCGACCACGAACAGACCCATGCGCTGCGAGATCGCGGCGTCCACGGTCGGCGGGTTGGCCAGCTTGTGGTTGATGTCCGCGAAGTCCTCGGCGGTGAGGCCGATGCCCTTGTCGTGGATCTCGATCATCACGCGGCCGTCGGGCAGACGCGTGGCGTTGACCCGGACCTTGGTCTGGGGGGAGGAGAACGTGGTGGCGTTCTCCAGGAGCTCGGCGAGCAGGTGCACGAGGTCGGTCACGGCCTGGCCGTGGATCTCGGCCTCGGAGACGCCCGAGAGCTCGATGCGCTCGTACTGCTCCACCTCGGAGGAGGCGGCGCGCAGGACGTCCACGAGGGGCACCGGCTGGTCCCAGCGGCGGCCCGGGTTCTCACCCGCGAGGATGAGGAGGTTCTCGCCGTTGCGGCGCATACGGGTGGCCAGGTGGTCCAGGCGGAAGAGGTTCTCCAGCTGGTCCGGGTCGGCCTCGTTGTTCTCCAGGTCGGTGATGAGGGTCAGCTGGCCCTCGATCAGCGACTGGTTGCGCATGGAGAGGTTCGTGAAGATCGCGTTGACGTTGCCCCGCAGGAGCGCCTGCTCGGCGGCGAGGCGGACCGCTTCCCGGTGGACCTGGTCGAAGGCGCGGGCGACCTCGCCGATCTCGTCGCGGGAGTTGATCGGGATCGGCTCGACACGGGTGTCGACCTTGCCCGGGTCGGTGCGCGAGAGCTGGTCGACGAGCATCGGCAGGCGCTGCTCGGCGACGTCGAAGGCGGAGGTGCGCAGGCGCAGCATCGAGCGGCTCATCTGGCGGGCCATCATCGCGGCCAGGATGAAGGCGGCGAGGAGGGCCACGACCACGATGGCGCCGGTCAGGATGGCGTCCTGCTGGGCCTTGTCGGAGACGGTGACGGTGTCCTTGACGGCCTTGTCCAGGAGTTCCTGCTCGACCTCGGCGTAGCCGTCGAACTTGGCGGTGGCGGCGGCCTGCCAGGCCTGCGGGGTGACACCGATCAGGGCGAGCTTGGCGGGCTTGTCGCCGCCGGCTATCGCCTCGGTCATACCGGTGAGGGCGGAGCCGTTGACCACGGGCGGGGTCTTGAAGGGCGTGCCGGCCTGCTCGGCGGCCTGCTTGGCCTGGGCGAGCTTGGCGGCGCCCTCCTGGGACTTCTTGCCCATGACCTCCTTGAGCCGGTTGGTGTCCTCTTCGGTACCGGCGGCGACGTACTCGCCGGCGGCGATCTCTTCGAGGTAGGCGTAGGAGGAGAAGGCGACGAGCTGGGCCTTGCGGACGTTCTCGTCTTCGTTCGGGCGGACCAGCAGGTGCGTACCGATGGAGCGCTGGAGCGAGTTGGCCGCCTTGGCCAGCTCGACCGCGTAGACCATGCGGCCGTAGCTGGTGACGTTGCCGGTGCCCAGGCCCAGTTCGTTGGAGAACTGCATCAGGTAGTGCTGGACCAGCACGTAGCCCTCTTCGGTCGGCACGGGGCCGGCGGCGGAGGGGAGGTTCTTCTTCGCGGTCTCCGGGACGGCGTAGGCCGTCTTGCGGACCTGCTCCAGCTTCGGCTCCTCCTGGCGGAAGAGCTCCAGGCGGCGCTCCAGGCCCTGCTTCTTCGGCATGTCCTTCACGGCCGCGGCGAACTTGGCCTTGGCCGCGTCGGTGGCCGCGTAGGCCTTCGCCACGGCCTCGTTGGCGCGGTCGCCCTTGAGGAGCGGCTCGGCGCTGAGGTCGCGCTCGTTGAGGAGGGCCTGGCCGTACTCGGCCGCCGCCTGGACGATGCGGACGGTCTTCTCGGCGTCCTTGGCCTCGTTCCAGGTGTCGATGGAGCCCTTCACCTGGAAGCCGCCCATGACCAGTCCGACGAGGACGGGCACGAGGAGGATGGCGTTCAGACGCGTCGGCACCCGCCAGTTGCGCGGGGAGAGCTTGCTGGTGCTGCCGCCGCCCGAGGGTGGTTCCACGGGCACGTCGACGGACGACGTGGCCGCGCGGGGCGGCGGGGTGAAGTTGCCGCGCGCGGGTTCATCCGCGGGGCTCGAGTTGCTTCGCCTCACTCGACCAACAACCTCTCGGCGGTGCTACTAGCTAGTTCGTTGAATTCCAGCACGATGAAGCGCCGTGTTCCAAACAGTTGGAATCAGCCGTTCCCAGAGCCTTACGTCCCACATAAAACGGACATAAAGAGCGAGCTGCGGCAAAAACAGGGCCAGTTGTGCGCACAGCGGCACCGGGCGAACGCACGCCGTGTCCGCCCGTGGGCAATTCTCTGTCGAAACGTTATGAACACCAGAGGCGGGCCGTGTCCTATGACACAGCCCGCCTCCGCGTATCGCCCGGTAACGGGTGTTACTTCAGCCGTGCCATGAGGGCGTGTTCGACGAGGGTGATGAGTGCGCTCTTGGCGTCGCCGCGGTGGCGGGCGTCGGTGGTGATGATGGGGGCGTCGGGGCCGATCTGGAGGGCCTCGCGTACTTCTTCGGGGGTGTAGGGCTGGTGTCCGTCGAAGCCGTTGAGGGCGATGACGAAGGGGAGGCCGCTGTTCTCGAAGTAGTCGACGGCGGGGAAGCAGTCGGCGAGGCGTCGGGTGTCGACGAGGACGACGGCGCCGATGGCGCCGCGGACGAGGTCGTCCCACATGAACCAGAAGCGGTCCTGTCCGGGGGTGCCGAAGAGGTAGAGGATCAGGTCCTGGTCGAGGGTGATGCGGCCGAAGTCCATGGCGACCGTGGTGGTCGTCTTGTCACCGGTGTGGGTGAGGTCGTCGATGCCGGCCGAGGCGCTGGTCATGACGGCTTCGGTGCGCAGCGGGTTGATCTCGGAGACCGCGCCGACGAACGTGGTCTTGCCCACGCCGAAGCCGCCCGCCACCACGATCTTCGCGGAGGTGGTGGAGCGAGCGGCACCGCCGTTAGAGCTTGCGAAGTCCACTGAGCACCCTTTCGAGCAGCGTTACGTCCGGCGTTCCGCCGGCCTCTCCATTGCCCGGCTGGTGGATGGCCACCATGCCGGCTTCCGCCAGGTCGGCTACGAGGATGCGGGCCACACCGAGCGGCATCGACAGCAGGGCGGAGACCTCCGCGACCGACTTCACCTCGCGGCACAGGGTGCAGATGCGCTGGTGCTCCGGCAGCAGGCCGGACAGGTGCATCGGGTCTGCCGTCGTGCTGACCAGCGCCTCGATGGCGAGCTGGTAGCGCGGCCGGGTCCGGCCGCCGGTCATGGCGTACGGACGCACCAGCGGCTGGTCGCCCTCCGAGTACGAATCCTCGTACGCATCGGAGTAGGCGGGGGGCGGGGTCATTGATCCTCCGGGCTGGACAGCAGTGGTCAGCGTGCCGTCTGACGGGGCGGCCGGTGGGGGGACTTGATGACGGCCTTCGGGGGTACTGGGGTTCCGGGACGCGGTCCCGGTCCCCCCGGCCGGAAGTACCGTCCGGCCGGGGGAGGGGGTGTCAGGTGAGCAGGCTTCCCTGGAGCTCCGCGCGCAGGTCCGGGGTGAGGACGTTGCCGGCGCGGTCCACGAGGAGGGCCATCTCGTAGCCCACGAGGCCGATGTCGCACTCGGGGTGCGCCAGGACGGCCAGCGAGGACCCGTCGGAGACGGACATGAGGAAGAGGAATCCCCGGTCCATCTCCACCACGGTCTGGTTGACGGCGCCGCCCTCGAAGATCCGGGAGGCCCCGGCGGTCAGCGAGGTCAGACCGGAGGCCACGGCCGCCAGCTGGTCGGCGCGGTCACGCGGGAACCCTTCGGACATCGCCAGAAGGAGTCCGTCGGCGGAGACCACCACGGTGTGGGACACCCCGGGGGTGTTGTCCACGAAGTTGGTGATCAACCAGTTCAGGTTCTGTGCCGCCTGGCTCATCGAGCTCAACTATCGCTCCTGCTGGTAAGTGGGGTCGATCTGGTAACTGCCGGTCGCCGGGCCGGAACCGCCGGCCTGCCGTCCCTGCTGGATACCGCGTCGGAGGTTGGTGAGACGGCCGCGCACGTCGTCCGGGGCGCGCGACACCTGCGGCCCGGCCGGTGCCTCGTCCTGCTGCTGGGCGGTACCGGCGACGAGGTTGGCCCGCGGCACCCGCCGGGGGAGCCCCGAGGTGGTGATCCCGCCCGCGGCGGGCTGGCGCACGCGCTCGGCCTGACGCATCAGCTCGTCGTTCGGGGAGGACCGCCAGCTGACCGTCGGCGTGCTGCCGGTCACCGCCGTGGCGGGCTCGGCCGCGAGCTCCTGCCCCCGCTGCGGCAGCGGCTGCTGCTGCTGAGGGGCCGGCGACTGCTGGGGCTGCTGCGGAACGGCCGGCGCCTGTCCGGCGGGCTGTCCGCCGTTCTGGCCGGACCAGTTCGACTCCAGCGTATCGAAGATCGGACTGCGCACCTCACCACCGGGCTGCGCCTGGGCCGGCGGCAGCGCCTCGGGCTGGTACGCCTGCGGCAGCTGCGGGGCCTCGGGGCGAGCCGCGGGGGCGTAGCCGCCGGGCTGACGGCCCTGCGGCTGCTGGTCCGCGTACCCGCCCACACCGGGGCCCGCCGGGCGGGCGAACTGGCCCGTCGTGGACGGGTCGAGGGGGCCGCCCGGCTGCGGGCGCTCGAACTGCCCGGTGGTGGACGGGTCCTGGGCGCCGCGTATGTCGGGGCGCTCGAACTGGCCGGTCGCCGACGGGTCCTGGGGACCGCGTACGTCGGGCCGCTCGAACTGGCCGGTCGTGGAGTTGCCGGCCGGCGGGTACGGGGCGTTGAAGTCGGGGCGGGCGAACTCCGCCGTGGAGCCGGGGCCCGACAGCTCGTCGTGCCCGCGCGGGGCCTCCTGCCCGGCCTGCCCGGCACCCCAGCTGGTGGCCTGCGGCATCCCGGCGGACGGGCCGCCCGCGCCCGGAAGCTCCGGACGTCCGGCGGCGCCGCCCTGCGGCGGCAGCTGCGGGCGCCGGCGCTTGACCGGGGCCCCCGGGGCCGGCTGCTGCTGCGGGGCCTGCCCGGGCTGCTGCTGGCCGAAGCCCTGGCCGCCCTGCGGCTGCTGCGGGCGCTCGAAGCCGGTGCCGTTGCCGCCCTGGGGCGGGAAGACGCCGGGGCCGGAGGCGTGGGGCACACCCGCGGGGCGGGCCTGCGGACCGCTGAAGAGGTTGTTGTCCGGGACGCCCGGGGCGCCGGCGGGGCCGCCCTGACCGCGGGCGGGCAGCGGGGCACCGGCGCCGAAGCCGCCCTGGCCCTGGCCCGTCGGGGCGGCGGGGCCGCCCTGCTGCGGACGCGGCCCCTGGCCCTGCGGACGCTGCTGCGCACCGCCGGGACCGCCCTGGCCGGGCAGCGCCGGACGCTGGCCGCCGCCGACCTGGCCGCGCTGCTGGCCCGCGCCCACGGGGGGACGCGCGCCGCCGGGGACGGAACCCTGGGCGCCGGGAGCGCCCTGGCCGCCGGCCTGGCCGCCCTGGCCCGCCGCCGGACCCGGCTTCTTGCCGCCCTGGGCGACGTCCACCGGGAGCATGACGAGGGCGGTCGTACCGCCCGAGTCGGAGGGGCGCAGCTGGATGCGGATGCCGTGTCGCAGGGACAGGCGGCCGACCACGAACAGACCCATTCGACGGGACACCGAGACGTCCACGGTGGGCGGCGACGCGAGCCGCTCGTTGATCGCGGCGAGGTCCTCGGGGGACAGGCCGATACCGGTGTCGTGGATCTCGACGAGCACGCGGCCGTCGGGCAGCGCGTGACCGGTGACCTTGACCTTCGTCTGCGGGGAGGAGAACGACGTGGCGTTCTCCAGCAGCTCGGCGAGGAGGTGCACGAGGTCGTTGACGACGCGGCCGGCGACGTCGGTGCCGGGCACCGCCGCCAGTTCGATGCGCTCGTACTGCTCCACCTCGGACGCCGCGGCGCGGAGCACGTCGACGAGCGGGACGGGGCGGGTCCACCGGCGGCCCGGCTCCTCACCCGCGAGGACGAGGAGGTTCTCACCGTTACGCCGCATTCGGGTGGCGAGGTGGTCGAGCTTGAAGAGCGAGGAGAGCTGGTCCGGGTCGGCCTCGCGCGACTCCAGTTCGGAGATGAGCGACAGCTGACGCTGGATGAGGCCCTGGGAGCGGCGCGAGAGGTTGGTGAACATCGCGTTGACGTTGCCCCGGAGGAGGGCCTGCTCGGCGGCGAGGCGGACGGCCTCGCGGTGCACGTCGTCGAAGGCCGCGGCCACCTGGCCGATCTCGTCGCGGGTGTGCAGGCCGACGGACTCCACGGAGGTGTCGACGTCCTGCGGGTCCGACTCCGAGAGCTGCTTGACGAGCTCGGGCAGGCGGTCCTGGGCGACGCGCGTCGCGGTGTCCTGGAGGCGGCGCAGCGAGCGGATCATGGACCGGGCCATGACGAAGGCGCCGACGAGGGAGACACCGAGGACGAGGAGGATCAGGGCACCGTTGATGATGGCGTCCTGCTGCGACTCGTTCTTGAGCTCGCGGGCCTTCTGCTCCATGTCCTCGAGCAGGGTCAGCTCGATGACCTTCATGGCCTGGAGCTTGGTGTCGTCGGCGTCGTACCAGTCCATCCAGGACCGGTTCTTCTCCTTGAGGAACTGCCCCTGGGTGCTCAGGACGCGGCGGGCGTAGTGGTCGGCGCTGCCGATCTCGGTGTTGCCGTCGCCGAGCGCCGCGAGGAGTTCCTCGGGCTTGCCCTGGTAGACGAGTTCGAAGGTCTTCTTCGCCTGGCTCTCACCGCGGAGCGCGGAGAGGCCGTAGAGGCGGTCGTTCTCATCGAGCTTGCCGGGCTTGTCGCTGCTCTCCAGGAGGGAGGCGGCGATGACGGCGCGCTGGATGGAGGCGTACTCCTTGGCGGAGGAGAAGGCGGCCAGGGCGCGGGTGCGCTTGATCATCTCCGGGTTGGAGGTGGCCTGGGCCATGTCCTGCGACAGCGAGAGCAGCGAGACGATCAGGGCGTTGTACTCGGTGACCGTCTGCTGGGCGCCGTTCATGTACGCCTTTTTGCGGATGTCCTCGATGCCGGTGAGCTGGCGGCCGATCTGCAGGATGTTGTTGCGGATCGACTTGAGGGTCTCGTCCTTGTCCTCCGCGTTGTCGACCTTGTCGGTCGCGGCGGCGAAGGCCTTGGCGGCGGCGTCGGTCTGGTCGCGGACACCCTGGACGAGGCTGTTGGCCTTGCCGTCCTTGGTGATCGACATCGGACCGGCCGACTTGTCCCGCTCCTCCTGGAGCATGGCGGCCAGGTTGGTGGCCTGCCGGGTCATCGTCGTGAGCAGCTGCATGTGCTCGAGCTGGGCGATGTCGTTGAGCGAGTCGTTGATGCGGAAGCCACCGAGGGTGGTGGCCGCGACGACGGGCAGGGTCAGCAGCGACACCAGTCGCGTGCTGATGCGCCAGTTCTGCATCGCGAGACGGGAACCCGAGCTGGGGGCCTTGGGTATCGCCTCGTCCTGCTCGACGGCCTCGGTCTTGGCCTTGCCCTTGGAGCGGCCGGCCTTCGGGGCCTTGGGGGCCTTGCCGGACTTCCCGCGGCCCTTGGCCTTCCCCGAGGGGGTGGAGTCGGGCCCCGCCCCTTCGAGTGCCGGGCCGCGGCCCGGGGCGTGCTGGGGCGAGGCGCCACGGTCGGTCCCGCCGAGCGGCTCCTGCTCCGCCGCAGCTTCCCCTCGGCCCTGAAGGGCCTGGGGAGACCCCTTGCCATCCCTCTTGAATCGTCCCTGCACTAGCGTCGCAACCTCTGGACCAGGCGCCCCGCCGGATGAGCGGCGGAACGGTGTCGAGTCGTGGGGCACTGACGGCCCCATGGTGGTCGTCGGTGACCGGCGCGTCTCCCTGTCGATGCCACCGCGCTCGGCGCTCTCTTGCGCCACCTGCGCGCCGGCTGATACCCGCGGCGGTCTCGCGAATTCCAGCACAGTGGGGGATCTCCAACAAGGTGCGCGTGTCGCCCCGGCGAGCCGCTCACGGCTTGTGACGGGCGGGCTACGCGACGTGGAAGTCCTATGGGGATGAATCGGACTTACGTCAATCAAAGCTCGCGCCTGGCAAGGTGTCCCAGTCGAGATGATCAGGAGCGGAATGGCGCATTCAGTGGCGCAATGTCCGTTTCGGGGGCCCCAGTTGACTGTCGGTTATGTCCGCATTGCCCGCTGACTGGTGAGGAAACTCACACCAGTGTGGCTATTACCAACCGGTTCAGTCGGGGATTCGGATGTTTAGCCTTGCCTGTTAAAGGGTTGGCGCCACATCCGGCGCAGCAGTCGACCCACACCCCACCAGCGAGCCGAGGGCCCGAAACTCCGATGAAGACGACGTCGATGATCCGCAACATAGCCAACCCCCGCCGGACCACCCTCGCGCACCTCAAGGACGCCGAGGAGCTGCAGGCGGCACCGGCCACCCCGGAGCACCGCGTCGAGCTGCCCACCCAGACCGCGAACCCGCGCCGCACCGTCCTGATGGACGCGCCGGCCGCCGCCGCGCGCTAAAAGGAGCGCGAAGCGCCGGCCCCCACCGCGTTAGCCTGGAGTCCGCAGACTCCAGCCAGCGGAAACACAAGAGGGGCAGACGCAGCAGGTGCGCATCGCCAGGTTCTCGATCGACGGCAACGTCGCGTTCGGCGCGGTCGAGGGCAGCACTGCCCTCGCGGCGTCCGAAGGCGAGCTCGTCCTCGACATCATCAAGGGCATCCCGTTCGCGGACTTCGAGCTCTCCGGCACGAAGGTCCCGCTGAGCAAGGTTCGGCTGCTGCCGCCCGTGCTCCCCAACAAGGTCGTGGCCGTGGGCCGCAACTACGCGGAGCACGCGGCGGAGCTCGGCAACGAGCTCCCGGAAGCGCCCATCACCTTCTTCAAGCCCTCCACCTCGGTGGTCGGCTCCGGAGACCCGATCGTCTACCCCTCCTTCTCCCAGGACCTGCACCACGAGGCGGAGCTCGCCGTGGTCATCGGCCGCATGTGCCGGGAGGTCCCGAAGGAGCGCGTCAAGGACGTCATCCTCGGTTACACCTGCGCCAACGACGTCACCGCCCGCGACGTCCAGCAGCGCGAGAAGCAGTGGGCCCGCGCCAAGGGCTTCGACAGCGCCTGCCCCCTCGGCCCCTGGATCGAGACCGACCTGGACCCGTCCGACCTGGCGATCCAGTGCACCGTCAACGGCGAACAGCGCCAGCTCGGCCGCACCGGCGACATGGTCCGCTCCGTCGAGGACCTGGTCGTGCACATCAGCGAGGCCATGACGCTGCTCCCGGGTGACGTCATCCTCACGGGGACCCCGGCCGGAGTCGGCCCCCTGAACGTCGGCGACGAGGTCGCCGTCACCATCGAAGGCATCGGCACTCTCACCAACAAGGTGATCAAGCGTGGCTAACGCGAACGTCCGCGTACGTTTCTGTCCCTCCCCGACCGGCAACCCCCACGTGGGCCTGGTCCGGACCGCCCTCTTCAACTGGGCGTTCGCCCGCCACCACGGCGGTACGTTCGTCTTCCGCATCGAGGACACCGACGCGGCCCGCGACTCCGAGGAGTCGTACGTCCAGCTGCTCGACTCCCTGCGCTGGCTCGGCTTCACCTGGGACGAGGGCCCCGAGGTCGGCGGCCCGCACGCCCCGTACCGGCAGTCCGAGCGCATGGACGTCTACAAGGACGTCGCGCAGCGGCTCCAGGACGGCGGCTACGCCTACCACTGCTACTGCACCACCGAGGAGCTCGACACCCGCCGCGACGCCGCCCGCGCCGCCGGCAAGCCCTCCGGCTACGACGGCCACTGCCGCGAGCTGACCGCCGAGCAGGTCGCCGCGTACGAGGCCGAGGGCCGCACCTCGATCGTCCGCTTCCGGATGCCCGACGAGACCATCACCTTCACGGACCTGGTCCGCGGAGAGCTCTCCTTCACCCCGGAGAACGTGCCGGACTTCGGCATCGTCCGGGCGAACGGCGCCCCGCTGTACACCCTGGTCAACCCGGTCGACGACGCGCTGATGCAGATCACGCACGTCCTGCGCGGCGAGGACCTGCTCTCCTCCACCCCCCGCCAGATCGCGCTCTACAAGGCGCTGATGGAGCTCGGCGTCGCCACGGGCGTCCCGCAGTTCGGCCACCTGCCGTACGTGATGGGCGAGGGCAACAAGAAGCTCTCCAAGCGCGACCCCGAGTCCTCGCTCAACCTCTACCGCGAGCGCGGCTTCCTCCCCGAGGGCCTGCTGAACTACCTCTCGCTCCTCGGCTGGTCCTTCTCCAAGGACCAGGACGTCTTCTCGATCGAGGAGATGGTGGCGAAGTTCGACATCGACGGCGTCAACGCCAACCCGGCCCGCTTCGACCTGAAGAAGGCCGAGGCGATCAACGCCGACCACATCCGCCGGATGGACCCCAAGGCCTTCGCGGACGCCTGCCAGCCGTGGCTGCGCGCCCCGCACGCCAACTGGGCCCCCGAGGACTTCGACGCCGACGCCTGGGAGCGGATCGCCCCGCACGCCCAGACCCGTGTGACCGTCCTCTCGGACATCACCGCCAACGTGGACTTCCTCTTCCTCAAGGAGCCCGTCGAGGACCAGGCGTCCTGGGACAAGGCCATGAAGGGCGAGCCGGCGGCCCTGCTGACCACGGCGCGCGAGAACCTCCTCGGCGCCGACTGGTCGGACCCGGAGTCCCTCAAGCAGGCCGTCCTGACCGCCGGCGAGGCCCACGGCCTCAAGCTCGGCAAGGCCCAGGCGCCCGTCCGCGTGGCCGTCACGGGCCGCACCGTCGGCCTGCCGCTCTTCGAGTCCCTGGAGATCCTGGGCAAGGAGCGCTCGATCGCGCGCATCGACGCGGCCCTGGCGAAGCTCGCCGCCTGACCCGCGCCCTCGCGAAGGGGCGGCAGCCGATCCGGCTGCCGCCCCTTCGGCGTTCCGCGGGGGCCGGCGGTGAGACCGCTCACACCCGGGCCGCCCGGGGGCGGACCGTACCCGGCCGTCCGTGTGACGCGGCCCACCCCGCGCCCGGGTTTCCCGGACCGCCCCCGCGCGCGTCCGCCCGGGCGTAGGCTCGCCGGTATGCCGATCCGCGCCGTGCTGTGGGACATCGACGACACCCTCTTCGACTACACGGGGGCCGATTCCGCCGGGCTGGCGCGGCACCTGCGGGACGAGGGGATCGCCGAACGCTACGGCACCCCCGCTGAGGCCCTGGCCCTGTGGCGGCGGCTCACGGAACTGCACTGGGGGCGCTTCTCCGCCGGAGAGGTCACCTTCCAGGGCCAGCGCCAGGACCGGGTGCGGGACTTCCTCGGCCGGCCCGCCCTGCCCGCCGACGAGACCGACGCCTGGTTCGAGCGCTACGTCGCGCACTACCAGGCCGCCTGGACCGTCTTCCCGGACGTCCTGCCCGCCCTGGACGCCCTCGCCGGCCGCTACCGCCACGGGGTGCTCTCCAACTCCTCCGAGGCCAACCAGGACCCCAAGCTGCGCCACCTCGGGCTGCGCGACCGCTTCGAGGTGCTGGTGTGCGCGGCCGAGCTGGGGGTCAGCAAGCCCGACGCCGCCGCCTTCCTGGCCGCCTGCGGGGCGCTCGGACTCCTCCCGGGCGAGGTGGCGTACGTCGGGGACCAGCCGGAGATCGACGCGCGGGGCGCGCGCGACGCGGGGCTGACCGCCGTCTGGCTCGACCGGGACGGGGGCAGGGGCCCCGGACCGGAGGGCGTACACCGGATCGAAGGGCTGGAGAGCCTCCCCGGGCTGCTGGCCGCTGATACCCGTTTTGGAGCACGGTCAGGCATCCGGTAATGTTCTTTCTGCGCCGGGGAGACGGGCCGAGAGGCCGGGAACCGGAGGCGCTAACCAAACGAAAGGGCCCCAGGGTCTTGAAGTTCGGTGGGCTATAGTGTAATTGGCAACACGAGGGTTTCTGGTTCCCTTATTCTAGGTTCGAGTCCTGGTAGCCCAGCGCAGTGCAGTAGTAACGCAGTGCTTTGCCCCCGTTGTGTAGCGGCCTAGCACGCCGCCCTCTCAAGGCGGTAGCGCCGGTTCGAATCCGGTCGGGGGTACAGATCCTTCCCGCAGGATCTCCAGGGTCGCTCCCGGAGGTTTTGATGCAGGATCGCTAGGGCCCCCGTTGTGTAGCGGCCTAGCACGCCGCCCTCTCAAGGCGGTAGCGCCGGTTCGAATCCGGTCGGGGGTACCAAGGTCTGGCTGGTCTAGACCATTGGGCTATAGTGTAATTGGCAACACGAGGGTTTCTGGTTCCCTTATTCTAGGTTCGAGTCCTGGTAGCCCAGCGCAGTACCGCAGTAAAGCTAGCCCCCGTTGTGTAGCGGCCTAGCACGCCGCCCTCTCAAGGCGGTAGCGCCGGTTCGAATCCGGTCGGGGGTACATCAGGAGAGGCCCTCCGCGATCATCGCGGAGGGCCTCTTCGCCGTTCCCGGACGGGTGCCGGGCCCGGGTACAAGTACGGGCCCGGAGGCGCGAGTTCGGACGTGTGCGGCGTCGTACGCGCCCCCGGGCCCGGGGGTGGGGTGGAGCAGGGCAGGGTCAGCCGGAGCGGCGCAGGGCCTCCGTCAGGCGGGCGGCCGCGTCGATCACGGCCTGGGCGTGCATGCGCCCCGGGTGGCGGGTCAGGCGCTCGATCGGGCCGGAGACCGACACGGAGGCCACCACGCGGTTCGAGGGGCCGCGCACCGGCGCCGAGACGGAGGCCACGCCGGGCTCCCGCTCGCCGATCGACTGGGCCCAGCCGCGGCGTCGTACGCCGGACAGGGCCGTCGCCGTGAAGCGCGCGCCCTGGAGGCCGCGGTGGAGCCGTTCGGGCTCCTCCCAGGCCATCAGGATCTGCGCCGCCGAGCCCGCCTTCATCGGGAGCGTGGAGCCAACCGGGACGGTGTCCCGCAGGCCCGACAGCCGCTCGGCGGCCGCCACGCAGATGCGCATGTCGCCCTGACGCCGGTAGAGCTGCGCGCTCTCACCCGTCACGTCACGGAGGTGCGTGAGTACCGGTCCCGCCGTAGCCAGCAGGCGGTCCTCGCCGGCCGCGGCGGCGAGCTCCGCCAGCCGCGGTCCGAGGATGAACCGGCCCTGCATGTCCCTCGCCACCATCCGGTGGTGTTCCAGTGCCACGGCCAGGCGATGTGCCGTGGGTCGTGCGAGCCCTGTCGCCGCGACCAGCCCGGCGAGGGTGGCCGGACCGGACTCCAGTGCGCTCAATACCAGAGCTGCCTTGTCGAGAACGCCGACGCCGCTAGAGTTGTCCATGAAACGATATTCACGTCTCACACTGTGAAACGCAAGTTCAAATTTTCCAAGAACCAGCGAGTCTGTATGTACGGGTCCACGAACCACTGGATCCGGGACGGTGAGCCGGAGGGAAAGAGCGATGGGTAGGACACTCGCGGAGAAGGTCTGGGACGACCATGTCGTCCGGCGCGCCGAGGGCGAGCCCGATCTCCTCTTCATTGATCTCCACCTGCTGCACGAGGTGACCAGCCCGCAGGCCTTCGACGGGCTGCGGCAGGCCGGCCGCAAGGTCCGGCGCCTGGACCTCACCATCGCGACCGAGGACCACAACACCCCCACCCTCGACATCGACAAGCCGATCGCCGACCCGGTCTCCCGCGCCCAGCTGGAGACGCTGCGCAAGAACTGCGCCGAGTTCGGTGTCCGCCTGCACTCGCTGGGTGACGTGGAGCAGGGTGTCGTGCACGTCGTCGGCCCGCAGCTGGGTCTGACGCAGCCGGGCACCACCGTGGTCTGCGGTGACTCCCACACCTCCACGCACGGCGCCTTCGGCGCGCTGGCCTTCGGCATCGGCACCAGCCAGGTCGAGCACGTGCTGGCCACCCAGACGCTGCCGCTGGCCCGCCCGAAGACGATGGCCATCACCGTCACCGGCGAGCTGGCCGAGGGCGTCACCGCCAAGGACCTGATCCTGGCGATCATCGCCAAGATCGGCACCGGCGGCGGCCAGGGCTACATCCTGGAGTACCGCGGCGAGGCCGTCGAGAAGCTCTCGATGGAAGCCCGCATGACCATCTGCAACATGTCGATCGAGGCCGGCGCCCGCGCGGGCATGATCGCCCCCGACCAGACCACCTTCGACTACCTGGAGGGACGCGACCACGCCCCGACGGGCGAGGACTGGGACGCGGCGGTCGCGTACTGGAAGACCCTGCGCACCGACGAGGACGCCGTCTTCGACGCCGAGGTCGTCATCGACGGCTCCGCGCTCTCCCCGTTCGTCACCTGGGGCACCAACCCGGGCCAGGGCGCGCCGCTGTCCGCCAACGTCCCCGACCCGGCTTCGTACGAGGACGCTTCGGAGCGCCTGGCCGCCGAAAAGGCCCTGGAGTACATGGGGTTGACCGCGGGCCAGCCGCTGCGCGAGATCAAGGTCGACACCGTCTTCGTAGGTTCCTGCACCAACGGCCGCATCGAGGACCTGCGCGCCGTCGCGGGGATCATCGGGGGCCGCAAAGTCGCCGACGGCGTACGGATGCTGGTCGTCCCGGGCTCCGTCCGGGTCGCCCTCCAGGCCGTCGAGGAGGGCCTGGACAAGGTCTTCAAGGACGCCGGAGCCGAATGGCGGCACGCGGGCTGCTCCATGTGCCTGGGCATGAACCCCGACCAACTGGCCCCCGGTGAGCGTTCCGCGTCCACCTCCAACCGCAACTTCGAGGGCCGGCAGGGCAAGGGCGGGCGGACCCACCTGGTCTCCCCGCAGGTGGCCGCCGCCACCGCCGTGCTGGGCCATCTGGCCTCGCCCGCCGACCTGTCCGACGCCAACGCCACCGCCGGAGTCTGAGCCATGGAAGCCTTCACCACCCACACCGGCCGTGCCGTCCCGCTGCGCCGCAGCAACGTCGACACCGACCAGATCATCCCCGCCCACTGGCTGAAGAAGATCACCCGTGACGGGTTCGAGGACGGGCTCTTCGAGGCCTGGCGCAAGGACCCGGAGTTCGTCACCAACCGCCCCGAGCGCGCCGGTGCGACCGTGCTGGTCGCCGGCCCCGACTTCGGCACCGGCTCCTCGCGCGAGCACGCCGTCTGGGCCCTGCAGAACTTCGGGTTCAAGACCGTCATCTCCTCCCGCTTCGCCGACATCTTCCGCGGCAACTCGCTGAAGAACGGTCTGCTGACCGTCGTCCTGCCGCAGGAGACCGTCGACCGGCTGTGGGAACTCACCGAGGCCGACCCGACCGCCGAGATCACCGTCGACCTGGTCGACCGGAAGGTCCGAGCCGAGGGTGTCGAGGCGGAGTTCGAACTCGACGACAACGCGCGCTGGCGTCTGCTGGAAGGACTGGACGACATCTCGCTCACCCTTCAGAACGAAGCCGACATCGACGCGTACGAAAGCACCCGCCCGGCCTTCAAGCCGCGTACGATTCGCGTCTGATTCCTGCCTGATCAGCGCTTATTCACCCTCGGGTGATCACATCGGCAACACTGTGCCCCCCGCCTTCCGGCGGGGGGCGCAGCCGTATGTTGAGGCCCCGTGAGGCGACAACTCGCCCCAGATGGCACAATCTGTGCATGGAACGCGACAGTCAACTCGAGCTCTACGAACTCGTCGCGGACCGGTTGAAAGAAGCACACGCAAGGGTGCGCGCACTGCAAGTCCCGGAGGGCGTAAGGATGGCGCTGTCCCGGAAGCTGTTGGTCGCCACTGCCGCGGCGAAGCATGATCTCGCCGATGCGGCAAGGCGCCTGGACAGGTTGATGAAGGACCTCGACGAGGGTCGATTCCCTGAAGGCGACTGATGCGAAGGAACTCCGTAACGGCTCTCATCGTTGCGGCACTAGGGTGATTAGCCCGTTTCGTGTTTGATTTGCGGTATATATCCGCCTAACGTGCGAAATAAGCTTGAACACATTCGTTCTGGCGAGGTCTCCGAAGGGGAAGACGTGAACAAGGCGCAGCTCGTAGAAGCGATTGCCGACAAGCTGGGCGGCCGCCAGCAGGCCGCGGACGCCGTCGACGCGGTACTGGACGCGATGGTCCGCGCGGTCGTCGCGGGCGACCGGGTCTCGGTCACGGGCTTCGGCTCGTTCGAGAAGGTGGACCGCCCGGCCCGCTACGCCCGCAACCCGCAGACGGGTGAGCGCGTCCGGGTCAAGAAGACCTCCGTCCCCCGCTTCCGTGCGGGTCAGGGCTTCAAGGACCTGGTCAGCGGCACCAAGAAGCTCCCCAAGGGCGACGAGGTGGCCGTGAAGAAGGCCCCGAAGGGCAGCCTGACCGGCGGTGCCTCGGCCACGGTCAAGAAGGCCGCCGCGAAGAAGGCCACCACGGCCAAGAAGGCCGCCGCCAAGACCACGGCCACCAAGACCGCGGCGAAGAAGACGACGGCGAAGAAGGCCACCGCGACCGTCAAGAAGACGGCCGCGAAGACCACGGTCGCCAAGAAGACCACGGCCGCCGCGAAGAAGGCGGCCCCGGCGAAGAAGGCCACGGCGGCGGCCAAGAAGACCACCGCCACCGCGAAGAAGACCGCCCCGGCGGCCAAGAAGGCCACCGCGACGAAGGCGCCCGCCAAGAAGACGGCGACGCGCAAGGCCACCGCGAAGAAGACCACCGCCCGCAAGAAGTAAGGGCACGAGTCACACACGCCGGGCCGGCTTCCCCCGTGGGGAAGCCGGCCCGCGGTGCGTTCCCGCGCAGGTCGGAAGCGGTGGGGCGGCGGGCTAGAACGTCTGCAGGGTGACCAGGGTGATCCGCAGGGCCGCGCCCTCGCCGTCCGTCTCGATGCGCACCCGCTGCCCGGGGCGCAGCATCAGCAGGCCCCCCGCGTCGAAGGCCTCGGCCCCGAAGGGCACCGGGGTGCCGTCGTCCAGCAGCACGCTGCCGCTGCGGGTCTGGGAGTCGTACGTGTACGCGGTCGCCTGCATGAGCGCACTGTATCGGGCCGTGTGCCGGCCCACGCCGAGGGAGAGGGCCCTGCGCAGGTCCGGACCCGTGTCCACGTCCCTGCGCACGCTCTCGACGTCCGCCAGGGCTATTTCCATCGCACCGGAGGCGGAATGCCGGGCCCGGGAGCGGCCGCCGAACGCCGGTGCCAATTCCACGTCCGGACCGGCGGAAAGAAGAGTCGTCCCGATTCCCGCCGCATCCGCCAGAAATGCCCGGGGAAATGCGGAGGCGATATCGAGCACACGTAGCAATTCCGGCGGGCGCAGTGCCGGAAGATCCGCGTTCATCGCGGCCAGCCGCGCCCCCGGCCGCCCGGCGCGCACCGCCCGCGCGCCGTGGTCCAGGGCCGCGTTGAGCCCCGCCCCCGGGGCGTCCGGCAGGATCCGCGCCCCGAGCCGGGCGAGTTCCGCCCCGGCGACGACGTCGTCCGTGACGACCACCACATCCGCGACCGAGGCGCAGGCCAGCGCCCCCGCCACCGTGTCCTGCGCGAAGGCCAGGGCCAGCCCCGGCCGCGAGGCGCCGACGGCCCCCGCCAGCCGGCTCTTGGCCACGGCGAGGGGCTTCAGGGGGACCACCAGGCTCCATACGGCGTTCGTGGCGGACTCCTTCGCTGCGGTGCGCGGCCGTACCCGCCCCGGCCATGGGCGGGTCACGGCCCGGTCATCAGTCGGCCCATTGTCGCCCCGGACCGGCCGGAGGGGGGCCCGCCGGTCCGGGCGGGGCGTACGGTGTTCTCGACAGAGACCGGACCCGGGGCGACACTTGTCCGGCCCAAGAGGTCGCGAGCCGCCCCAGCCACCGCTGCGAGGCGGCCCATGCCCCGGTCCTAGAGGAAGGTGCTCCGAGTGTCCCGCCGCAGAATCGGCTTCTGGTACCGCCTGGCGGCGGTCATCGCAAAACCGCCGCTGGTAGTGCTCTTCAAGCGGGACTGGCGGGGAATGGAGCACATTCCGGCCGACGGAGGCTTTATCACCGCCGTCAATCACAACTCGTATCTGGACCCGCTGTCCTACGCGCACTTCCAGTACAACACCGGCCGGGTGCCCCGCCTGCTCGCCAAGGCCGGGCTCTTCAAGGTGCCTTTCGTCGGCGCCATCCTGCGCGGATCGGGCCAGATCCCCGTCTACCGCGAGACCACCAACGCCCTGGACGCATTCCGGGCCGCCGTGGACGCCGTCGAACGCGGCGAATGCGTCGCCTTTTACCCGGAGGGCACCCTCACCCGGGACCCGGAGATGTGGCCGATGGCCGGCAAGACCGGGGTGGCCCGGGTGGCGCTGATCACCGAGGCCCCCGTCATTCCGGTGGCCCAGTGGGGCGCCAACCTCGCGATGCCGCCGTACGCCAAGGAGAACAAGGTCCGCCTGTTCCCGCGCAAGACCCTCCAGGTGCTCGCCGGGCCCCCCGTGGACCTCTCGGCCTTCTACGGCAAGGACCCCACGCCGGACGTCCTCAAGGGGGCCACCGAGGCCATCATGGCCGACATCACCAAGCTCCTGGAGGAGCTGCGCGGCGAGAAGGCTCCCGACGAGCCGTACGACCACCGCAAGGCCAGGGCGGAACAGCGGCGCAAGGCCGCGGGGGAGGGCACCAAGTGACGCGTCCCGTCAAGGCGGCGGTCTTCTCGGCGGGCTCCTGGGGCACCGCCTTCGGTATGGTCCTCGCCGACGCCGGCTGCGAGGTCACCCTGTGGGCCCGCCGCCCGGAGGTCGCCGACGCCATCAACACCGGCCGCACCAACCCGGACTACTTCCCCGGCGCGGAGCTCCCGGCGAACCTGCGCGCCACCACGGACCCGGCCGAGGCCGCGCGCGGCGCCGACTTCACCGTCCTGTCCATCCCCTCCCAGACCCTGCGCGGCAACCTGGCCGAATGGGCGCCGCTGCTGGCCCCCGACACCGTGCTCGTCTCCCTGATGAAGGGCATCGAGCTCGGCAGCGCCAAGCGCATGAGCGAGGTCATCGAGGAGGTGGCCAAGGTCCCCGCCGAGCGCGTCGCCGTGGTCACCGGCCCCAACCTGGCCCGGGAGATCGTCGCCCGCCAGCCCGCCGCGTCCGTCGTCGCCTGCGTGGACGAGGCCGTGGCCCGGCGCCTCCAGGCCGCCTGCCACACCCCGTACTTCCGCCCGTACACCAGCACCGACGTCATCGGCTGCGAGCTCGGCGGCGCCGTCAAGAACGTCATCGGCCTCGCCGTCGGCATCGCCGACGGCATGGGACTGGGCGACAACACCAAGGGCTCGCTCATCACCCGCGGCCTCGCCGAAGCCACCCGCCTGGGCCTGGCGATGGGCGCCGACCCGCTCACCTTCTCCGGCCTCGCGGGCCTCGGCGACCTCGTCGCCACCTGCTCCTCGCCGCTCTCCCGGAACCACACCTTCGGCACCAACCTGGGCCGCGGGATGACCCTGGAGGAGACCATCGCGGTCACCAAGCAGACCGCCGAGGGGGTCAAGTCCTGCCAGTCCGTGGCCGATCTGGCCCGCCGGCACGGGGTGGACATGCCGATCACGGAGACGGTCGTCGACATCGTCCACCACGGCAAGCCCACCCTGGTCGCGCTGAAGGAACTCATGGGACGCAGTGCCAAACCGGAACGTCACTGACACCTTTCCGGACGTTTGAGCGGGTACCCTCGTGCCGATATGAGCAGCGAGAACCTCCCCCAGACCCCTGAGCAGCAGGGCCGCAAGCCCCGCGTCGCCGTCGTCTTCGGCGGCCGCAGCTCGGAACACGCCATCTCGGTCGTCACCGCGGGCGCCGTGCTGCGCTCCATCGACCGGTCCAAGTACGAGGTGCTGCCCATCGGCATCACCACGGACGGCCGGTGGGCCCTGACCGCCGACGCGCCCGAGCGCATGGCCATCGCCGACCGCCGGCTCCCCGACGTGGAGTCGCTGGCGGAGTCCCCGGACGGCACCGTCGTGCTGCCCGTGGACCCCGCCAGCCGCGAGGTCGTCTACACCGAGCCGGGCTCCGTCCCCAAGGCACTGGGTGAGGTCGACGTCGTCTTCCCCGTGCTGCACGGCCCCTACGGCGAGGACGGCACCCTCCAGGGCCTCCTGGAGCTCTCCGGGATCCCCTACGTCGGCTGCGGCGTCCTCGCCTCGGCCGTCGGCCAGGACAAGGACTACATGAAGCGGGTGTTCACCTCCTACGGGCTGAACGTCGGCCCGTACGTGACCATCCGCCCCCGTGAGTGGGACGCCGACCGGGACGCCGCCACGGCCAAGGTCCTGGACTTCGCCGCCGAGCACGGCTGGCCGCTGTTCGTGAAGCCCGCCCGCGCCGGCTCCTCCATCGGCATCACCAAGGTCGACGACGCCTCCGGCCTCGACGCGGCGATCGCCGAGGCCCGCCGCCACGACCCGAAGGTCATCGTGGAGGCGCTGCTGCGCGGCCGCGAGATCGAGTGCGGCGTCCTGGAGTTCGAGGACGGGCCGCGCGCCAGCGCGCCCGCGGAGATCCCGCCGGTCTCCAGCCACGACTTCTACGACTTCGAGGCGAAGTACATCGACTCCGCCGCCGGACTCGTGCCCGCCCCGCTCACCCCGGAGCAGACCGCCGAGGTCCAGCGGCTCGCGATCGAGGCCTTCGAGGCCGCGTCCTGCGAGGGCCTGGTCCGCGCCGACTTCTTCCTCACCGAGGACGGCGACTTCGTCATCAACGAGATCAACACGATGCCGGGGTTCACGCCGATCTCGATGTACCCGCGCATGTGGCAGGAGTCGGGCATCGAGTACCCGGAGCTGGTGGACCGCCTGATCCAGGCCGCCCTGCGCCGCTCCACCGGCCTGCGCTAGCAGGATCCCCCGGACTCCGTCCGGGGGGGACCCCGGTACAGCCGACCGCCCGCCAGGAGGAACCCTGGCGGGCGGCGGTGTGCGCGGGGGAGGGGACGGTCAGTACGAGGAGATCCCGGCCGGCACGGTCTTGGCCACGGCGGCGGACAGGTCGACGAGCATGCCCGCGTCCGTGGCATGCTCCTTGTCGATCCAGACCTCCGTGTAGGCGAGCCGCGAGCCGGTGGTGAACTTCAGACCGCCGTCGGCCGGCCGCTCCACCAGCCAGCCGACGCCGTTCACCTCCACTCCGTCCGCCTTCGGATCGGCCATCTTCGCGGGCTTGGGGATCCCGCACCGCAGTACGATCGCCGAGCCGCCCCACGCGGCGGTCAGGTCCGACTCCGGATCGGTGGTGGTCCGGTCCAGCCCGGACACCTTCCCCGGGAGCTCCTCGTGCAGCGCGGCACAGAGCCCCGCGACGTCGGCGGGCGGCGCGGGCGGCGGAGTCACCCGGACCTTCGAGGCCCCGGGGGCACAGCCCGCCAGGGCCAGGGCCGCCGACAGGACGGGCAGGGCCAGCAGAGGCAGGGGCCGACGGTGCGAAGACATCACCGGCCAAGAGTAGACGGGGGCTACAGATGGACCACGGGGCAGGTCAGGGTGCGGGTGATCCCCTCCACCTGCTGCACCTTGGCGACCACCATGCGGCCGAGATCGTCGACGGTGTCGGCCTGGGCCCGCACGATGACGTCGTACGGCCCCGTCACGTCCTCGGCCTGGATCACCCCCGCGATGTTCCCGATGGACTCGGCGACGACCGACGCCTTGCCCACCTCGGTCTGGATGAGGATGTACGCCTGTACCACGGAACCTCCAGGGCGGCCACGAGGATCATTTCCCCTAACCTTCGGGTGGGCCCGACAGAATCGGAAGGGCCGGGGGAAGAAGGGACGCCACGGTACCGCGTCGCCGGGTGCCACGGGGAGACCCGCAGACCAGGCGCCACGCACAGCGGGGCGTACGCAGACCAGAAGTTGACGTATCTGTTGACGGTACCCAGAGCTGTGACGGCTCGCGACCGCAAGCGGACTTGCCAAGAAGGGGCACAGCGATGAAGGGCACTGTGGGCGAGCTGGGGGAATTCGGGCTCATCAGGGAGCTCACCTCACGGCTCACCACCACCCCGGCGGTCCGGCTCGGGCCGGGCGACGACGCCGCGGTCGTGTCGGCCCCCGACCGGCGGGTCGTGGCCAGCACGGACATCCTGCTGGAGGGCAGGCACTTCCGGCGCGACTGGTCCACCGCCTACGACGTCGGCCGCAAGGCCGCCGCGCAGAACCTGGCCGACATCGCCGCCATGGGCGCGGTGCCGACCGCCATCCTCCTCGGCCTCGTGGTCCCGGCGGAGCTGCCTGTCACCTGGCCCACGGAGCTGATGGACGGCATCCGCGACGAGTGCCAGGTCGCCGGCGCGGCCGTGGTCGGCGGCGACGTCGTCCGCGGGGAGACCATCACCGTCTCCATCACCGCCCTCGGCGACCTGCGCAACCACGAGCCCGTGCTGCGCTCCGGCGCCCAG
Source organism: Streptomyces sp. NPDC000075 (assembly GCF_040301925.1). Classification (NCBI taxonomy): domain Bacteria; kingdom Bacillati; phylum Actinomycetota; class Actinomycetes; order Kitasatosporales; family Streptomycetaceae; genus Streptomyces; species Streptomyces sp. NPDC000075. Next base: position 25,454 of record NZ_JBEPFL010000015.1, read on the forward strand.
CCCGGTGACGTCGTGGCCGTCACGGGCTGGCTCGGCTGGTCCGCCGCCGGCTACGCGGTGCTCTCGCGCGGCTTCCGCTCCCCGCGCGCCTTCGTCGAGGCGCACCGGCGCCCGGAGCCCCCGTACCACGCGGGCCCGGCGGCCGCCGGGCTCGGCGCCACCGCCATGACCGACGTCAGCGACGGCCTGATCGCCGACCTCGGGCACATCGCCGAGGCCAGCCACGTACGGATCGACCTGCGCTCGGGGGCCGTGGACATCCCGACCCAGATGCACGACATCGGCCAGGCCGTCGGCGTCGACCCGCTCCAGTGGGTGCTCACCGGGGGAGAGGACCACGCCATCGTGGCGACCTTCCCGCCCGACGTGAAGCTCCCGGCCCGGTGGAAGGTCATCGGCGAGGTCCAGCACCGCTCCGCCCTGCCGCAGGTGACCGTGGACGGCGCCCCCTGGACCAGCACCGGTGGCTGGGACCACTTCGGGGCCGACCCGGCCACCGAGGACGCCCCGTGAACGGCGGGCACCCCCCGCTGTGCCTGACCGTCGCCGGATCCGACTCCGGCGGCGGTGCGGGCGTCCAGGCCGACCTCAAGACCATGCTGGCGCTCGGCGTGCACGGGATGAGCGTGATCACCGCCGTGACCGCGCAGAACTCCCTCGGGGTCAAGGGGGCCTGGGAGCTGCCCGCCGAGGCCGTCAGGGCCCAGTACCGGGCCGTCGTGGACGACATCGGGGTCCAGGCCGTCAAGACCGGCATGCTCTCCTCCGCCGTCCTCGTGGAGACCGTCGCGGAGCTGCTGGCCGGCACCGACGCCCCGGTGGTGGTGGATCCCGTAGGGGTCTCCAAGCACGGGGACCCGCTGCTCGCGGCCTCCGCGCTGGACGCCGTACGGGGCGAGCTGCTGCCCCGGGCCACGGTGGCGACGCCCAACCTCGACGAGGTGGCGCAGCTGACCGGGATAGCCGTTGAGGACGAGGACGGCATGCGGCGGGCCGCCGGCGCGGTCCTCGGCTTCGGACCCCGCTGGGCGCTGATCAAGGGCGGCCACCTCGCCGCCCACGGCGGCGAGGCCGTGGACCTGCTGACCGACGGCTCCGAGGAGCTGTGGCTGCGGGCGCCCCGCCACGACAACCGGCACACCCACGGCACCGGCTGCACCCTCGCCAGCGCGATCGCGGCGGGCCTGGCCAAGGGCCTGCCCGTCCCCGAGGCCGTCACGGCGGCCAAGGAGTACGTCACCGGCGCCATCGCCGCCGGCTTCGCGCTCGGCGGCGGCATCGGCCCGGTGGACCACGCCTGGCAGTGGCGCTGAAACCGTCAGGGCCGGCCCTCAACCGTCGAGGGCCGGCCCTGTGGCGCCCCCGGACAAGGCAAAACCCCCGGACAAGGCAAAAGGCCGGCCCACCAGAGGTGGACCGGCCTTCTTGGCAACCGGAAAGGGCTGCGCTACGACGACGGGAGGCGTCAGCGCGAGACCTTGCCGGCCTTGATGCACGAGGTGCAGGCGTTGAGGCGCTTCGGCGTCCCATTGACCACGGCACGGACGCGCTGGATGTTCGGGTTCCAGCGACGCGAGGTGCGGCGGTGCGAGTGGGAGATGTTGTTGCCGAAGCTCGGCCCCTTGGCGCAAACGTCGCAGTTGGCAGCCACAGGTCACTCCAAGACTTCAGATGCAATTACGGTGGAATCCGGCACACCGGAATCAGAGATCTGAAGTGGCTTGCCGGACGAATGACCCGACTCTCGACGGGCAACCTGAGCAGCATACAACGACTGCTTGGGTCCGAGAAAACTACCATGACGGGGCCGGGCTCCGCCCCGGGGTCCCGGGCCGGCGGCCGTCCTTCGTTACCCTGCGGTGAACCCTGGCCCGCACAAGGAGGAACGCCCGGTGGCGCACGATCCCGAGCCGCAGCCCGCCGACGAGTTCGACGCCGAAGCGGTGCGCACCTGGAGCTCCCTGGCCCTGTCCGCACTGGGCCGGGCCCGCACGGACATCGACGCCATCAACGTCTACCCCGTCGCCGACGCCGACACCGGCACCAACCTCTACCTGACGGCCGAATCCGCCCACCGCGCCCTGACCGGGGCCCTCGACCGGACCGCACCCGCGGTGACCGAAGGCACAGCCCCGGCCACCCTGCCCGAGGCCGTACGGGCCTACGCCCACGGCGCGCTCATAGGCGCCCGGGGCAACTCCGGGACCATCCTCGCCCAGCTGCTGCGCGGGGTCGCCGACGTCCTCGGCGCCGACCCCGCGGGCCGCGACGGCGGCCCGCTCCTGGCCGAGGCCCTGACCCGGGCCGCCGAGGAGGCCTACCAGGCCGTCGCGCACCCCGTCGAAGGGACCATGCTCACCGTCGCCGGAGCCGCCGCCCGCGCCGCGCGGGCCGTCACCGGCAGCCCCGCCGACGTGGCCCGCGCCGCCTACGAGGGGGCCCGCGAGGCCCTCGCCGGGACCCCCGGGCAGCTGGCCGCCCTCGGCCGGGCCGGGGTGGTCGACGCGGGGGGCTGCGGGCTGGTCGCCGTACTCGGGGCGCTCTGGCAGGCGCTCTCCGGCCAGGCGCCCGAACCCGAACCCGTCCGCGCGCCCGCCGTGCCCGTGGAGCGGATCCCCGAGCCCTGCGCCCAGGAGGAGGGCGGGCCCGGCTACGAGGTGATCTACCTGCTGGAGGGCCCCGAGGAGGCCGTCGACCGGCTGCGCACCACCCTCGACGGGCTCGGTGACTCCCTGGTGGTGGTCGGCGGCGACCGGCTGTGGAACGTCCACGTGCACGTCGACGACCCCGGCGCCGCCGTCGAGGCCGGAGTGGAGGCCGGCCGGCCGTACCGGATCCGCATCACCCACTTCGGTGACGAACGGCGCCGCGCGAGCGCCCCGCGCGCCCAGCGGGCCGTGGTGGCGGTGGTCCAGGGCGAGGGGCTGGCCGCGCTCTGCGCGGAGGCGGGCGCGACCACCGTCCCGGCCCGCCCCGGCGAGCCGCCCGCCGTCGCCGAACTGCTCGACGCCGTGCGCCGCGCCCACGCCCGCGAGGTGGTCCTGCTGCCCGGCGGCGCCGAGCTGCGCGCCGCCGCCGCGGCCGCCGCCGAGCAGGCCCGTGCCGACGGCGTACGGGTGGCCGTGATCCCGACCCGGTCCGCCGTCCAGGGCCTGGCCGCCCTCGCCGTGCACGACCCGGAGGCCAGCTTCGACGAGGACGTCGTCACCATGACCGCCGCCGCCGGCGCCACCCGCTACGGGGAACTGGCCGTCGCCGAGCGGCAGTCCTTCACCTCCGCCGGGATCTGCCAGGCCGGGGACGTCCTCGGGCTCATCGACGGCGACGTGGCCCTCATCGGCGCCGGCCTGCCCGAGACGGCCGAGGCGGTCCTGGAGCGCATGCTCGGCTCCGGCGGCGAACTCGTCACCCTCGTCCTGGGCCCCGAGGTCCCCGGGACCCTCGCCGCGCGCCTGGAGAGCTACGTCCAGCAGCGGCACCTGGCCGTGGACACCGTCACCTACAGCGGTGGCAGGCACTCGGCGCCCCTCCTCATCGGGGTGGAATAGCGGGCTTGTCAGCGCCATGGTGTGCAATGGAACACGTGCCCGCGCTCGACGAAGACCTCAAGAAGACCCTCGGCCCCGCCACCGCCAAGGTGCTCGCGGAGCAGCTCGGCCTGCACACGGCCCTGGACCTGCTCCACCACTACCCCCGGCGGTACGCGGAGCGCGGTGAGCTGACCTCGCTCGCGGACCTCGCCGACCAGCTCGACGAGCACGTCACGGTCGTCGCCCAGGTCGCCGACGCCCGGATCCTGACCTTCAACGGGGGCCGCGGCAAGCGGCTGGAGGTCACCATCACCGACGGCAGCGGCCGCCTCCAGCTGGTCTTCTTCGGCGCGGGCGTCCACAAGCCGCACAAGGAGCTGCTGCCGGGCAGCCGCGCGATGTTCGCGGGCAAGGTCTCCAGGTTCAACCACAAGCTCCAGCTCGCGCACCCCGCGTACGAGCCCCTCGGCGGGGACGCCTCCGACCGGGACGCCGCCACCGCCTTCGCCAACCAGCTGATCCCGATCTACCCCGCCTGCGCCAAGCTGGAGTCCTGGAAGATCGCCAAGTGCGTGGACGCCGTCCTGCCCCGGGCGCAGGAGGCCCTCGACCCGCTCCCGCCCGCCCTGCGCGACGGCCGCGGACTGATCCCGCTCACCGAGGCCCTCCTCAAGATCCACCGCCCGGCGACCAAGGCCGACATCGAGGACGCCCGCCGCCGCCTGAAGTGGGACGAGGCCTTCGTCCTCCAGGTCGCCCTCGCCCGCCGCCGGCACGCCGACTCCCAGCTCCCCGCCGTCGCCCGCCGCGCGACCCCCGGCGGCCTCCTCGACGCCTTCGACGCGAAGCTCCCCTTCACCCTCACCGACGGCCAGCAGAAGGTCTCCCAGGAGATCTTCGACGACCTGGCCACCAGCCACCCCATGCACCGCCTCCTCCAGGGCGAAGTCGGAAGCGGTAAGACCATGGTGGCCCTGCGGGCCATGCTCGCCGTCGTCGACTCCGGCGGGCAGGCCGCGATGCTCGCGCCCACCGAGGTGCTCGCCCAGCAGCACCACCGCTCCATCACCGAGATGATGGGCGAGCTCGCCGAGGGAGGCCTGCTCGGCGGCTCCGACCAGGGCACCAAGGTCGTCCTGCTCACCGGCTCCATGGGCACCGCCGCCCGCCGCCAGGCCCTGCTCGACCTGGTCACCGGCGAGGCCGGGATCGTCATCGGCACCCACGCCCTGATCGAGGACAAGGTCCGGTTCCACGACCTCGGCCTGGTCGTCGTGGACGAACAGCACCGCTTCGGCGTCGAACAGCGCGACGCCCTCCGCTCCAAAGGCAAGCAGCCGCCGCACCTGCTGGTCATGACCGCCACCCCCATCCCGCGCACCGTCGCCATGACCGTCTTCGGCGACCTGGAGACCTCCGTCCTCGACCAACTCCCCGCCGGCCGCTCCCCGATCGCCACCCACGTGGTCCCCTCCCAGGACAAGCCCCACTTCCTCGCCCGGGCCTGGGAGCGCGTCCGCGAAGAGGTCGAGAACGGCCACCAGGCGTACGTGGTCTGCCCGCGCATCGGCGACGGCGAGGACGACCCCAAGGGCAGGAAGAAGGCCTCCGCCGAGGACGAGGCCGAGAAGCGGCCCCCGCTGGCCGTCCTGGAGATCGCCGAACAGCTCGGCCGCGGGCCCCTGGCCGGACTCTCCGTCGAGGTGCTGCACGGCCGGATGGACCCCGCCGACAAGGACGACGTGATGCGCCGGTTCGCCGCCGGCGAGGTCAAGGTGCTCGTCGCCACCACCGTCATCGAGGTCGGCGTGAACGTCCCCAACTCCACCGTCATGGTGATCATGGACGCGGACCGCTTCGGCGTCTCCCAGCTCCACCAGCTCCGCGGCCGCGTCGGCCGCGGCTCCGCACCCGGACTGTGCCTGCTCGTCAGCGAGATGCACGAGGCCAGTCCCGCCCGCGCCCGGCTCGCCGCCGTCGCCGCCACCCTCGACGGCTTCGAACTCTCCCGGATCGACCTGGAACAGCGCCGCGAGGGCGACGTCCTCGGCCAGGCCCAGTCCGGCGTCCGCTCCTCGCTGCGCATGCTCGCCGTCATCGAGGACGAGGAGGTCATCGCCGAGGCCCGCGAGGAGGCCACCCGCGTGGTCGCCGCCGACCCCGAACTGGAGGCGCTCCCCGGCCTGCGCACCGCCCTCGACGCCCTGCTGGACACCGAGCGGGAGCGGTACCTGGACAAGGGCTGAGCGCGGCCGCCGGCCATGACGACCTATCGTGGGAGGCCAGAGCGGGGGCCCGGCCCCCGGAGACCGCCGCAGAGAAGGACCCCAGATGACCCGCGTGATCGCCGGCACCGCCGGCGGGCGGCGGCTGGCCGTGCCGCCCGGCACCGGCACCCGCCCGACCTCCGACCGGATGCGCGAAGGGCTCTTCTCCACCTGGGAGTCGCTGCACGGGATCGAGGACTCCCGGGTCCTCGACCTCTACGGCGGCTCCGGCGCCGTCGGCCTGGAGGCCCTCTCCCGGGGGGCCGCCCACACCCTGCTCGTCGAGGCCGACGCCAAGGCCGCCAAGGCCATCCGCGACAACATCCGGACCCTGGGCCTGCCCGGCGCCGAGTTCCGGGCCGGCAAGGCCGAACAGATCGTCGCGGGAGCCGCCTCCGGCGAGCCGTACGACATCGTCTTCCTGGACCCCCCGTACGCCGTCGAGCACGGCGACCTCGGCGAGATCCTCCTCACACTCCGCGCCAATGGCTGGCTCACCGACGACGCCCTCGTCACCGTGGAGCGCAGCACCAGGAGCGGCCCGTTCCCGTGGCCCGAGGGGTTCGAGCCGCTGCGCTCGCGCAAGTACGGCGAAGGCACCCTTTGGTACGGTCGCGCCGCCTCCACCAGCGAAGACTCATGAACGAGGGAGTTCAGTTGCGCCGCGCGGTCTGTCCGGGGTCCTTCGATCCCATCCACAACGGACACCTCGACGTCATCGGACGGGCCTCCAGGCTGTACGACGTCGTGCACGTCGCCGTGATGATCAACCCTTCGAAGCAGGGCCTGTTCACGGTCGAGGAGCGGATCGAACTGATCCGCGAGGCGACCGCCGACTACGGCAACGTCGAGGTCGAGTCCTTCCACGGCCTGCTGGTCGACTTCTGCAAGCAGCGGGACATCCCGGCCATCGTCAAGGGCCTGCGCGCGGTCAGCGACTTCGACTACGAGCTCCAGATGGCCCAGATGAACATGGGCCTGTCGGGCGTCGAGACGCTGTTCGTCCCGACCATCCCCACCTACAGCTTCCTGTCCTCCTCGCTGGTCAAGGAGGTCGCTTCCTGGGGCGGCGACGTGGCCCACCTGCTCCCCGCACACGTCCACGCGGCGCTGATCGAACGGCTGCGCGCCAAGTGACCCGGCCGCGGCGGCACTGAGGTTCCCCGGTCCGTCCCGCGCGTCCCCCCGGTGGCCCTACAGTCGTCCCGTCAGTCCGAGGCGAAGAGAGCGCGAGCCCCCATGGACGTACAGAAGAAGCTGGACGAGATCGTCGCGGCCGTCAGCGGCGCCCGGTCGATGCCCATGTCGGCCTCCTGCGTGGTCAACCGCGCGGAGCTGCTCGCCCAGCTCGAAGAGGTACGCCAGGCCCTGCCGGGCTCGCTCGCCCAGGCCCGCGAGCTGATCGGCGGGCGCGACCAGATGGTCGAGGAGGCCCGCCGGGAGGCGGACCGGATCATCGAGTCCGCGCACGCCCAGCGGGGCTCCCTGATCTCCGACACCGAGATCGCCCGCCGCTCGCAGGGCGAGGCGGACCGGATTCTCGCGGACGCCCGCCGGGAGGCCGCCGAGATCCGCGCCGAGGCCGACGACTACGTGGACGGCAAGCTCGCCAACTTCGAGGTCGTCCTCAGCAAGACCATCGGCGCCGTGGACCGCGGCCGCGAGAAGCTCCTGGGCCGGGGGCCGGGCCTGGACCCGCAGGGTTACGACGACAGCGGCGCCCCCGAGCCCAGCCCCGACCCGCTGGCCCGGCGCGAGCAGGCGGACGCGTATGTGGACGCCAAGCTCGCCACCGTCGAGGCCGTACTGGCCAAGACCCTGGAGGCCGTCGGCCGGGGCCGCCAGAAGCTGCTGGGCCGGGTGCCCACCGACGACCTCGGCGCGCACATGGCGGCCCAGGACGCGGCCGGGAACCAGCAGGTCCGCCCGTCGAGCGACGCGGACTTCCTGGCCGGGCTCGCCGAGCCCGAGCCGCCGGCGATCCCCGCCCAGGCGGCTCCGGTCTACGACGACTACGCGGCGGCGGCCTACGTCACGCCCTACCCGCAGCAGCAGGCGCAGGACGGCTACGGCTACCAGGACCCCTATGCGGGCTACCCGCAGCAGCCCGACCCCTACGCCGGTTACCCGCAGCAGCCCGACCCGTACTCCGCCTACCAGCAGTCCCCGCAGCCGCACCAGTCGCAGCAGCCCGCGCTCGACGAGACCAGCTTCTTCGACACGAGCATGATCAACCTCGATCAGCTGCGCCAGTACGAACAGGGCCGTTAGCCCGGATTGGGCTCTGAGCGAAGCGGCGGGTATCCTGGCTGTTCGGTCGCGCATATGCGTCGCGGTCCATGCTGCCCTAGTGCGGCGAAATCTTTGATCTTCAGCGATCTGTGAAAGCAGGAACGGCCCTGAACACCCGCCTCGACCACCGCAACCCCCTCGTGTTCGACACGCACGAGCTGGGCCGGCGTCCTGGTGCCATGCAGCGGCTGTCCCGCGAGATCGCGGCGCCGGCGGACTTCGGTCTCGTCGACGTCATCGGAGTGCCGGAAGGCGCCCCGGTGAAGATCGAGCTCCGCCTGGAGTCGGTCATGGAAGGGGTGCTTGTCACAGGCACCGTCCGTGCAAAGGCCGTGGGGGAGTGCGTAAGGTGTCTGGAGGCCGTCGAGCGCGAGCTCAAGACGGACTTCCAGGAGATGTTCTCGTACCCTGACGCCGACGACCGGGGCCGCCCCAAGGCGGAGCCGGCCGACGACGCCGAGGACGACGAGGACATGCTCTTCCTCGAGGACGGATTGTTCGACCTCGAACCCGTGCTGCGCGATGCGGTGGTGCTCGCACTGCCCATGCAGCCGGTGTGCCGGGAGGACTGTCTCGGACTGTGCCCCGATTGCGGGGTCAGCCTGAACGACGACCCGGAGCACCACCACGACGCCGTCGACATCCGTTGGGCGGCATTGCAGGAACTCGTCGTGACCGATCAGGACGGCGAGAAGGACAACATGAGCGGCACTGCATCTGACGGAGTTCAGAGCGCCGCCGAGAAGCAGGAGAAGTAGCCGTGGCTGTTCCGAAGCGGAAGATGTCGCGCAGCAACACGCGCCACCGCCGGTCGCAGTGGAAGGCTGCGGTCCCCACCCTGGTTTCGTGCGAGCGTTGCCAGGAGCCGAAGCTCCAGCACATCGCGTGCCCGAGCTGCGGCACCTACAACAAGCGCCAGGTCCTCGAGGTCTGAGCGGCTGGTGAGAGGCGCAATGTCTGAGCTGTCCAACGCTGAGAAGCAGGCAGACAGTAACAACGCGGCCTCGTCCCACACGCTTCTGGAAGGGCGGCTCGGGTATCAACTCGAGTCCGCCCTTCTGGTGCGTGCGCTGACCCACCGCTCGTACGCGTACGAGAACGGCGGTCTGCCCACCAACGAGCGGCTGGAGTTCCTCGGGGACTCCGTCCTGGGCCTGGTGGTCACCGACACGCTGTACACCACCCACCCCGACCTGCCGGAAGGCCAGCTGGCCAAACTGCGGGCCGCGGTGGTCAACTCGCGTGCACTGGCGGAGGTCGGCCGCGGCCTCGACCTCGGCTCCTTCATCCGGCTCGGCCGGGGCGAAGAGGGCACGGGTGGCCGGGACAAGGCCTCCATCCTCGCCGACACCCTTGAAGCGGTGATCGGCGCGGTCTATCTCGACAAGGGCCTCGACGCGGCCTCGGAGCTGGTCCACCGGCTCTTCGACCCGCTCATCGAGAAGTCCTCGAACCTCGGCGCCGGCCTGGACTGGAAGACCAGCCTCCAGGAGCTCACGGCGGCCGAAGGGCTCGGGGTGCCCGAGTACCTGGTCACCGAGACCGGTCCGGACCACGAGAAGACCTTCACCGCTGCCGCCCGCGTCGGTGGTGTCTCGTACGGCACCGGCACCGGCCGCAGCAAGAAGGAAGCGGAACAGCAGGCTGCCGAGTCCGCGTGGCGCGGTATCCGCGCCGCGGCGGACGAGCGGAAGGCCGCGGAAGCGGCGTCCGCAGGTGCGCCGGCCGAGGCCTCCGGGGCGGCGGACGCCGCCGACCCGGCGCCCAAGGCCTGACCCGGGCTTCCTTCGGGTACCTCCCGCCCGCCCCTGCCACCGGCAGGGGCGGGCGGTCCCGTTTCCGGGCCCTCCCGTCCCCCCCCGGGCGTGCGGCCGCCGGCTTCCGGGGACGGGTCCCTCGCCCGGCCGGCCGCCGGGTAGGCTCGCGGCAGAGCCGGACGCCCCCGGTCCGCGTCCCGCCACGCCCGCCGCCCCCGGAGGAACACCGTGCCCGAGCTGCCCGAAGTCGAAGTGGTGCGGCGGGGTCTGGAGCGCTGGGTGGCCGGGCGGACCGTCGCCGCCGTGGAGGTGCTCCACCCGAGGGCCGTACGCCGCCACCCGGCGGGCGGGGCCGATTTCGCCGCCCGCCTGGCCGGCGGGACCATCGGGGTGCCCCGGCGGCGCGGGAAGTACCTGTGGCTCCCGCTGGAGGGCCGGGACCTGTCCGTCCTCGGGCACCTCGGGATGAGCGGGCAGCTGCTGGTGCAGCCGGCCGGCGCCCCCGACGAGAAGCACCTGCGCATCCGGATCCGCTTCGCCGACGACGCGGGGACCGAGCTGCGCTTCGTCGACCAGCGCACCTTCGGCGGGCTCTCGCTGCACGAGGTCGCCCCCGGCAGCGAGGAGGGGCTGCCGGACGTCATCGCGCACATCGCCCGCGACCCCCTCGACCCGCTCTTCGACGAGGCCGCCTACCACCGGGCGCTGCGCGCGAAGCGGACCACCCTCAAGCGGGCGCTGCTGGACCAGTCGCTGATCAGCGGCGTGGGCAACATCTACGCCGACGAGGCCCTGTGGCGCGCGAGGCTGCACTACGAGCGCCCCACCGCCACCCTCACCCGCCCCCGGAGCACGGAACTCCTCACCCATGTGCGGGAGGTCATGAACGCCGCGCTCTCCGTCGGCGGGACCAGCTTCGACAGCCTCTACGTCAACGTGAACGGCGAGTCGGGCTACTTCGACCGGTCCCTGGACGCCTACGGGCGGGAGGGCGAGCCCTGCCGCCGCTGCGGAACGCCGATGCGGCGGCGGGCCTGGATGAACCGGTCCAGCTACTTCTGCCCGCGCTGTCAGAGGCCGCCGCGCGCGGTGTCGTAGGACTCCCGCGAGGCCAGGACCTCGTCCATGCTGCCCTCCAGGAAGTGGATCAGGGCGAGCAGGCGGTCGGCGACCTCCCGGCCCAGCGGGGTCAGCTCGTAGTCGACCCGGGGCGGGTTGGTGGGCTGCGCCTCGCGCGTGACGATGCCGTCGCGCTCCAGGGCGTGCAGGGTCTGGGAGAGCATCTTCTCGCTCACGCCCTCGACCCGGCGGCGCAGCTCGTTGAAGCGGCGGGGTCCGTCGCGCAGGGCGCCCACGGTGAGGCTGCCCCAGCGGCCGGTGACGTGCTCCAGGGTCTCCCGCGAGGGGCAGGCGCGCGCGAAGACGTCGAAGTCCAGGTCGGCCGCGGCGCCCTCGGCACAGACGTCGGTACAGGCAGGGGTCTCCATACGCCAAGCGTACCTCCGGGTAGCGCTAACTGTCTGCTTGCGCTTTCTAAAAGTTAGTGCTTTTCTGTTCTCGTCGCGCCGCGCCGTACCGCGGTGCACCGGAACAGCCCTCTAGGAGCACAACCATGTCTGCCACCCTCCCCGCCCCCGTCGTCTCGATCGCCTACCACTCCGGCTACGGGCACACCGCCGTCGTCGCCGAGGCCGTCCGGGCCGGCGCCGCCGCGGCCGGGGCGACCGTGCACGTCGTCAAGGTCGACGAGATCACCGACGCCGAGTGGGAACTCCTCGACGCCTCCGACGCGATCGTCTTCGGCTCCCCGACCTACATGGGCACCGCCTCCGGCGCCTTCCACGTCTTCGCCGAGGCCACCTCGAAGCGCTGGTTCGGCGACGCCTGGCAGGACAAGGTGGCGGCGGGCTTCACCAACTCCGCGTCCAAGTCCGGCGACAAGCTGAACACCCTGCAGTACTTCCAGATGCTGGCCTCGCAGCACGGCATGAGCTGGGTGAACCTCGGTCTGAAGCCGGGCTGGAACTCCTCCACCGGCAGCGAGTTCGACCTCAACCGCCTGGGCTTCTCCTCCGGCGCGGCCGCCCAGAGCAACGCCGACGAGGGCCCGGAGGCCGTGCACAAGGCCGACATCGCCACCGCCGAGCACCTCGGCCGCCGGGTCGCCGAGCACACCCGCGTCGTGGTGGCGGGCCGGGCGGCGCTGGCCGCGGCCGCGGTCTGATCCCGGCTCCGGGGCGGGCGGTCCGGCTCTAGAAGCCGAAGTCCTGGGTCCACCAGGGACCGCCGGCCCCGAAGTAGACGCCCACGCCGAGGGTGCGGAATTCGCAGTTGAGGATGTTCGCCCGGTGGCCCGGGCTGTTCATCCAGGACTCCATCACCGTCTTGGCGTCACCCTGGCCGCGCGCGATGTTCTCGCCGCCCATCCCGGAGATGCCGGCGTTCTGCGCCCGCTGCCAGGGGGTGTTCCCGTCCGGGTCGGTGTGGTCGAAGAAGCTCCGTACGGCCATGTCCTTGCTGAAGGCGGCCGCCAGCGAGGCCAGCGGCGGGTTCGCCCGGACCGGCACGCAGCCGGCCTGGGCGCGCTCCTGGTTGACCAGGGCGAGGACCTGGGCCTCGGCGGACGGGTTCGCGTCCCCGGCGGCCGGGGGCCTGGGCGCCGCCGGCTTGGGGGCGGCCGCCTTCGGGGGCTGCGGGGCGGCGGTCTTCTCCGGCGCCCTGGTGGACGCCGAGGGGGAGGGCGTGGGCGTCGGCGAGGCCGAGGGGGACGGCGAGGCCGAAGGGCTCGGGGAGGCCGAGGGGGTGCCCGACGGGGTGCCCGCGCCGGCGCCGTCCGCGGAGCGGCCCGACAGGTTCGCCAGACCGCCCTGCTCCAGCTTGCGGTCCGGGCCCGGGGAGGGCTTCGCCCGCGCCTCGGTCCTGTCGGCGGAGCCCGTGCCGACGTACGGGAAGGAGCCGCCGACCGGCACGAAACCGGTCGTGACGGCCGCCGTGCCGAGGACCACGGCCACGGAGACGCCGAGCAGGCCGGTACGCACGGCGGTGCGCCTGACACCGCGGCGCGGCGCGGCGTGGAGTCGGTGACGGCCCATCGGTCGCGGCCCCTTCTTTGCAAGATCTAACTTTGCTCACCCGAACGGGTGAGTCATTGGTGGGGGACTGTAGCCCATGCCGCACAGGGGCGAGGGGATCAAGGAGCCCCGGCCCGGTTAGCGTTCTTGCATGAATGAAGATGTCCGCATGACCGCCTGGGTGCGCGGCCGTGTACAGGGAGTGGGCTTCCGTTGGTTCACCAGGGCCAATGCCCTGGAGATCGGCGGGCTGGCCGGCTTCGCGCTCAACCTCGACGACGGCCGGGTGCAGGTGGTGGCCGAAGGTCAACGTGAGAATTGCCACCGGCTGCTCGCCTGGCTCCGCGAGGGCGACACGCCCGGACGGGTGGACGGGGTGACGGAGATCTGGGGCACACCGCGCGGTGGCTACGACGGGTTCGAGATCCGGTGATCTATCGACCGATCATGAACTGATCAGATCCGTGGACGGTCCGCACCCGGTCGGAACTGCGCATTCGCCGTCGACCCGTTGCCGTCGCCGGCGAACCGTGGAAGGCTCGGAGATGAGGATGATCTCCACGCCCCCCACGAGGGCCGGGATGCCCGCCGATACGGGGCGTGATCGTGTTGACCGTCAAACTTTTTGGTGAGACGCTGGAAGCCCCGCGCACCTGAGCTGTTTGGCAGTGCTGGCAGTAGGCAGCGTAAGCAAGAGAACGAGTGCAGTGACTGACAGTCGCTGCCGGACATCCGCGGGTGCGATTCCCTCACGACCCACACCGCTTCGGTCGGTCACTCAGTGTGGAGGACCATCCATCATGGCAAAGGCGCTTCTCGGTTACGTCGGCGGCTCCGACCCGCGACTCCTCGCCGAGATGCGACGGCTTCAGCAGCGCGTCCAGGACCTCGAGTCCGAGCTCGGACGGATCCAGTCCGAGAACGACGCTCTGACCGCGGCCGCCGCTCAGCACGGGGACTCGCTGCTCGGCAGCATGGACCTCGACGTATCCCAGGCGGAGCCTGCGCTCACCTGATCCGCGACCCATCCCGTCGTTCGACTCCTGCCCAGCACGATCTGCAAGGGCTCCGCATGATCCTGCAAGGGACGCTCCGGCGTCCCTTCTTTCTTGCGGCTCCCGCCTCGGTACCCCGCAGGGTGCCGGCCACCGGGCCCGGTGCGCCACGAGCGCATTGGGCCAGGTGGGGGGCTCGTTCCTTTAACGTCTGATGTGCCCTGCACCTTCATGGGCGAAACGGAACGTGAAAGGTAGAGTCCGGCGGCGTGCACCTCAAGTCCCTGACCCTGCGCGGCTTCAAATCCTTCGCCTCCGCCACCACCCTCCGCTTCGAGCCGGGCATCACCTGTGTCGTGGGCCCCAACGGTTCCGGCAAGTCCAACGTGGTGGACGCGCTGTCCTGGGTCATGGGAGAGCAGGGGGCCAAGTCCCTGCGCGGCGGAAAGATGGAGGACGTCATCTTCGCCGGCACGACGGGCCGCCCGCCCCTCGGCCGCGCCGAGGTCTCCCTCACCATCGACAACTCCGACGGCGCCCTGCCGATCGAGTACGCCGAGGTCACCATCACGCGGATCATGTTCCGCGGCGGCAGCAGCGAGTACCAGATCAACGGGGACACCTGCCGGCTCCTCGACATCCAGGAACTCCTCTCCGACTCCGGCATCGGCCGCGAGATGCACGTCATCGTCGGACAGGGCCAGCTCGACTCCGTCCTGCACGCCGACCCGATGGGCCGCCGCGCCTTCATCGAGGAGGCCGCCGGCGTACTGAAGCACCGCAAGCGCAAGGAGAAGGCGCTGCGCAAGCTCGACGCGATGCAGGCCAACCTCGCGCGGGTGCAGGACCTCACCGACGAGCTGCGCCGGCAGCTCAAGCCCCTGGGCAGGCAGGCGGCGGTGGCCCGGCGGGCGGCCGTGATCCAGGCCGACCTGCGCGACGCGCGGCTGCGCCTGCTCGCCGACGACCTGGTCGCGCTGCGGGCGGCGCTGGACGCGGAGATCGCCGACGAGGCCGCCCTCAAGGAGCGCAAGGAGTCCGCCGAACGGGACCTCGCGCAGGCGCTGCGCCGTGAGGCCGAGCTGGAGGAATCGGTACGGCGGCTCGCGCCCCGGCTCCAGCGGGCCCAGCAGACCTGGCACGAGCTCGCCCAGCTGGCCGAGCGGGTGCGCGGCACCGAGTCGCTGGCCCAGGCGCGGGTCAAGAGCGCGTCGGCGCCCGTGGAGGAGGAGCGGCGGGGCCGTGATCCCGAGGACATGGAGCGGGAGGCCGCCCGGATCCGCGAGCAGGAGGCGGAGCTGACGGCCGCCCTCGAAGCCTCCGAACGGGCCCTGGAGGACACCGCCGCGCACCGGGCCGAGCTGGAGCGGGCCCTCGCCGAGGAGGAGAAGCGGCTGCGGGACGCCGCGAGGGCCGTCGCCGACCGGCGCGAGGAGCTGGCCCGGCTCACCGGGCGGCTGGGCGCCGCCCGCTCCCGGGCGGGGGCGGCCCAGTCGGAGATCGACCGGCTGCTGGCGGCCCGGGACGGGGCGCGGGCCCGGGCGCAGGAGGCGCGGGAGGAGTACGAGGCGCTGGCCGAGGAGGTCGGCGAAGCGGAGGACCCCTCCTCGGAGGAGGGGGAGTACGAGGCGGCGCGGGCCGGGCTGGCCGGGGCGGAGGCCGCGCTGGCGACGGCCCGGGAGGCGCGGACCACGGCGGAACGGTCCCGCGCGGCGGTCTCGGCGCGGCGGGAGGCGCTCGCGCTGGGGCTGCGGCGCAAGGACGGGACCGGGGCGCTGCTCGCGGCGCGGGAGCGGCTGGCGGGGGTGCTGGGACCTGCGGCGGAGCGGGTGTCGGTGGAGGCGGGGTACGAGGTCGCGGTGGCCGCGGCACTCGGCTCCGCGGCGGACGCCCTGGCCGTCGGTTCGGCGGGGGCCGCGGCCGCCGCCATCCGGCACCTGCGCGAGACCGACGCGGGCCGGGCCACGCTCCTGATCGCCCCGGACCCGGCCTCGGCCCCGACGTCGGCCCCGGCCCCGGCCGCGACGTCGGCCCCGACGCCGGACCCGGCCTCGACATCGGCCTCGGCCCCGGCTTCCGCCCAGGTCCCGGCCGGCGTTCCGGGGCAGGCGGCTGCCCCCGGTGGCGTTGTCCCGGGCGGTGCCGGGCTGCCCGGGCAGGTCCGGGGGGCCGGGGACGTCCCCCAGCCCGCCCCTTCCGGCAGCGCCGAGGTGCGGCTCCGCCGCGAGGAGGGCTCCGCTGCGGACCCCGCCCCCCGGGGGCCGGCGGGGCTTCAGGTCGTCGGGGAGGGGTACCGCGAGGCCGCCGGGCTGGTGCGGGGGGACGCCGAGGTCGTGCGGGCCGTGGCGTGGGTGCTGCGGGGCCACGTGGTCGTCGGGACCCTGAAGGAGGCCGAGGCGGTGGTCGCCGCGCGGCCCGAGCTCGTCGCCGTGACCGCCGAGGGGGACGTGCTCGGAGCGCACCTCGCGCACGGCGGGTCCGCCGGCGCGCCCAGCCTCATCGAGGTGCAGGCCGCCGTGGACGAGGCGGACGCGGAGCTGGAGCGGCTGGAGCGGGAGTGCCGGGAGCTGGCCGGAGCCGAGGAGGAGGCCCGGTCGCTGCGGGCCGGCGCCGCCGCCCGGGTCGAGGAGCTCGGTGAGCTGCGGCGGGCCGGGGAGCAGGCCCGGGCCGGGGCGGCGCAGCAGCTCGGCCGGCTGGCCGGGCAGGCGAAGGCGGCCCTCGGCGAGGCGGAGCGCGCCGCCCTGGCCGTGGCCGCCGCCGAGGAGTCGCTGGAGCGCGCGCGGGTCGACGTCGAGGAGTGCGCGGAGCGGCTCGCGGCCGTGGAGGAGATGCCCGTCGAGGAGGACCCCGACACCTTCGCGCGGGACCGTCTCGCCGCCGACGGGGCCAACGCGCGGCAGACCGAGATGGAGGCGCGGCTCCAGCTGCGCACCCACGAGGAGCGCGTGCGGGGACTCGCGGGAAGGGCGGACGCGCTCGACCGGGGCGCCCGGGCCGAGCGTGAGGCGCGGGCGCGGGCCGAGCGGCGCCGGGAGCGGATGCGGTACGAGGCCGGGGTCGCCCGGGCCGTCGCGGACGGGGCCCGCCAGCTGCTGGCGCACCTGGAGGTGTCCGTCGGCCGGGCGGAGCGGGAGCGTGCGGCCGCCGAGGAGGCCAGGGGGCTGCGCGAGCGGGAGCTGGGCGAGGCCCGGGGCCGGGCCCGTGACCTCAAGGGCGAGCTCGACAAGCTCACCGACTCGGTGCACCGGGGCGAGGTGCTCGGCGCCGAGAAGCGGCTGCGCATCGAGCAGCTGGAGACCCGTGCCCTGGAGGAGCTCGGCGTGGAGCCCGCCGCGCTCGTCGCGGAGTACGGGCCCGACCAGCCGGTGCCGCCGTCCCCGCCCGCCGAGGGCGAGGTGCTCCCGGAGGACCCCGGCCACCCCCGCAACCGGCCCGGCCCCTTCGACCGGGCCCGCCAGGAGAAGCGGCTCAAGGCCGCCGAGCGCGCCTACCAGCAGCTCGGCAAGGTCAACCCGCTCGCGCTGGAGGAGTTCGCGGCCCTGGAGGAGCGCCACCAGTTCCTCAGCGAGCAGCTGGAGGACCTGAGGAAGACGCGTGCCGACCTCCTTCAAGTGGTGAAGGAGGTGGACCAGCGGGTGGAGCAGGTGTTCACCGAGGCCTACCGCGACACCGCCCGCGAGTTCGAGGGGGTGTTCTCGCGGCTGTTCCCGGGCGGCGAGGGCCGTCTGGTGCTCACGGACCCGGAGAACATGCTGGCCACCGGCGTGGACGTGGAGGCCCGCCCGCCGGGCAAGAAGGTCAAGCGGCTGTCCCTGCTGTCCGGTGGCGAGCGGTCGCTGACGGCCGTGGCGCTGCTGGTCTCCATCTTCAAGGCGCGGCCCAGCCCGTTCTACGTGATGGACGAGGTCGAGGCCGCCCTGGACGACACCAACCTCCAGCGGCTGATCCGGATCATGGAGGAGCTCCAGGAGAGCTCGCAGCTGATCGTCATCACCCACCAGAAGCGGACCATGGAGGTCGCGGACGCCCTCTACGGGGTCTCGATGCAGGGCGACGGGGTGTCGAAGGTGATCAGCCAGCGCCTCCGCTGAAGGTTGATCGTTTAAAAAGTGAAGACAGTGGCTGGATTTAGACCACACTGTTCCCTTCGTATCAGCTATTGACTTCAGGAAATGAACACATAAGCTCTGGGCTGTCTCCCGGCTCCGGGTGGTGCCCGATCTTGACCTGTGCGCCACTAGGAGATACGGACAGAACCCCCACGGAGCTCACCTTGACCAGCAGCACAGCGCAGTCTGCGGCGTCGGGCGGCGGCGGAAACGCGTCCCAGCCCGATCACCTCGGCCACGTCATCTTCATCACCGCGGCCGCCGCGATGGGCGGTTTCCTCTTCGGCTACGACAGTTCCGTGATCAACGGCGCCGTCGTGGCCATCCGCGACCGCTTCGACATCGGATCCGGCGCGCTCGCCCAGGTGATCGCCGCCGCGCTGATCGGCTGCGCCATCGGCGCCGCCACCGCCGGCCGGATCGCCGACCGGATCGGCCGGATCCGCTGCATGCAGATCGCGGCCGTCCTGTTCACCGCGAGCGCCATCGGCTCGGCCCTGCCCTTCGCCCTCTGGGACCTCGCCGTCTGGCGCGTGATCGGCGGCTTCGGCATCGGCATGGCCTCCGTCATCGGCCCCGCCTACATCGCCGAGGTCTCCCCGCCCGCCTACCGCGGCCGGCTCGCCTCCTTCCAGCAGGCCGCCATCGTCATCGGCATCGCCATCTCGCAGCTGGTCAACTGGGGCATCCTGAACCTTGCCGACGGCGACCAGCGCGGCAAGGTCGGCGGCCTGGAAGCCTGGCAGTGGATGCTCGGCGTGATGGTCGTCCCCGCCGTCCTCTACGGGCTGATGTCCTTCGTCATCCCCGAGTCCCCGCGCTTCCTGATCTCCGTCGGCCGCACCGCCGAGGCGCGCTCGGTGCTCGCCGAGGTCGAGGGCTCGGGCACGGACCTCGACGCCCGCGTCGCCGAGATCGAGTCGGCGATGCGCTCCGAGCACAAGTCGACCTTCAAGGACCTGCTCGGCGGCCGCTTCGGCCTGCTGCCCATCGTCTGGATCGGCATCGGCCTCTCGGTCTTCCAGCAGCTCGTCGGCATCAACGTGATCTTCTACTACAGCTCCTCGCTGTGGCAGTCCGTCGGCATCGACCCGACCAGCTCGTTCCTGTACTCCTTCACCACGTCGATCATCAACATCATCGGCACGGTGATCGCGATGATCTTCGTCGACCGCATCGGCCGCAAGCCGCTCGCGCTGATCGGCTCGGCGGGCATGGCGCTCTCGCTGGGCCTGTGCGCCTGGGCGTTCTCGTACAAGAGCGACGTCGCCGGCGAGATCTCCATGCCGGAGGCCCAGGGCACCGTCGCCCTGATCGCCGCGCACGCCTTCGTGCTCTTCTTCGCCCTGTCGTGGGGCGTGGTGGTCTGGGTGCTGCTCGGCGAGATGTTCCCCAACCGCATCCGCGCCGCCGCGCTCGGTGTGGCCGCCGCCGCCCAGTGGGTCGCCAACTGGCTGATCACCGTCACCTTCCCGACCCTGTCGGACTGGAACCTGTCCGGGGCGTACGTCATCTACACGGTCTTCGCCGTGCTCTCGATCCCCTTCATCCTCAAGTGGGTGCCGGAGACCAAGGGCAAGGCGTTGGAGGAGATGGGGTAACCAACCCCCGCCACCACCCCCTCTCCTCCGCGGTGCTGCCCCGGCTCAGTCCCTGAGCCGGGGCAGCACCCGTTCGCACAGCAGCCGCAGGCTGCGCCACCCCTCCTCCAGCGGCATCCCGCCGCACAGCGGGTGCAGCACCAGGTTGCCCGCCTCGCCCGCCTCCCGGCCGTACGCCACCGCCTCCTGCGGGGAGAGGATCCGGTAGACCCCCTCGGCCCGCAGCTCCTCGACCGTGCGGGCGCCGGAGCGGACCGCCGAGCGGATGTCCTTGGACTGCCAGGACGCGTACATCCCCGCCTCGTGCAGGAAGTGGCCCCCGTACCGCTCCCACGCCAGGTCCGGGTCCTCCGCGACGTGCAGCAGAGGCGTCCGCTCCGCCGGCATCATGCAGAAGCCCTCGGTGCCGTACTCGGCGAGCCGCTCCCGGTAGTACTCCTCCAGCTCCGGCAGGTGGGCGCTCGGGAAGAAGGGCAGGCCCAGCCGGGCCGCCCGCCGCGCCGCCGCCTTCGAGCTCCCGCCCACCAGCAGCATCGGGTGCGGCTGGGTGAAGGGCACCGGCGTCACCTTCACCGTGCGGCCGCGGAACTCGAAGGGCTCGCCGGTCCACGCCTTGAGCAGGGTCTCCAGCAGCTCGTCCTGGAGCCGGCCGCGCCGCCCCCACTCCACCCCGTGCTGCTCGTACTCCTCGGGCCGGTAGCCGATGCCCGCCACCGTCACCAGCCGCCCGCCGCCGATCAGGTCCAGGACGGCGATGTCCTCGGCCACCTTCAGCGGGTCGTGCAGCGGGCCGATGATCGCCGACACGGTGACCGCGATCCGCCGGGTGGCGCCGAGCACCGCGCCCGCGAACGCGAAGGGGGAGGGCAGCCAGTGGTTGTCCGTGCCGTGGTGCTCCTCGGTCTGGACCGTGTCGATCCCGTGCTCGTCGGCGTAGCGGGCCATCTCCACCGCCGCCTGGTAGCGCGCGGCGAGGCTCGCGGGGGTGCCGTTCGGGTCGACGAGGTTGAAGCGGGCCACGGTGATGGGCATGGAGGGGTTCCCCTTCGCCGGATGCGGTCGGTCGGGCGAAGGGGGAGGCTAGCTGACGAGGCGTCAGATGAACAGGGTTCCGGCGGGCTCGCGCCCGTCGGCGGGCTCCCCGGCCCCGGACGGCTCCGCCGGGGCGGGGCGGGCCGCGCGCGGCAGGACGGCGTACAGCGCGCCGGAGGTGAGGATGCCGGCCACCCAGCCCAGGCCGTTCTCGCCGATCCAGGTCGTGGCGAGCGGGCCGGTGAACCAGTCCGTCTTCGTGAACAGCGTGCCCGCCACCAGGGCCAGCCCCCAGGCCGTCATCGCCTGCCAGGCGAAGCCGCCCCGGTACCAGTAGGCGCTGGTGCGGGTGGTGTCCAGGAGCGCCGCGCCGTCGTAGGAGGTGCGGCGCAGCATGTCCACGCCGAAGACCCCGATCCAGGCCGAGAAGGCCACGGCCAGCAGGGTCAGGAAGGAGATGAACGAGCTGAAGAACCCGGTCGCGACCACCATCAGCAGGAAGCCGAAGACCAGGCTGATGACCGCGTTGACGCTGACCGCCCAGGCGCGCGGCACCTTGATGCCGAGGGTCTGCGCGGTGAAGCCGGCGGAGTACATCGACATCGAGTTGATCAGCAGCATCCCGAGCAGGGCGATCAGCAGGTACGGGACCGCGATCCAGGTCGGCAGCAGCTCGCCGATGAAGGAGACCGGGTCCTGCGCGCTGGCCAGGTCCGGCGTGCCGACCGCCATCACCGCGCCCATCAGCACCATGGGCAGCACGACCACCCCGGCGCCGCCGATCGTCGCGCCCACCACGCCCTTGGCGGAGGCGGTCCGGGGCAGGTAACGGGTGAAGTCCGGGCCGGACGGCACCCAGCTGATGCCGCCCGCCGCGATGGTGCCGATGCCCGCGATCATCATCGCCGTGGAACCGGCCGGCTTGCCGAGGACGGCGTCCCAGTCGGTGGTGAAGAGCAGGTAGCCGAGGACGAGCACGCTGAAGGCGCCGAAGAGGTACGTCGACCAGGTCGAGCAGACGCGCAGCGCGTTGATCCCGAGCCCCGACACCACGAAGGTGCAGCCCACGAAGAACAGCAGGGTGACGACGATCAGGGCGGTGTTGCTCTTGACCCCGAAGAGCAGGTCGAGGACGGTCAGGACGGCGTAGGCGCCGCTGACCGCGTTGATCGTCTCCCAGCCCCAGCGGGCCACCCAGATCAGCGCCCCGGGGAAGAGGTTGCCGCGCTGGCCGAAGACGGCCCGCGACAGCGCCATGCCGGGGGCGCCGCCGCGCTTGCCGGCGATCGAGATCAGCCCGACCAGCCCGTACGAGACGACCGGCGCGGCCACGGCGACGACCAGCACCTGCCAGATGTTCAGCCGGTTGAAGATCACCAGCCCGGCGCCCATGGTGAGCAGCAGCACGCTGATGTTGGCGGCGACCCAGGTGGGGACGAGCTCGCGGACCCGGCCGCCGCGCTCACCGTCCGGTACGGGCTCCAGGCCCCGGCTCTCGACTGCGCCGTCGGCGGCGTTCTCTGCGGCAGGCATGCGTACTCCGTGCGGGCGGACTGGTCGGGGGACAAGTTGCCCATCATCGTAGATTTGACGTTAAGACCACAAATAGAGGCTTAGGGCCCGGTGGGAACGTCCAAGGTCCGGGCTGCGGGGCGACCCGTGTCCGATACTGGGTCCGTTATGGAAATCCTGATCCTTGCTGTAGTCATCGCCCTGGTCGCGGTCGGCGCGATCAGCGGGCTCGTGGTCAGCAGCCGCAAGAAGAAGCAGCTGCCCCCCACGGCGCCGCCGAGCACGCCGACCATCACTGCCCCGCCTGCCGAACCGCAGGTGGGGGAGGACGCCGTAGAGACGGCGGAAGAGCCGCGCCGCACCATCGAGGAGGTCGGACTCCCGCAGGCGGAGGCCGAGGCTCCGGTGGAGGCGCCGGCCGCGGAGCCCGAGGCCCCGGCCGCACCCGAGATCGAGGTGCCCGAGCCCACGGCCGGCCGCCTGGTCCGGCTGCGCGCACGGCTCGCCCGTTCGCAGAACTCCCTCGGCAAGGGCCTGCTCACGCTGCTCTCGCGCGAGCACCTCGACGAGGACACCTGGGAGGAGATCGAGGAGACCCTCCTCATCGCCGACGTCGGCGTCGCGCCCACCCAGGAGCTCGTGGAGCGGCTGCGCGAGCGGGTCAAGGTGCTCGGCACCCGCACCCCCGCCGAGCTGCGCGGCCTGCTGAAGGAGGAGCTGGTCGCCCTCGTGGGCACCGACTTCGACCGCGCCGTGAAGACCGAGAGCGGCGTCGAGACCCCGGCCGTCGTGATGGTCGTCGGCGTCAACGGCACCGGCAAGACCACCACCACCGGCAAGCTCGCCCGTGTGCTCGTCGCCGACGGCCGCAGCGTGGTCCTCGGCGCGGCCGACACCTTCCGCGCCGCCGCCGCCGACCAGCTCCAGACCTGGGGCGAGCGCGTGGGCGCCCGTACCGTGCGCGGCCCCGAGGGCGGCGACCCGGCGTCGATCGCCTACGACGCGGTCAAGGAGGGCATCGCCGAGGGCGCGGACGTCGTGCTCATCGACACCGCCGGCCGCCTGCACACCAAGACCGGCCTCATGGACGAGCTCGGCAAGGTCAAGCGCGTCGTGGAGAAGCACGGCCCGCTGGACGAGGTCCTGCTGGTCCTCGACGCCACCACCGGCCAGAACGGCCTGACCCAGGCGCGCGTGTTCGCCGAGGTCGTCGACATCACCGGCATCGTGCTCACCAAGCTCGACGGCACCGCCAAGGGCGGCATCGTCGTGGCCGTCCAGCGCGAGCTGGGCGTCCCGGTCAAGCTGATCGGCCTCGGTGAGGGCGCGGACGACCTGGCCCCCTTCGAGCCGGAGGCGTTCGTGGACGCCCTGATCGGCGACTGAGCGGCCGGACCCGCTCCGCAGACGAGTGCCCCCGCGTCCCGGTGTTCCGGGCGCGGGGGCACTGCCGTGTGCGGGGGCGCGGGCGGGAGGTCAGCGCCGGAAGCGGTGGCAGGTGTAGGCGAGGGTGCCCAGCAGCAGCCGGGCCTGCGGGGGCCCGCCCGCACAGTCCAGCGCGGGCCCGCGCAGCCAGACGGCCGGGCCGAGGCCCGCGTGGTCGGAGGGCGGGGCGGTCAGGAAGGCGCCGTGGCCCAGGGCGCGCAGGTCCAGGTCCGCGTCGTCCCAGCCCATCCGGTACAGCAGGTCGGGCAGCTCGGCCGCGGCGCCGGGGGCCACGAAGAACTGCGCCCGGCCGTCCGGGGTGGCCGTCACCGGACCCAGCGGCAGGCCCATCCGCTCCATGCGGACCAGCGCGCGCCGCCCCGCCTCCGCCGAGACCTCGATGACGTCGAAGGCGCGGCCGACCGGGAGCAGGATCGCCGCGCCCGGGTACTCGCCCCAGAGCTCCGTGACCTCGTCCAGGGTGGCGCCGCCGGGGACGGTGGGAGCGAAGGCCAGCGGATGCGCCCCCGGCGTGAGGCAGTTCGTATGACCGCAGGAGCAGTCGCGGGCCGGAGCCGCGGCACGGGCGCCGGGGACCGCGTCCCAGCCCCAGAGGCCGGTGTACTCCGCCACCGTCGTGCACTCCGAGGTGCGGCCGCGGCGCCGGACGCCGGAACGGAATTCCTTGGTGCCGCGGCTGCCGCCGATCGTGAAGCCCATGCCCATGCCCCCTCCAACGGGTCGGACGCGCCGGTGGTTACGACGTCGGCGAGACCTCTCGGAGGCCGGGTGGAGCGCGCCCTCCACCGAGACCGCCCGGCGCACTCCCCGCCGCGCGCGCCCCGGGCGTGCTCCCGTCCAACCGTTCCGTTTCGCCTTCCTGTCAAGTGAATCGCGCCTGGCCGGTGGCGAGTTCATTCGAAGGGGTGGCGAATGGTGGCGTTTCTGGAATCGACCTCGCTGACGGGGTGATCGTAGGATTACTTTCGGTGCACGAACCCCGGAGGCGGGCCCATCCGTGGGTATGCCGGAGGCAATGTGTGGAGGACCTGTGAAGGTCCCAGGCGGCAGGGGCCGCCCCGGCCAGGGTTTCGTGTGAAGAGGCGATGCGGATGGGGGCGTTCCAGTGAGCGGCAGCGGCGCAAGCGGAACGGGCGGGGAATCAGCCGACCGCAACGAACAGCTGACCTCCTGGTTCGTCCGGAGCGGCTGGTCCAAGGGCGAGCTCGCCCGCCAGGTCAACCGCCGGGCCCGCCAGATGGGCGCCCACCACATCAGCACCGACACCTCCCGCGTCCGCCGCTGGCTCGACGGCGAACAGCCCCGCGAACCCGTGCCGCGGATCCTCTCGGAGCTCTTCTCCGAACGCTTCGGCGCCGTCGTCGCCATCGAACAGCTCGGCCTGCGCAGCGCCCACCAGACCCCCTCCGTCTCCGGCGTCGACCTGCCCTGGGCGGGTCCGCAGACCGTGGAACTGCTCAGCGAGTTCTCCCGCAGCGACCTCATGCTGGCCCGCCGCGGCTTCCTCGGGACCTCCCTCGCCCTCTCCGCCGGCCCCGCCCTCATCGAGCCCATGCAGCGCTGGCTCGTCCCGGCCCCGGCCGCCGACCCGGCGGCGCGCGACGCGGGCGGGCCGGCCGTCGCCCCCTCCGGCTACCGGCCGCCCCGCCTCTCCGAACCCGAGCTCGACCTCCTCGAGGCCACCACGGTGATGTTCCGCCAGTGGGACGCCCAGTGCGGCGGCGGACTGCGCCGCAAGGCCGTCGTCGGCCAGCTCCACGAGGTCACCGACCTGCTCCAGGAGAGCCACCCGGCCCCCGTCATGAAGCGGCTCTTCAAGGTGGCGGCCGAACTCGCCGAACTCGCCGGCTGGATGAGCTACGACATCGGCCTGCACCCCACCGCCCAGAAGTACTTCGTCCTCGCGCTGCACGCCGCGAAGGAGGCCGGGGACAAGCCGCTGGGCTCGTACATCCTCTCCAACATGAGCCGCCAGATGATCCACCTCGGCCGCCCCGAGGACGCCCTGGAACTCATCCACCTCGCCCAGTACGGCAGCCGGGACTGCGCCGGACCGCGCACCCAGGCCATGCTCTACGCCATGGAGGCCCGCGCCTACGCCAACATGGGCCAGCCCAGCCGCTGCAAGCGGGCCGTCCGCATGGCCGAGGACACCTTCGGCGACGTCGGCCTCGGCGGCGAACCGGAACCCGACTGGATCGGCTTCTTCTCCGAGGCCGAACTCAACGGCGAGAACTCCCACTCCTACCGCGACCTGGCCTACGTCGCCGGGCGCAGCCCCACGTACGCCTCCCTCGCCGAACCCGTCATGGAACGGGCCGTCGAACTCTTCGCCAAGGACGAGGTCCACCAGCGCTCCTACGCCCTCAACCTCATCGGCATGGCCACCGTCCACCTGCTCCAGCGCGAACCCGAGCAGGCGACCGTCCTCGTCGACCAGGCCCTCGGCGTGGCGCGAAAGGTGCGCTCCGAACGGGTGAACACCCGGCTCCGCAAGACCGTCGACATCGCCGCCCGTGAATACGGCGACGTCGCCGAGGTGGTCCGGCTGACCGACCTCCTCGCCTCCCGCCTCCCCGAGGCCGCCGAGGCCGTCTGAGCCGCCCCGGGGCCCCGGCGGACGCCTGACGTCCACCCGGCCCCCGCCTGACCCCCACCTGACACGGACCGGACCCGCACCTCACCGGTTCATTCAGGCGTAACACGCCCGACCTCTTCGTCATCGGGGCGAAACACCGAGCGGCGCCGCCGGAAACCGGCCTGCGCGAACCTCAGGGCCAATAACCGGCCAGCCCTTACGCCGCCGCTCAGGTACCCCACGGTCGCCCGCACGCGAACGTACCGACGACGAGGAGACGCCGATGGCATCAGCCATCACGACCCTCGCTGCAGACACCCCGACCCTGTCTGCCGCGAACACCGGGTTCATGCTCATCTGCTCCGCCCTGGTCATGCTGATGACCCCGGGACTCGCCTTCTTCTACGGAGGCATGGTCCGCGTCAAGAGCAGCCTCAACATGCTGATGATGAGCTTCGTCAGCCTGGGGATCGTCACGATCCTGTGGGTGCTCTACGGCTTCAGCCTCGCCTTCGGCACCGACGCCGGCTCGGTCATCGGCTGGAACTCCGACTACGTCGGCCTCAGCGGCATCGGCCTCACCGAGCTCTGGGACGGCTACACCATCCCCGTCTACGTCTTCGCCGTCTTCCAGCTGATGTTCGCGGTCATCACCCCCGCCCTGATCAGCGGTGCCCTCGCCGACCGCGTCAAGTTCAGCGCCTGGGTGCTCTTCACCGCCCTGTGGGTCACCGTCGTCTACTTCCCCGTCGCCCACTGGGTGTGGGGCGCCGGCGGCTGGCTGTTCAAGCTCGGCGTCATCGACTTCGCCGGCGGCACCGCCGTCCACATCAACGCGGGCGCCGCCGCCCTCGGCGTCATCCTCGTGATCGGCAAGCGCGTCGGCTTCAAGAAGGACCCGATGCGCCCGCACAGCCTCCCCCTCGTGATGCTCGGCGCCGGCCTGCTCTGGTTCGGCTGGTTCGGCTTCAACGCCGGATCCTGGCTCGGCAACGACGACGGCGTCGGCGCCGTCATGTTCGTCAACACCCAGGTCGCCACCGCCGCCGCCATGCTCGCCTGGCTCGCCTACGAGAAGCTGCGCCACGGCTCCTTCACCACCCTCGGCGCCGCCTCCGGCGCGGTCGCCGGCCTCGTCGCCATCACCCCCGCCGGCGGCTCCGTCAGCCCGCTCGGCGCGATCGCCGTCGGCGCCATCGCCGGTGTGCTGTGCGCCATGGCCGTCGGCCTGAAGTACAGGTTCGGCTACGACGACTCCCTCGACGTGGTCGGCGTCCACCTCGTCGGCGGCGTCGCCGGCTCCCTCCTCATCGGCCTCTTCGCCACCGGCGGCGTCCAGTCCGACGCCAAGGGCCTCTTCTACGGCGGCGGCTTCGAGCAGCTCGGCAAGCAGGCCGTCGGCGTGTTCTCCGTTCTGGCCTACTCCCTCGTCGTATCGGCGATCATGGCCTTCCTCATCGACAAGACCATGGGGATGCGGGTCGCCGAGGACGTGGAGGTCTCCGGCATCGACCAGGCCGAGCACGCCGAGACCGCCTACGACTTCAGCGGCGCCGGCGGCGGTGTCTCCGCACGCCCCGCCGCCTCCCACGCCCCCGCGGCCGCCGCCAACAAGAAGGTCGACGCATGAAGCTGATCACCGCCATCGTCAAGCCCTACAAGCTCGACGACATCAAGGAAGCCCTCCACGCCTTCGGCATCCAGGGCCTGACCGTCTCCGAGGCCAGCGGATACGGCCGCCAGCGCGGCCACACCGAGGTCTACCGGGGCGCCGAGTACACCGTGGACCTCGTACCCAAGATCCGCATCGAGGTCCTCGCGGACGACGACGACGCCGAGGAGCTCATCAACGTCATCGTCAGCGCCGCCCGCACCGAGAAGATCGGCGACGGCAAGGTGTGGAGCGTCCCCGTGGACTCGGTGGTCCGGGTCCGCACCGGCGAACGCGGCGCGGACGCCCTCTAGCGGACGACGGGAGCCACGGGTGACGAGCGTCGAAGAGACCACGGAAGACCCCACCGGCCCCGGACCCGGCGGATACGCCGAGGCCCGGCTGCGACTCCTCGGGGAGGAGTCGCGGTCCGGGCCGTCCCGGCGTTCCGGCCTGTCCGCCCTGACCGACCGGTGGCTGACCGGGCTGTTCGCCACCGCCGCGCAGGAGGCCGGCGTACGGGGCGCGGCCCTCGTCGCCGTCGGCGGCTACGGACGCGGGGAACTCTCCCCGCGCAGCGACCTCGACCTGCTGCTCCTCCACGACGGCAAGGCACGCCCCCAGGCCCTGGGCGCCCTCGCCGACCGCCTCTGGTACCCCGTCTGGGACACCGGGGTCGCCCTCGACCACTCCGTGCGCACCCCCGGCGAGGCCCGCAAGGTCGCCGCCGAGGACCTCAAGGCCCACCTCGGGCTGCTGGACGCCCGGCTCGTCGCGGGCGACGCCGGACTCCTCGCCGGACTGCGCACCTCGGTGCTCGCCGACTGGCGCAACCAGGCCGCCAGACGGCTGCCGCAGCTCCACGCCCTGTGCCGCGAGCGCGCCGAACGGGCCGGGGAGCTGCGGTTCCTGCTGGAACCCGACCTGAAGGAGGCGCGCGGCGGGATCCGCGACGCCACCGCCCTGCGGGCCGTCGCCGCGTCCTGGCTGGCCGACGCCCCGCGCGAGGGGCTCGACGGGGCCCGGCGCCGGCTGCTGGACGCGCGGGACGCCCTGCACCTGGTCACCGGCCGGGCCACCGACCGGCTCTCCCTCCAGGAACAGCCCCAGGTCGCCGCCCGGCTGGGGCTGCTCGACGCGGACGCGCTGCTGCGCGAGGTGTACGAGGCCGCCCGGGTGGTCGACTACGCCGGCGACGTCACCTGGCGGGAGGTCGGACGGGTCCTGCGGGCCCGGTCCGCCCGGCCGCGGCTGCGCGGGCTGCTGGGCACCCGGGGTGCGGCGGGCGCCGCCGAGCGGGCGCCGCTGGCCGAAGGGGTGGTGGAGTCCGAGGGGGAGGCCGTCCTCGCGCTCGCCGCCCGGCCCGACCGCGATCCCGTCCTGCCCCTGCGGTTCGGGGCGGCCGCCGCGCAGGCCGGGCTGCCGGCCTCGCTGCACGCCGTGCGCCGGCTCGCGGCACAGGCCCGGCCGCTGCCCGTGCCCTGGCCGGCCGAGGCGCGGGAACAGCTGCTGACCCTGCTGGGCGCGGGCGAGCCGATGGTGGGGGTCTGGGAGGCGCTGGAGGCCGAGGGGCTGATCAGCCGGCTGCTGCCCGACTGGGAGCGGGTGCGCTGCCGCCCCCAGCACAACCCCGTCCACACCTGGACGGTGGACCGGCACCTGATCGAGACGGCCGTACGCGCCTCGGCGCTGACCCGCCGGGTCGGCCGCCCCGACCTGCTGCTGATGGCGGCCCTGCTGCACGACATCGGCAAGGGCTGGCCCGGCGACCACTCCGTCGTCGGCGAGACCATCGCGCGCGACATGGCCGCGCGGGTGGGCTTCGACGCCGAGGACACCGCCGTCCTGGGCACCCTCGTACGCCACCACCTGCTGCTCGTGGACACCGCGACCCGCCGTGACCTCGACGACCCGGCGACCGTCACCGCCGTGGCCCGGGCCGTCGGGTCGACCGGCACCCTGGAGGTCCTGCACGCCCTCACCGAGGCCGACGCCCTCGCGACCGGGCCCGCCGCCTGGAGCACCTGGCGGGGCTCCCTGGTGGCCGACCTCGTGCGGCGGGTCGCCGCCGTGCTGAGCGGGGCCCCGCCGGCCGGCCCCGAGCCGGACCTCCCCACCGCCGAACAGGAGCGCCTGGCGCTGGAGGCGCTGCGCACCGGGGAGCCGGTGCTCACCCTGCACGCCCGGCAGGAGGAGGACGAGGCCGTCGGCGTCGAGCTGGTCGTGGCCGTCCCCGACCAGCCGGGGGTGCTCCCGGCGGTGTCCGGGGTGCTGGCCCTGCACCGGCTGACGGTGCGGGCGGCGGACCTGCGGTTCCTGGAGCTGCCGGAGCACCTGGGCGAGGTGCTGGTGCTGCGGTGGCGGGTGGCCGCGGAGTTCGGGGCGCTGCCGCAGGCGGCCCGGCTGCGGACGGATCTGGTGCGGGCGCTGGACGGCTCGCTGGACGTCCCGGCGAAGCTGGCCGCCCGCGAGGCGGCGTACCCGCGCCGGCGCGGGGTCGTCCCGCCGCCGCCGCGCGTCACGGTGGTCCCGGACGTCTCGCCCCTGGCCACGGTCCTGGAGGTCCGCGCCCCCGACGCGATGGGGCTGCTGCACCGGATCGGGCGGGCGCTGGAGTCGGCGGGGGTCCGGGTCCGCAGCGCCCACGTCTCCACCCTGGGGGCGAACGCGGTGGACACGGTCTACGTGGTCGACCCGGACGGCAAACCCCTCCCGCCCCCGGCGGCCGCCGCCGTCGCCGCCCGGGTCCAGTCCGCCCTGACGTAGCCGCCCGGCGACCCCGCCCCCGGGGAGTGGCGGGGCCGGATACCCTGGGGGGCGACCAGCACGCCCCCGACCCGAGGAATCGCGACCACCGTGTTCGATACGCTTTCCGACCGCCTCAGCGCGACCTTCAAGTCCCTCCGGGGCAAAGGCCGCCTCTCCGAGCAGGACATCGACGCTGCGGCGCGGGAAATCCGTATCGCCCTCCTCGAGGCCGACGTCGCGCTCCCCGTCGTCCGTTCCTTCATCGCGAACGTCAAGGAAAGGGCCCGCGGCGAGGAGGTCAGCAAGGCGCTCAACCCCGGCCAGCAGGTCCTCAAGATCGTCAACGACGAGCTGGTCTCCATCCTCGGCGGTGAGACCCGCCGCCTGCGCTTCGCCAAGACCGCGCCGACCGTGATCATGCTGGCCGGTCTCCAGGGTGCCGGTAAGACCACCCTCGCCGGAAAGCTCGGCCTCTGGCTCAAGGGCCAGGGCCACTCCCCGCTGCTCGTCGCCTGCGACCTCCAGCGCCCCAACGCCGTCAACCAGCTCAGCGTCGTCGCCGAGCGGGCCGGCGTGGCCGTCTACGCCCCCGCCCCCGGCAACGGCGTCGGCGACCCGGTCCAGGTGGCCAAGGACTCGATCGAGTACGCGCGCACCAAGCAGTACGACATCGTCATCGTCGACACCGCCGGCCGCCTCGGCATCGACGCCGAGCTGATGCAGCAGGCCGCGGACATCCGCGACGCCGTCAGCCCCGACGAGATCCTCTTCGTCGTCGACGCCATGATCGGCCAGGACGCGGTCAACACCGCCGAGGCCTTCCGCGACGGCGTCGGCTTCGACGGCGTCGTGCTCTCCAAGCTCGACGGCGACGCCCGTGGCGGTGCCGCGCTCTCCATCGCGCACGTCACCGGCAAGCAGATCATGTTCGCCTCGAACGGCGAGAAGCTCGACGACTTCGACGCCTTCCACCCGGACCGCATGGCGGGCCGGATCCTCGACATGGGTGACATGCTCACCCTCATCGAGCAGGCCGAGAAGACCTTCTCGCAGGCCGAGGCCGAGAAGATGGCGGCCAAGCTCGCCAAGGGCCCCAAGGAGTTCACGCTCGACGACTTCCTGGCCCAGATGGAGCAGGTCCGCAAGATGGGCTCCATCTCCAAGCTCCTTGGCATGCTGCCGGGCATGGGCCAGATCAAGGACCAGATCAACAACATCGACGAGCGCGACGTGGACCGCACCGCCGCGATCATCAAGTCGATGACCCCGGCCGAGCGCCAGGACCCGACGATCATCAACGGCTCGCGCCGCGCCCGTATCGCCAAGGGCTCCGGCGTCGAGGTCAGCGCGGTCAAGAACCTCGTCGAGCGCTTCTTCGACGCCCGCAAGATGATGTCCCGCATGGCCCAGGGCGGCGGCATGCCGGGCATGCCCGGCATCCCCGGGATGGGCGGCGGCCCCGGCCGGCAGAAGAAGCAGGTCAAGCAGGCCAAGGGCAAGCGCAAGAGCGGCAACCCGATGAAGCGCAAGGAAGAGGAGGCCGCGGCGGCGGCGCGGCGCGAGCAGGGCGCGCAGCCCGGGCTCCCCGCCGCCGGCGGCAACCCGTTCGGCCTCCCGGCGGGCGGCGGCCAGCCCGGCCAGGACTTCGACCTGCCGGACGAGTTCAAGAAGTTCATGAAGTAGCGCTCGTACCGGAAGAGCCCCGTCGCGCACGCACGGCGGGGCTCTTCCGCTGCGCGGGCGCAGGTGCGTTCCGTCGCTTATGGTCGGCCGGGAGGACGGCATAAGGAGGCGCCCCCGTGCCCAGCCCCACCCCCGTACCGCCGCGCGACCGGGCCGACACCCCCTGGCGCTCCGAGGGCGCCCCGCCCAGCCCGCCGCCCCGCCGGAAACCGCCCGGCGGCTGGCGCGGGCTCATCCTCGCCGCCCTGATCGTCTACCTGATCACCAACGTCGTGCTGTCGTTCTTCAACGAGGGCGACGGACCGACGGTCTCCTACACCGAGTTCAGCAAGCAGGTCGCCGACGGCAACGTCGAGAAGATCTACTCCAAGGGCGACGCCATCCAGGGCGAGCTCAAGACCAAGCGTCCCGTCCCCGGCGGCCACGGCGACTACCGGAAGTTCGTCACCCAGCGCCCCGCCTTCGCCGACGACCAGCTG
Organism: Streptomyces sp. NPDC000075; assembly: GCF_040301925.1. Classification (NCBI taxonomy): domain Bacteria; kingdom Bacillati; phylum Actinomycetota; class Actinomycetes; order Kitasatosporales; family Streptomycetaceae; genus Streptomyces; species Streptomyces sp. NPDC000075. The sequence continues at coordinate 58,205 of NZ_JBEPFL010000015.1, forward strand.
TGGTCCGGACTCACCTCCAAGGGCGTCACCGTCACCGCCTCCCCGGTCGTCGAACAGCGCAGCTTCCTGGCCAACCTGCTGCTCTCCCTCGCCCCGATGCTGCTGATCGTGGCCCTGTGGCTGCTCATCGCCCGCCGGATGGGCTCCGCCCTGGGCGGGGCCGGCGGGTTCGGCCGCAAGGCCCCGCCCAAACCCGTCGAGCTGGAGGGCGCCAAGCGCACCACCTTCGACGACGTGGCCGGCATCGACGAGGTCGAGGGCGAGCTCAGTGAGGTCGTGGACTTCCTGAAGAACCCCGAGCAGTACCGCAGGCTGGGCGCCCGCATGCCCGGAGGCGTCCTGCTCGCCGGGCCGCCCGGAACCGGCAAGACCCTGCTCGCCCGCGCCGTCGCGGGCGAGGCCGGGGTGCCGTTCTTCTCGGCCTCCGCCTCCGAGTTCATCGAGATGATCGTCGGCGTCGGCGCCTCCCGGGTCCGCGAGCTCTTCACCGAGGCCCGCAAGGTCGCCCCGGCGATCATCTTCATCGACGAGATCGACACCATCGGCCGGGCCCGCGGCGGCTCCGCCGCCATGGGCGGCCACGACGAGCGCGAGCAGACCCTCAACCAGATCCTCACCGAGATGGACGGCTTCTCCGGCTCCGAGGGCGTCGTCGTCCTGGCCGCCACCAACCGCGCCGACGTGCTCGACCCCGCCCTGACCCGGCCCGGCCGCTTCGACCGCACGGTCGTCGTCTCCCCGCCCGACAAGGCGGGCCGCGAGGCGATCCTGCGCATCCACACCCGCGACATCCCCCTCGCGTCCGGCGTCGACCTGGCCCAGGTGGCCCGCACCACCCCCGGCATGACCGGCGCCGAGCTCGCCAACCTCGCCAACGAGGCCGCCCTGCTCGCCGTCAAACGCCGCCAGGACGCGGTCACCCAGGCCGACCTCTCCGACGCCCTGGAGAAGGTCCAGCTGGGCGCCGAGCGCCCGCTCGTGATGCCTCAGGAGGAACGCCGCCGCACGGCCTACCACGAGAGCGGCCACGCCCTGCTGGGCATGCTCCAGCCGGGCGCCGACCCCGTACGCAAGATCACCATCGTGCCGCGCGGCCGCGCGCTCGGCGTCACCCTCTCCACCCCCGACGCGGACCGCTACGCCTACACCGAGCCCTACCTGCGCGGCCGCATCATCGGCGCGCTCGGCGGCATGGCCGCCGAGCACGTCGTGTACGACGTGATCACCACGGGCGCCGAGAGCGACCTCGAACAGGTCACCAACATCGCCCGCGGCATGGTCGGCCGCTGGGGCATGAGCGAGCGCGTCGGCCGCCTCACCGCCATCCCCTCCGACGGCCAGGGCCCGTACGGCCTGACCGCCGCCCCCGCCACCCTCGACGCCGTGGACCACGAGATGCGACGGATCGTGGACGAGTGCTACGAGGAGGCCTGCCGCCTGCTGACCGAGCACCGCCCGAAGCTCGACGCCCTCGCCGAGGCCCTGCTGGCCGCCGAGACCCTGGACGAGCACGCGGCGTACGAGGCGGCCGGCATCCCCCGCCTCGCCAAGGACCACGGCACCCGCTGACCGCTACGCCACCCGGGCGATGACGTAGCGCAGGATGTTCGGAAGCCACACGGCCCCGTCGGCCCGCTCGTACGGGTGAAGCGCCTCCGCCAGCTCCTTCTCCGCCAGCGCCGGGTCCGCCGCCGCACCGGTCCCGGCCCCGGGCCCGGTCCCCGCGACGGGGTACAGCCCGGTCGACAGCAGCCCGCGCACCGCGCTGTCCACGTCCGCGTAGCCGAAGGGGCAGAACACCCGCCCGGACCCGTCCGGCACCAGCCCCGCCGCCTCCGCCACCGCGTCCAGGTCCCGGACCACCGGCCCGCCGCCCAGCACCGACGGCACCGTGCACCGCTCGGCCGGCCCCCAGCCGGCCAGCACCACGGCACCGCCCCGCCGGACCACGGGCAGGGCCGCCGCCAGGTCGCCCGGGCCGGGCGAGAAGGCCAGCAGCACGTCGTAGGGGCGGGCCGGGGGCACCGGTGGGACCGCCACCACCTCCAGCAGCCGCTCCCGGGCCAGCGCCCGGCGGGCCGGGTCCGCCTCCACGCCCGTGGCGGCGGCGCCCCGTCCGGCGGCCAGCAGCAGGGCCAGCCCGGCCCCGCAGTCGAGGCCCAGCAACCGGGTGCCCGGCCCGACCTCCAGCCGGTCGTAGACCGCCTCGTACAGCGGTACCAGCATCCGTTCCTGGATCTCCGCCCAGTCCCGGGCGACGAGCGTCGCCGTCGGCGTCGGTGTCATCGAAAGAGCGCTCCTGATTCCGTCTCGCCCCCTTGCCCCCGTTGCCAGAGAACTCCCCATCGGCCCCCGCGTCCAGAGGAGTGCGCCACCCGATTCACGCATCCGGTGCCGGGCGCCGTACCATTCGCGCCATGGCAAAGGCACCCGTTCTCACCCCGCAGGCGGAGGATTTCCCCCGCTGGTACCAGGATCTGATCAACAAGGCCGAGCTGGCCGACAACGGTCCGGTCCGCGGCACCATGGTCATCCGACCGTACGGCTACGGCCTGTGGGAGCGGATGCAGCAGGAGATGGACGCCCGCATCAAGGAAGCCGGTGCCCAGAACGCCTACTTCCCGCTGTTCATCCCCCAGTCGTACCTGACGAAGGAGGCGGAGCACGTCGAGGGCTTCGCCCCCGAGCTCGCGGTCGTCACCCACGGCGGCGGCAAGGAGCTCGAGGAGCCGGTCGTCGTCCGGCCCACCTCCGAGACGATCATCAACGACTACTTCTCCAAGTGGGTCCAGAGCTACCGCGACCTGCCCCTGCTGATCAACCAGTGGGCCAACGTCGTCCGCTGGGAGATGCGCCCCCGCGTGTTCCTCCGCACGAGCGAGTTCCTCTGGCAGGAGGGCCACACCGCCCACGCCACCTACGAGGACGCCCGCGACTACGCCGCGCACATCCACCGGAACGTGTACGGCGACTTCATGACCAACGTGCTCGGCATCGACGTCGTGCTCGGCCGCAAGACCCCCAAGGAGCGCTTCGCCGGCGCCATCAACACCCTCACCCTCGAGGGCATGATGGGCGACGGCAAGGCCCTCCAGATGGGCACGAGCCACGAGCTCGGCACCAACTTCGCCAAGGCCTTCAACACCTCCTACCTCTCCAAGGAGGGGCAGCAGGAGCTGGTCTGGCAGACCTCGTGGGGCGTCTCCACCCGCATGGTCGGCGGCCTGATCATGTCCCACGGCGATGACAACGGCCTGCGCGTCCCGCCGCGCCTGGCGCACGTCCAGGTCGTCGTCATGGCGATCAAGGGCGACGAGGCCGTGGCCAAGGTCCGCGAGCTCGGTGCCCAGCTGAAGGCCGCCGGCCTGCGCGTCCACGTGGACGACCGCGTCGACACCCCCTTCGGCCGCCGCGCCGTGGACTGGGAGCTCAAGGGCGTACCGGTCCGCATCGAGATCGGCCCCCGCGACCTGGAGAACGGCACCGCGATGCTGGCCCGCCGCATCCCGGGCGGGAAGGAGCCGGTGCGCATCGAGACGCTGGCCGACCTGCTGCCCAAGGTGCTCGACGAGGACCAGGCCCAGCTGCTGCGCGAGTCCCGCGAGCGCCGGATCTCCCGTACGAGCGACGTCGCCACCATCGAGGAGGCCGCCGAGGCCGCCCTCGCCGGCGGCTGGGCGCGGATCCCGTGGAGCGTCCTGGGCCCGGAGGGCGAGGCCAAGCTCGGCGAGCAGGCCGTGACCGTCCGCTGCCTCATCGCCGAGGACGGGTCGGTTCCGGAGTCCGACGACGCCCCCGGTACCCTCGCGATCGTCGCGCGCTCGTACTGAGCCGGAGTAGCACTCCCACGCCCCCGGCGCACGGTTTCGGCCGCGCGCCGGGGGCTGGTTTTTTCGGTCTCCGTTACGTACCGACTCCTCCTGGGATCGGCGCACCCGTCCTCGTCGGGACGCATGAGACTGAACTGACTGGTACGTGCAAAAAATTTGGAATGGCCCGGAATCGGAACACCGGGGCACCCCGGCTCGTTGTCACGACGTGAGCACGACACCACCTGTTCTCGCCGCAGAGCTGGCGCAGGCGTGGGCCGACATTCAGCGGTACCACCCCGAGCTGCCTGACCTTGCCGCGCCCGAGTCCCTGATCGGAGAGTCCTCGTCCGCCTGTGGCGCCGAGCTCTCCTTCGAGCGACTGCTCCACGAGGCAGTCCACGGCATCGCGGCCGCCCGCGGGGTCCGTGACACCTCGCGAGCCGGCCGCTACCACAACCGCAGATTCCTCGCGATCGCCGAGGAGATGGGGCTGGACCACTCCGAGGAGCCGCACGCCAGCAGCGGGTTCTCCCTGGTCTTCCTCAATCCCGAGGCCAAGAAGCGCTACCGGCCCACGATCGAGCGGCTCCAGCGCGCCCTCAAGGCGCACACGGTCGCCACGGCCGCCGACACCAAGCGCAGCTTCCGGGGTCCGGCCGCACGGCACGGCTCCTCGGGCGGCGGCGTGCGCGTCAAGGCGGTCTGCGACTGCGGGCGCAACGTCCGCGTCGTCCCCTCCGTCCTGGCCCAGGCGCCGATCGTGTGCGGCGGCTGCATGAAGCCGTTCCGCATCCCCGAGGTGGCCACCGCCGCGGCGTCCTGACCCGGCGCCCCCGGCGGGCGGTGTGGTGATCCGCCCCGCTCGGAGGCGCCGTGGGCGTGTGGCACAATGGGCAGCTGTACTCGACAGCCGCATAGGACCCCTCTCTCCTCCGGCTGACGCGTCCATCGGGCACCCGAGTACCGCAACCCCACGTGGCATCTCAAGTGCCCAACCACGTCAAGTTCAGGAGACACCACTCCAGTGGCAGTCAAGATCAAGCTCAAGCGCCTCGGTAAGATCCGCTCCCCTCACTACCGCATCGTCGTCGCCGACGCCCGCACCCGCCGGGACGGCCGCGCGATCGAGGAGATCGGCATCTACCAGCCGACGTACAACCCCTCGCGCATCGAGGTCAACGCCGAGCGCGCGCAGTACTGGCTGTCCGTGGGCGCCCAGCCCACCGACGCCGTTCTCGCCATCCTGAAGCTCACCGGTGACTGGCAGGCGCACAAGGGCCTCCCGGCCCCCGCGCCGCTGCTGCAGCCGGCCACGAAGGAAGACAAGCGTCGCTCCTTCGACGAGTTCGCCAAGGCCCTCGAGGGTGTCGGCGAGGCCAAGGGCGAGGCCATCACGCAGAAGAAGAAGGCCGACAAGAAGGCGGACGAGGCTGACGCCGCCGCCGAGTCGACCGAGGCCTGATCATGCTCGAGGAGGCTCTTGAGCACCTCGTAAAGGGCATTGTGGACAACCCCGACGACGTGCAGGTCGCCTCGCGCAACCTGCGCCGCGGGCAGGTGCTCGAGGTCCGGGTGCACCCCGAAGACCTCGGGAAGGTGATCGGCCGCAACGGCCGCACCGCACGTGCGCTGCGGACCGTCGTGGGCGCCATCGGCGGCCGGGGGATCCGCGTCGACCTCGTCGACGTGGACCAGGTCCGCTGAGCAGTTGAATCACCGGCACGGGCCGGGGAGGGCATTCGTGCCCGCCCCGGCCCGTCGTCGTCTGAACAGGAGAGAGTTGTGGAGCTGGTAGTCGCGCGGGTCGGCCGCGCCCACGGGATCAAGGGTGAGGTCACCGTCGAGGTGCGGACCGACGAGCCGGAGCTGCGACTCTCGCCCGGCGCGGTCCTCCGCACCGACCCGGCGTCGGCGGGCCCGCTGACCATCGAGACGGGCCGGGTGCACAGCGGCCGGCTCCTGCTGCGCTTCGAGGGGGTCAAGGACCGCACCGCCGCCGAGGGGCTGCGCAACACCCTCCTCATCGCGGACGTGGACCCCGCGGAGCTGCCGGAGGAGGAGGACGAGTACTACGACCACCAGCTGATGGACCTGGACGTGGTGCTGGAGGACGGCACCGAGATCGGCCGGATCACCGAGATCTCCCACCTGCCCTCGCAGGACCTCTTCATCGTCGAGCGCCCGGACGGCTCCGAGGTGATGATCCCCTTCGTGGAGGAGATCGTCGCCGAGATCGACCTGGAGGAGCAGCGCTGCGTCATCACCCCGCCGCCGGGGCTGATCGACGACCGCGCCGAGATCGCCTCCGCGCGTGACGCCGGGGCTTCCCCGGAGGCCGAGAAGTCCGGGGACGACGCCTGATGCGGCTCGACGTCGTCACGATCTTCCCGGAGTACCTGGAGCCCCTGAACGTCTCCCTCGTCGGCAAGGCGCGGGCCCGCGGGCAGCTCGACGTCCACGTGCACGACCTGCGCGACTGGACCTACGACCGGCACAACACGGTCGACGACACCCCGTACGGCGGCGGCCCCGGCATGGTCATGAAGACCGAGCCCTGGGGCGAGGCCCTGGACGCGGCCCTGGCCGACGGCTACGAGTCCGGGGCGCACGGCCCCGTCATGGTCGTCCCCACCCCCAGCGGCCGGCCCTTCACCCAGGAACTGGCCGTCGAGCTCTCCGAGCGGCCGTGGCTGATCTTCACGCCGGCCCGGTACGAGGGCATCGACCGTCGCGTCATGGACGAGTACGCGACCCGCATGCCGGTCTACGAGGTCTCCATCGGCGACTACGTGCTGGCGGGCGGCGAGGCGGCCGTCCTGGTCGTCACCGAGGCCGTGGCCCGGCTGCTGCCCGGGGTGCTCGGCAACGCCGAATCGCACCGCGACGACTCCTTCGCCCCCGGCGAGATGGCCAACCTGCTGGAGGGCCCCGTCTACACCAAGCCCCCGCGGTGGCGCGGGCGGGAGATCCCCGAGGTGCTGCTCAGCGGGCACCACGGGAAGATCGCCCGCTGGCGCCGGGACGAGGCGTTCCGCCGCACCGCGCGGAACCGCCCCGACCTGATCGAGCGCTGCGAGGCCTCCGCCTTCGACAAGAAGGACCGGGAGATCCTGAGCATCCTGGGCTGGAAACCGTCCGGAGACGGCCGATTTTGGCGCAGGCCGGAGGTCGTGGAAGAATAGGCGGCTGCTGTGTGCTCGCGTGCGCCCCTGCCACAGGGGGATCGTCGTCCGACGGGTGACACGGCTCTCGAATTCTCTACGGAAACCCGCACCGGCGACCTGTGGCGTCGTGCGAAGAAAGCAGACGAACTCATGTCTCACCTGCTCGATGGCGTCAACGCCGCCTCCCTGCGTACGGACGTCCCGGCCTTCCGCCCGGGTGACACGATCAACGTGCACGTCCGCGTGATCGAGGGCAACCGCTCCCGTATCCAGCAGTTCAAGGGTGTTGTCATCCGCCGCCAGGGCTCCGGCGTCTCGGAGACCTTCACGGTCCGCAAGGTCTCCTTCAGCGTCGGCGTGGAGCGTACCTTCCCGGTCCACTCCCCGATCTTCGAGAAGATCGAGCTCGTCACCCGCGGTGACGTGCGTCGCGCCAAGCTGTACTTCCTCCGTGAGCTCCGCGGCAAGGCCGCGAAGATCAAGGAGAAGCGCGACCGCTGATCTCCTCTCCGGGTCCCGGGGACGGCCGGATAGGCTCGCCCCCGATGGACACCGAAGCAGAGCTCACACAGCGCGGCCACTCCTCCCCCGAGCAGGGGGAGGGGCGGCCGCGCTCTGCTTTTCCCCGGATCCGTGCCCTCCGTGGCCTCCGTTCGCTCTTCGGGAGCGGCGGCGCCTCCGGTCCCTGGAGGCGCGCCGGGGTGCTGGGCGTGGTCTGCACCGTCTTCCTGCTGCTGGTCAGCAATTTCGTGGTCCAGCCCTTCCTGATCCCGAGCCGCTCCATGGAGCCGACCCTGGAGGTCGGCGACCGGATCCTGGTGAACAAGCTGGCGTACCGTTTCGGCTCGACGCCGGAGCGGGGAGACGTGGTGGTCTTCGACGGCACCGGCTCCTTCGTGCGGGAACCCGCCCGCGGCAACCCGGTCGGCGACGCCCTGCACGGGGCCGCCTCGGCGCTCGGGCTCGCGGCGCCCTCCGACACCGACTTCGTGAAGCGGGTCGTGGGCGTCGGCGGGGACGACGTGGTGTGCTGCGACGCGGGCGGCCGGATCCGGGTCAACGGCGTCCCCGTGGAGGAGCCGTACCTGTACCCCGGCGACACGCCCTCGAAGGTGCCCTTCCGGATCGTCGTCCCGCTGGGCACGCTGTGGGTCATGGGTGATCACCGCTCCCAGTCCCGGGACTCCCGGGACCACCTGGGGGAGCCGGGCGGCGGGATGGTGCCGGTGGAGAAGGTGATCGGGCGGGCCGACTGGACCGGCTGGCCGCCGTCCCGCTGGACCTCGCTCTCCGGGACCGCCGCCACCGGGGGCCCGCATGGGTAGCCGGGGCCGTCCGCGCGGCGGCCGGGATCCGGAGCCGAGGCCGGAGCCTGAGCGCGGGCCCGGGGCCGGGCCGGTGGAACCGGCGGATCCGGCGGAGGCCGGCGGGCGGGCCCAGCGGCGCCGGATGGCGCGCAAGGTGCGCCGGCGCCGGCGCACCCGCCGCGCCGGGGAGCTGCCGCTGCTGGTGGCGGTGGCCCTGTGCATAGCCCTGGTCCTCAAGACCTTCCTGGTCCAGGCGTTCTTCATCCCGTCCGGCTCGATGGAGCAGACGATCCGGATCGGCGACCGGGTGCTCGTGGACAAGCTGACCCCCTGGTTCGGCGCCAAGGTCGAGCGGGGCGAGGTCGTCGTCTTCAAAGACCCCGGAGGCTGGCTCAAGGGTGAGGCGGCCAGGCCCGCCCAGGACCCGGCGGGCGTCAAGCAGATCAAGCAGACCCTGACGTTCATCGGCCTGCTCCCCTCGGCCGACGAGCAGGACCTGATCAAGCGGGTCATCGGCATCGGCGGCGACACCGTGGCCTGCTGCGACAACCGGGGGCGGGTGACCGTCAACGGCCGTCCGCTCGATGAGCCTTACGTGTCACCCGGGAACTCGCCGTCCGACATCCCCTTCGAGGTGCACGTACCGGCCGGACGGCTCTTCGTGATGGGCGACCACCGCGCCAACTCGGCCGATTCCCGCTACCACCTCGACGAGGCGTTCGAGGGCACCATCGACGAAAAGGGCGTGGTGGGACAGGCCGTGGTGATCGCCTGGCCGTTCGACCACTGGCGCCGGCTGGAGCAGCCCGCGACCTTCCTCGACGTTCCGGACCCGGCCCGCTCCGGTCGCCGGCGGCGGCCCGGCGGGCGCCGTCGGGGCACCGCGTTCGCATAGTGTGTTCCCGGTCTCCCGCGCCTTAGGGAACTCCCGCTCGTTAAGGGAGGGGAGGGCCCGCTCCTGTTCCGGCGCGGGCGGTCGTTTCCGAGTGAGGAGTGGATGTGGGGGATGTGGCGGTAGGCGCTCGATCCGGACGCGATGAGGGCGAGGAGCGGCCGGACGATGCCGTCACGCACGACGAGACCGACGAGGCGGGCGCGGAGGCCGAGCGGCACCGCTCCTTCTGGAAGGAGCTCCCGCTCCTCATCGGCATCGCCCTGGTCCTGGCCCTGCTGATCAAGACCTTCCTGGTCCAGGCGTTCTCGATCCCGTCCGACTCGATGCAGAACACCCTTCAGCGCGGTGACCGGGTCCTCGTGGACAAGCTGACCCCGTGGTTCGGCTCGGAGCCCGAGCGCGGCGAGGTCGTCGTCTTCCACGACCCCGCGCACTGGCTGGAGGGCGAGCCCACCCCCGAGCCGAACGTCGTCCAGAAGGTCCTCAGCTGGATCGGCCTGATGCCGTCCGCCGAGGAGAAGGACCTGATCAAGCGGACCATCGCCATCGGCGGGGACACCGTGGAGTGCAAGCGGGGCGGACCGGTCGTCGTCAACGGCAAGCCGCTGGACGAGCCGTACATCTTCCCCGGCAACACCCCCTGCGACGACGCCCCGTTCGGGCCGGTCACCGTGCCCAAGGGCAAGATCTGGGTGATGGGCGACCACCGGCAGAACTCCCAGGACTCCCGCTATCACATGCAGGACTCCACCCAGGGCTTCGTGCCCGTCTCGGACGTCGTCGGCCGCGCCGTGGTCGTCGCCTGGCCGGTCACCCGCTGGGCCACGCTGCCGGTCCCGGACACCTTCGACCAGAAGGGCATCGACAAGCAGCTCCCGGCCCCCCTCCACTCGCCGCAGGCCGCCGGCGCCGGTGCGGGCGTGGTCAACCCGGCGGCGCTGGGGCTCGTCGGCGCGGTGCCCCTCGTCCTGTGGCGCCGCCGGAGGCTGACCAAGACGTCTACCGCCGGGTAGGGTGCCGCCCAGGCCGGCCATCGCCGGGTGGCGGCCATCTCCGGGTATGGGGGCGCACCAATGGGCGGAACACAGGCAATACGCGCGAGCGGCAGAGACGGCCGCGGCGGGCTCGGCAACGTGTTGTCGGGCATCGCCGTGGCCATCGGCTTCGCGCTCTTCCTGGGCGGCTTCGTCTGGGGGGCGCTGGTGTACCAGCCCTACACGGTGCCGACGAACTCCATGGTCCCCACCGTCCAGCCCGGCGACCGGGTGCTGGCGGAGCGGATCGGCGGCGCCGAGGTGCGCCGCGGTGACGTGGTCGTCTTCAAGGACTCCCAGTGGAGCGACTCGCCCATGGTCAAGCGGGTCGTGGCCGTCGGCGGCGACACCGTGAGCTGCTGCGGCCAGGGCGGCAGGCTGACCGTGAACGGGAAGCCGCTGGAGGAGCCGTACGTGGACCGGGCCGGGCGCGACGCGCTGGCCGCGGGGACGACCTCCTTCGAGGTGACCGTGCCCGAGGGCAACCTCTTCCTGATGGGCGACCGGCGCTCCGGCTCCCTGGACTCGCGGGCCCACCTCCAGGACGCCGGCCAGGGGACGGTTCCCCGGTCGGCGGTGGTGGCCCGCGTCGACGCCCTGGCGTGGCCGGACACGAGGATGCTGGAGCGGCCGCAGTCCTTCGCCGCGCTTCCCGGCGGCACCTCGCGGCCCGGGCCGCTGCGGCTCCAGGTGGCCGCGGTGGTGGCCGGAGCCGCCCTCGTGGTGCTGGGGGCCGCCTACGGGCCGGTCGCCCGGGTCCTGGGGCGCGGGCGGTCGCGGGGGCGCTCCGGTGGGCGCTGAGGGGCCCGCCGGGCAGCCGAGGAAGGTGTCCCGGGTGATCCTCCTGGACCCCGAGGACCGGATCCTGCTGCTGCACGGCTTCGAGCCGGCCGATCCCGCCGACGACTGGTGGTTCACCCCGGGCGGCGGCCTGGAGGGCGGCGAGACGCGCGAGCAGGCCGCGCTCCGCGAGCTCGCGGAGGAGACGGGGATCACCGAGGTGGAGCTGGGGCCGGTGCTGTGGCACCGCTACTGCTCCTTCCCCTTCGACGGCAGGCGCTGGGAGCAGGACGAGTGGTACTTCCTGGCCCGCACCACCCGGACGGAGACCGCGATGGGCGGCCTCACCGCACTGGAGCGGCGCAGCGTCACGGGGGCGAGATGGTGGACCTCCGAGGAACTCCTCGCGGCCCGTGAGACGGTGTACCCGACCAAGCTCGCCGGGCTGCTGAGGACGCTGCTCGACGACGGTCCCCCGGACGCTCCGGTGGTCCTGCCCCCGGAAATCGTTTAGGGGCGCACGGCGCTGGCGCACAATAGGGGGACGCACGGCTGAAGGGGAACATGCCATGAGCGCCGAGGACCTCGAGAAGTACGAGACCGAGATGGAGCTGAAGCTCTATCGGGAGTACCGCGACGTCGTCGGGCTGTTCAAGTACGTGATCGAGACGGAACGTCGTTTCTACCTCACCAACGACTACGAGATGCAGGTGCACTCGGTCCAGGGGGAGGTGTTCTTCGAGGTCACGATGGCCGACGCCTGGGTCTGGGACATGTACCGGCCCGCCCGGTTCGTCAAGCAGGTGCGGGTGCTGACCTTCAAGGACGTGAACATCGAGGAGCTCAACAAGAGCGACCTCGAACTGCCGGGCGGCTGATCCGAGGGGGGCCGTTTTCACCCGCGGGGGTGAGCGGTCCGTCCACACCGCCGGAGTTGTCCACCAAGATCCACTCGGTGGGCCCGGACGCGGGATCGTCGGTGCCGGAGGTGGTGCCGGATGAACGCGAAGGGCGTGGCACGACAGGCATTGGGGCGGTACGGCGAGGAGCTCGCCGTGCGGCGGCTCACCGAGTCGGGGATGACGGTGATCGCCCGGAACTGGCGGTGCCGGGGCGGGGAGATCGACATCGTCGCGCGGGACGGGGACGCCCTCGTCGTGTGCGAGGTCAAGACGCGGCGCGCGGGGGGCTTCGAGCACCCGATGGCGGCGGTCCGGGCCGGCAAGGCCGAGCGGCTGCGCCGCCTCGCCGGGCGCTGGCTCGCCGACCACGGGGGGCCGCCGCCGGGCGGGGTGCGGATCGACCTGGTCGGGGTCCTGCTGCCGGGGCGCGGCGCGCCCGTGGTGGAGCACGTCAGGGGGGTGGCCTGATGGGGTTCGCGCGGGCCTGCTCGGTGGCCCTGGTGGGCGTCGACGGCGTCGTGGTGGAGGTCCAGGCGGACCTGGAGCCGGGGGTCGCGGCCTTCACCCTGGTGGGGCTGCCCGACAAGACGCTGGTCGAGAGCCGGGACCGGGTACGGGCGGCCGTGGTGAACTCGGGCGCCGCCTGGCCGCAGAAGAAGCTCACGGTCGGGCTCAGCCCGGCCTCCGTGCCCAAGGCCGGAGCCCATTTCGACCTGGCCGTGGCCGCGGCCGTCCTGGGGGCGGCCGAGGTGGTCGACCCGGAGGCGATCGCCGACCTGGTGCTCATCGGCGAGCTGGGCCTGGACGGGCGGGTGCGGCCGGTCCGGGGGATCCTGCCGGCCGTGGTCGCCGCCGCCGAGGCGGGGTACCGGCAGGTGGTGGTGCCCCGGCAGTGCGCCGCCGAGGCCTCCCTGGTCCCGGAGGTGGCGGTGCTCGGCGTGGGCAGCCTGCGCCAGCTGATCGCCGTGCTCACCGACGCCCCGGTGCCCGAGGAGGACCCGCCGGACGGGGAGGGACGCCCCGACCCGATGCTGGCCGGGCTGCTCCTGCCCGGCGCGGGACTCGGTACGGGCCTGGCCCGGGGCGCCGAGGACGCCCCGGACTTCCCCGACCTCGCCGACGTCGCCGGGCAGCACGGCGCACGCCGGGCCCTGGAGGTGGCCGCGTCCGGGGGCCACCACCTCTTCCTCAGCGGACCGCCGGGCGCCGGCAAGACGATGCTCGCCGAGCGCCTGCCCTGGATCCTGCCGCCCCTCACCCGCCAGGACTCCCTGGAGGTGACGGCCGTCCACTCGGTCGCGGGAATCCTCCCGCCCGGCGAACCGCTCGTCGCCCGGCCCCCGTACTGCGCCCCGCACCACTCGGCGACCATGCAGTCCCTCGTCGGCGGCGGGGCCGGCATCCCCAGGCCCGGGGCGGTCTCCCTGGCCCACCGGGGCGTGCTCTTCCTGGACGAGGCCGCCGAGTTCAGCGCCAAGGTGCTCGACGCCCTGCGCCAGCCCCTCGAATCCGGGCACGTGGTCATCGCCCGGGCCGCCGGGGTGGTACGGCTGCCCGCCCGCTTCCTGATGGTCCTCGCCGCCAACCCCTGCCCCTGCGGACGCCACAGCCTGCACGGGTCCGGCTGCGAATGCCCCTCCTCGGTCATCCGGCGCTACCAGGCCCGGCTGTCGGGCCCGCTGCTCGACCGGGTCGACCTGAGGGTGGAGGTCGAGCCGGTCACCCGGTCCGACCTGCTGGGCCGGGGTGGCCGGGGCGAGGGCACGCGGGCCGTCGCCGACCGGGTGCGCGAGGCCCGGGAGCGGGCCGCCGCCCGCTACGCCGGCACCCCCTGGCGGCTCAACGCGGAGGTCCCCGGGCACGAACTGCGCACCCGCTGGCCGGCCGGCCCCGGCGCCCTGGCACAGGCCGAGCGGGACCTGGAGCGCGGACTGCTCACCGCCCGGGGGATGGACCGGGTGCTGCGGGTGGCCTGGACCGTCGCCGACCTGCGCGGCCGGGACCGCCCCGACGCGCTGGACGCGGCCGTCGCGCTGGAACTGCGCACCGGGATCGCCCGCGGGGCCGCCTCCGCGATCGGGGCCGGGTCATGACCGCCGCCGGAGCACCGGACCCCGAACTCGCGGCCCGGGCCGCGCTGACCCGGGTCCTGGAGCCCGGGGACGAGCACGGCGGGCGCTGGCTGCGGGAGCTCGGGCCCGTCGCCCTGATGGGGCTGCTGGCCGGGGCCGCCGCCGGCGCCGAACCGGGACCGCTGACCGGCGTGGGCCCCGAGCGGCTCGCCGGATACCGCAGACGGGCCGCGCTCGCGGAGCCCGGGCGGGATCTGGAGCGGGCCGCCGCCGAGGGCGTCCGGTTCGTCTGCCCGGGCTCGGCGGAGTGGCCGACCCAGCTGGACGACCTCGGGGACGCCCGGCCCGTCGGGCTCTGGGCGCGGGGCCGGCCGAACCTGCGGACCTGGGCCCTGCGCTCGGTCGCCGTGGTCGGGGCCCGCGCCTGCACCCCGTACGGGGCCCACATGGCGCAGACCCTGGCCGCCGGGCTCGCCGAGCGCGGCTGGGTCGTGGTCTCCGGGGCGGCGTACGGGATCGACGGCGCCGCCCACCGAGGGGCCCTCGCCTCCGGCGGGGCCACGGCGGCGGTACTGGCCTGCGGGGTGGACACGGCCTACCCGCGCGGCCACGCCGGACTGCTCGGCCGGATCACCCGACAGGGGCTGGTGCTGGGCGAACTGCCGCCGGGCAGCCATCCCACGCCCAGCAGGTTCGTCCTGCGCAACCGGGTCATCGCCGCCCTCACCCGGGGGACCGTCGTCGTCGAGGCCGCCCTGCGCAGTGGCTCGCTCGTCACGGCCCGCCGGGCCCAGCGGCTGGGCCGGCTCACCATGGGCGTCCCCGGCCCCGCCACCAGCGGCCTCTCCGCCGGGGTGCACGAGCTGCTGCGGGGCGAGGCCTTCCTGGTCACCGACGCGGCCGAGGTGGTCGAACTCGTCGGCGACATGGGCGAGCTGGCCCCCGTCCGGCGGGGCCCCGTCCTCGCCCGCGACCTGCTGGACCCCGCGGCCGCGCGGGTCCTCGAAGCCCTGCCGGGGGCGGGGCCCGCCGGGGTGGAGGAGATCTCCCTCGCCGCGGGCGCCGGCACCGATGAAGTCATCGGCAGACTGTACGAACTTCACTCTCTGGGGTTCGTCGAACGGCAGGGCGACGCCTGGCGGTTGACCCGGCGCGGAGCGGAAGGGGAGGCGTAATCCTGAGCCGTCCGGCGAGGCGCTCGTTGACCTGGGGCGTTCCGGTGAAAGAGTGAAGGCGATGAGAGACGCGGTCTTCCCCGAGGCGGCCGCCCGGGCCGTGCGCGAGGCGCCGGTCCCGGGCCGCCCGTGCGGGTCCGGACGCCCCTGCGGCCCTGCGGCATCCCGTACTCTTCGCGCACCGCGACTCTTCCGTCACGCTACGCTCCCAAGGAATCCCGCTCCGGCAAAGGCGAAGCATGCCCCAGCACACCTCAGGGTCCGACCGCGTTTCGGTGCCACCCGCTGCCCGTGGCGGCGTGCGGTCCACCGAGCCCACGTCCCTGGAGCTGCTCTGGCGCTCATACAAGGACTCGGGTGACGAGCGGCTGCGGGAGCAGCTGATCCTGCACTACTCGCCGCTGGTCAAATACGTGGCGGGCCGGGTCAGCGTCGGGCTCCCGCCCAATGTGGAACAGGCCGACTTCGTCTCCTCGGGGGTCTTCGGACTGATCGACGCGATCGAGAAGTTCGACATCGAACGGTCCATCAAGTTCGAGACGTACGCGATCACCCGGATCCGCGGCGCGATGATCGACGAGCTGCGGGCGCTGGACTGGATCCCGCGCTCCGTCCGCCAGAAGGCCCGCGCCGTGGAGCGCGCCTACGCCACGCTGGAGGCCCAGCTGCGGCGCACCCCGACGGAGGGCGAGGTCGCGGGGGAGATGGGGATCGGCGTGGAGGAACTCCACACCGTCTTCAGCCAGTTGTCCCTGGCCAACGTCGTCGCCCTGGAGGAGCTGCTGCACGTCGGCGGCGAGGGCGGTGACCGCCTCTCCCTGATGGACACCCTGGAGGACACCGCCGCCGACGACCCGGTGGAGGTGGCCGAGGACCGGGAGCTGCGCCGGCTCCTCGCCCGGGCCATCAACACCCTCCCCGAGCGGGAGAAGACGGTCGTCACCCTCTACTACTACGAGGGCCTGACCCTGGCCGAGATCGGCAACGTCCTGGGCGTCACCGAGAGCCGGGTCAGCCAGATCCACACCAAATCCGTGCTCCAGCTGCGCGCCAAGCTCGCGGACGTCGGCCGCTGAGCCACCGCCCGTGCCGGACGCGAGCCGGACGCCCGGTGGAGCTTGCGCCGCCTCCGTACAGTGGTGACGTGCCCAGGATTCGAGCGGCCTCCGTGGCCGAGCACCGGTCGATGCAGCGCGGCGCCCTGTTGGACGCGGCGCGCTCCCTGCTGTCGGAAGGCGGGACCGAGGCCCTGACCTTCCCCGCCCTCGCGGAGCGGACGGGCCTCGCCCGGTCCTCCGTGTACGAGTACTTCAAGTCGCGCGCCGCCGTCGTCGAAGAGCTGTGCGCGGTGGACTTCCCCGTCTGGGCCGCCGAGATCGAGGCGGCCATGGAGGCCGCGCCGACGCCCGCGGAGAAGATCGAGGCGTACGTGCGCAGCCAGCTGGAGCTGGTGGGCGACCGCCGGCACCGGGCCGTGGTGGCGATCTCCGCCGGCGAGCTGGACGCGGGTGCGCGGGAGAAGATCCGCGCGGCGCACGGCGGCCTGGTCGCGATGATCGTCGAGGCATTGGAGGCCCTCGGCCGGCCGGAGCCGCGACTGGCCGCGATGCTGCTCCAGGGGGTCGTGGACGCCGCCGCCCGCCGGATCGAGCTGGGCGCGGCCGAGGAGCCCGCCGTGATCACCGCGACCGCCGTCGCCATGGCCCTGCACGGCATCTCCGGCGAGCCGGGCTAGGCGAGCCGGGCTAGGCGAGCCGGGCTAGTCCGGCGAGTCCGGGTCCGGGTCCAGGGCCGGTTCCAGGGCCGGGTCCGGTGGCAGCAGCCGGGGTGTGGGGCCCGGCAGCAGGCCCAGCGGGTTGCGGTAGGCGTCCTCGCCCGCCAGCAGTCCCCAGTGCAGGCAGGACGCCAGGCAGTGGGAGCCCTCCGTGAGCACCGCCACCACCTGGCCCGCCGCGACCGCCTCCCCCTCCGCCACCAGCGGCCGCACCGGCTCGTACGTGGTCCGCAACCCGCCCGGAAGGGTGAGCGAGAGCACGCCCCGCCCCGCCACCGGCCCCGCGAAGTGCACCCGCCCCGGCCCCACGGCCCGCACCCGCGTCCCCGGCGGGGCCGACAGGTCCACCCCGCGGTGCCCCGCCGCGTACGGGGTCGGGGGCGGGTCCCACCACCGGGCCACCGAGAGCGGCGCCGGAAGGGGCCGGACGGCCCGGAATGCCCCCTCGGCCGGGGTTCCGGCGGGGGCCGGCGGCAGCGCCCCGGACAGGGCGAACAGCAGGGTGAGCAGCAGTGTCGTCGTCATGAGCCCAGGGTCCCGCGCGGGCGCCCCGGGCCGCCCGTGCCTGTGGACGGGCGAAAGGGTGTGGACAAGGGCGTCACCCGGCATACCGCCGGGTCCCGTACACTTCTTGTGGCGATCCGGGTCACCGGGTCGACTTCGCACGCCCCAGCGCCGACCGGTTCCGGTCGGCTGACAGCGTCTCTCGGTCCCTTCCAGGGGCAGGGCGCGGCGGGGCGTCAGGAACCAAAACCGAGAAACCAAGGAGATGGCCATGGCCGTCGTAACGATGCGGGAGCTGCTGGAGAGCGGCGTCCACTTCGGTCACCAGACCCGTCGCTGGAACCCGAAGATGAAGCGCTTCATCTTCACCGAGCGCAACGGCATCTACATCATCGACCTGCTCCAGTCGCTGTCGTACATCGACCGCGCCTACGAGTTCGTGAAGGAGACCGTCGCCCACGGCGGTTCCATCATGTTCGTCGGTACGAAGAAGCAGGCGCAGGAGGCCATCGCCGAGCAGGCGACCCGCGTCGGCATGCCGTACGTCAACCAGCGCTGGCTGGGTGGCATGCTCACCAACTTCTCCACCGTCTACAAGCGCCTCCAGCGTCTGAAGGAGCTTGAGGCGATCGACTTCGAGGACGTCGCGGCCTCGGGTCTCACCAAGAAGGAGCTCCTGGTCCTCTCCCGCGAGAAGGCCAAGCTGGAGAAGACCCTCGGTGGTATCCGCGAGATGTCGAAGGTCCCCAGCGCCGTCTGGATCGTCGACACCAAGAAGGAGCACATCGCCGTCGGTGAGGCGCGCAAGCTGCACATCCCGGTCGTCGCGATCCTCGACACCAACTGCGACCCCGACGAGGTCGACTACAAGATCCCGGGCAACGACGACGCCATCCGCTCCGTCACCCTGCTCACCCGCGTGATCGCCGACGCCGTCGCCGAGGGCCTCATCGCCCGCTCCGGCGCTGCGACCGGTGACTCGAAGCCGGGCGAGAAGGCCGCCGCCGAGCCGCTCGCCGAGTGGGAGCGCGACCTCCTCGAGGGCGAGAAGAAGGCTGACGCCGAGGCCCCCGCGGCCGAGGCCCCGGCTGCCGAGGCTCCGGCCGCGGACGCCGAGCAGGCCTGACCCACTGAGAGCGCCCGGCGTTCATCCGCCGGGCACTCGCAGCACGGACGATGACGGCGGGGGAGCCGCGCCACGAGCGCGCTCCTCCGCCGTTCACCCGTAGATCTACGACTTCGAGAGAGAATCACAGACTCATGGCGAACTACACCGCCGCTGACGTCAAGAAGCTCCGCGAGCTCACCGGCGCCGGCATGCTGGACTGCAAGAACGCGCTCGTCGAGGCCGACGGTGACGTCACCAAGGCCAACGAGATCCTGCGCGTCAAGGGCCTGAAGGGCGTCGCCAAGCGCGAGGGCCGTTCCGCCGAGAACGGTGCCGTCACCTCCCTGATCTCCGACGACGCCACCTCCGGTGTGCTCGTCGAGCTCAAGTGCGAGACGGACTTCGTGGCCAAGAGCCCGAAGTTCCTGGCCGTCGCCGACCAGCTCGCCGCCCACGTGGCCGCCACCAAGCCCGCCGACATCGAGGCGCTGCTCGCGTCCGAGATCGAGGCCGGCAAGACCGTCCAGGCGTTCGTGGACGAGGCCAACGCCAACCTCGGCGAGAAGATCGTCCTGGACCGCTTCGCGGCGTACGAGGGTGCCTTCGTGGCCTCCTACATGCACCGCACCATGCCCGACCTGCCCCCGCAGATCGGTGTCCTGGTCGAGCTGGACAAGGCCGACGCCGACCTGGCCAAGGGCATCGCCCAGCACATCGCCGCCTTCGCGCCGAAGTACCTCACCGCCGAGGACGTCCCGGCCGAGATCGTCGAGTCCGAGCGCCGCGTCGCCGAGGAGACCACCCGCGCCGAGGGCAAGCCCGAGGCCGCGATCGCCAAGATCGTCGAGGGTCGCGTCAACGGCTTCTTCAAGGACGCCACGCTGCTCGGCCAGCCGTACGCGCTGGACAACAAGAAGTCCGTCCAGAAGGTTCTGGACGAGGCCGGTGTCACCCTGAAGCGCTTCGCCCGCATCAAGGTCGGCATCTGAGTCCGTCCGTACGCGACGGACACCGGACCCCGATAGGGTCTGAGGCAGTCGTCCGCGCTTGCGCCGGACGACCGCAGATCTGACGAGGAGGCCATTGCCGCAGAGGGAACCGCGAGGACCCACCGGCAATGGCCTTCTTCGTATGTGCACGAGGAGATCTCCATGAATCAGGGCGTGGACCCCCACACCGCATCCCACGACAAGAGCGACCACGAGAAGAAGGGTCGCCGCTTCATGCTGAAGCTCTCCGGCGAAGCCTTCTCCGGCGGCGGCGGGCTGGGTGTCGACCCTGACGTCGTGCACGCCATCGCCCGCGAGATCGCGGCCGTGGTCCGAGACGGCGCCGAGATCGCGGTCGTCATCGGCGGCGGCAACTTCTTCCGCGGCGCGGAACTCCAGCAGCGCGGCATGGACCGGGCCCGGTCCGACTACATGGGCATGCTCGGCACCGTCATGAACTGCCTCGCCCTCCAGGACTTCCTGGAGAAGGAGGGCATCGACAGCCGCGTCCAGACCGCCATCACCATGGGCCAGGTCGCGGAGCCGTACATCCCGCTGCGCGCCGTCCGCCACCTGGAGAAGGGCCGCGTCGTCATCTTCGGCGCCGGTATGGGCATGCCGTACTTCTCCACCGACACCACGGCCGCCCAGCGCGCCCTGGAGATCGACGCCGAGGCCCTCCTCATGGGCAAGAACGGCGTCGACGGGGTCTACGACTCCGACCCGAAGACCAACCCGGACGCGGTGAAGTTCGACGCGCTGGAGTACAACGAGGTGCTGTCCCGGGACCTCAAGGTCGCCGACGCCACGGCCATCACGCTGTGCCGCGACAACCGCCTCCCGATCCTGGTCTTCGAACTGCTCGCCGAAGGCAATATCGCCCGCGCCGTCAAGGGTGAGAAGATCGGCACGCTCGTGAGCGACCAGGGCACCCGGGCCTGAGCCCGTCGCACCGGGCCCTCAGGGGCCCGGTCCGGGCGGCCCGTACCGCCCCGCCCGCCTGAACCATCCATATCTGACATGCAGGAGCACGTGGTGATCGAAGAAATCCTCCTCGAGGCCGAGGAGAAGATGGAGAAGGCCGTCGTCGTCGCCAAGGAAGACTTCGCCGCGATTCGCACCGGCCGTGCGCACCCGGCGATGTTCAACAAGATCGTGGCGGACTACTACGGCGCCATCACGCCCATCAACCAGCTCGCCTCCTTCGCGGTGCCCGAGCCGCGCATGGCGGTCGTGACCCCGTTCGACAAGAGCGCCCTGCGCAACATCGAGCAGGCGATCCGTGACTCCGACCTGGGCGTCAACCCCAGCAACGACGGCAATATCATCCGGGTGACCTTCCCCGAGCTGACGCAGGACCGCCGCAAGGAGTTCATCAAGGTCGCCAAGAACAAGGCCGAGGACTCCCGCGTCTCCATCCGCTCCGTGCGCCGCAAGGCCAAGGACGCCCTCGACAAGCTGGTCAAGGACAAGGAGGCCGGCGAGGACGAGGTGCGCCGCGCCGAGAAGGAGCTCGACGACACCACCGCGAAGTACGTCGCGCAGGTGGACGAGCTGCTCAAGCACAAGGAAGCCGAGCTCCTCGAGGTCTGATGAACGACTCTCCCTGGGCCGCTGAGCCGGTACCGGCGGGTCCCGCATACGATGCGCTGGTGGGCCCGCAGACTGCGCCCATGCCCATCGTGCCCGATGCCGCCGGCCGTGCGTTCGACGACCGGGAAGCACGCGATCGGGGGGCCGCCTTCGCGGGCGGCCCCCCGCTCCGAACCGAGATGCCGTTGCAGGAGCCCATGCCCAGCCCCCCGCCCCCGCCTTCGCAGGCACCGCAGGACGCCTCGCCCCCGCCGCAGAAGAAGCGCGCCGGGCGGGATCTGCGTGCCGCCATAGGGGTCGGCGTCGGCCTCGGCGCGGTGATCTTCGCTTCGCTGTTCATCGTCAAGGCCGTCTTCGTCGGCGTGATCGTCGTCGCGGTCGTCGTCGGCCTGTGGGAGCTCACCTCCCGGCTCCAGGAGAAGAAGGGCATCAAGGCCCCGCTGGTCCCGCTCGCGGTCGGCGGCGCGGCGATGGTCATCGCCGGCTACGTCCGGGGGGCCGAGGGCGCCTGGGTCGCCATGGCGCTGACCGCGCTGGCGGTCCTCGTCTGGCGGATGACGGAACCGCCGGAGGACTACCTCAAGGACGTCACCGCGGGCGTCTTCGCGGCGTTCTACGTGCCCTTCCTGGCCACCTTCGTCGCGATGCTGCTCACGGCCGAGGACGGACCGCAGCGGGTGGTGACCTTCCTGCTGCTGACCGTCGTCAGCGACACCGGGGCGTACGCCGTCGGCTGGCGCTTCGGCAAGACCAAGCTCGCGCCGCGCATCAGCCCCGGCAAGACCCGCGAGGGGCTCTTCGGCGCGGTGGCCTTCGCCATGGCGGCGGGCGCCCTGTGCATGGAGTTCCTGATCGACGGGGGCTCGTGGTGGCAGGGCCTGCTGCTGGGCCTGGCCGTCGCCGTCAGCGCGACCCTGGGCGACCTCGGCGAGTCGATGATCAAGCGTGACCTGGGCATCAAGGACATGGGCACGCTGCTCCCGGGCCACGGGGGCATCATGGACCGCCTGGACTCGCTGCTGCCGACGGCCCCGGTCGTCTGGCTGCTGCTGGCGGCCTTCGTCGGCACCGGCTGAGCCGTCCGGGTTATCCTGGAAAGCGCGTCACTGATGAGTGGCGCGCTTTCCCCGTTCCGGCGGGGATGGACCCGTGAGCTCTCCGGGCACCGGGCGTGCCATCACGTTGACTCCGCGTGTGCGGAGATCGCCCGCCAAGGGTTCGTCAGACTTGAGGAGTACCACTCATGGCCCCCCGTCCCGTCCCGGGCGAGCTTACTTTCGTTGCCCCGCGAGGGGCCAAGAAGCCGCCCCGGCACCTTGCCGACCTCACCCCGGCCGAGCGCCGCGAGGCGGTGGCCGCGATCGGCGAGAAGCCGTTCCGGGCCAAGCAGCTCTCCCAGCACTACTTCGCCCGCTACGCCCACGACCCGGCCGAGTGGACCGACATCCCCGCCGGCTCGCGCGAGAAGCTCCAGCAGGAGCTGCTGCCCGAGCTGATGAACGTCGTGCGGCACATCAGCTGCGACAACGACACCACCCGCAAGACCCTGTGGAAGCTGCACGACGGCACGCTCGTCGAGTCCGTGCTGATGCGCTACCCCGACCGGGTGACCATGTGCATCTCCTCGCAGGCCGGCTGCGGTATGAACTGCCCGTTCTGCGCCACCGGCCAGGCCGGCCTCGACCGCAACCTCTCCACCGCCGAGATCGTGCACCAGATCGTCGACGGCATGCGCGCCCTGCGCGACGGTGAGGTCCCCGGCGGCCCGGCCCGCCTGTCCAACATCGTCTTCATGGGCATGGGCGAGCCGCTCGCGAACTACAACCGCGTCGTCGGCGCCATCCGCCGCCTCACCGACCCGGAGCCCGACGGCCTGGGCCTGTCGCAGCGCGGCATCACGGTCTCCACCGTCGGCCTGGTCCCGGCCATGCTGCGGTTCGCCGACGAGGGCTTCAAGTGCCGCCTCGCCGTCTCCCTGCACGCCCCGGACGACGAGCTGCGCGACACCCTCGTCCCCGTGAACACCCGCTGGAAGGTCCGCGAGGTCCTCGACGCGGCCTGGGAGTACGCCGAGAAGTCCGGCCGCCGGATCTCCATCGAGTACGCCCTGATCCGTGACATCAACGACCAGGCCTGGCGCGGCGACCTCCTCGGCCGCCTGCTCAAGGGCAAGCGCGTACACGTCAACCTGATCCCGCTGAACCCGACGCCGGGCTCGAAGTGGACCGCCTCGCGCCCCGAGGACGAGAAGGCCTTCGTCGAGGCCATCGCCCGCCACGGCGTGCCCGTGACCGTACGGGACACCCGCGGCCAGGAGATCGACGGAGCGTGCGGACAGCTCGCGGCGAGCGAGCGGTAGGCTGGCCCGCGTACATCTGCATATTCCGACAGGGGAGCGCCACAGCGCTGAGAGTGCGGCAACACGTTTTTAGATCAAGCACCGTGGCCGCAGACCCTCTGAACCTCGCCCAGGTCATTCTGGGTAGGAAGTTCGGTCACCACCTCAAGCTGTTGCGCCCTGCCCGGGCGCCCCGCTCCACCCGAGCGCCCGGGCGGGGCCGCGTCTTCTCCTGGTCAACCCAGGAGGAATGAACCGTGAGCACCACCAAGAAGATCGCGGGCGTGGCGCTGGCCGCCGCCCTCGGCGTCGGCACGCTGACCGCGTGCGGCGGCGGCACCAAGAAGGACGACGGGGCCGCCGAGAGCGGTTCCCCGAAGTCCAGGACCGTCACCCTCGTCTCCCACGACTCCTTCAACGTGACCGATTCGGTCCTCAAAGAGTTCGAGCAGCAGAGCGGCTACACCGTCAAGGTCCTGAAGTCCGGGGACGCGGGAGCCGCCCTGAACCAGGAGATCCTCACCAAGGGCTCACCGCGCGGCGACGTCTTCTTCGGTGTCGACAACACGCTCCTCTCGCGCGCCCTCGACAACGGCCTCTTCACCCCGTACGAGGCCAAGGGCCTGGACGCGGTCAAGCCCGAGTACGTGCTCGACACGCAGCACCGGGTCACCCCGGTCGACTCCGGCGACATCTGCGTCAACTACGACAAGGCCTACTTCGCCGACAAGAAGATCGCCCCGCCGCAGACGCTGGACGACCTGCTCAAGCCCGAGTACAAGAACCTGCTGGTCACCGAGAACGCCGCGACCTCCTCGCCCGGCCTCGGCTTCCTCCTCGCCTCCGTCGGCAAGTACGGAGAGGACGGCTGGAAGGACTACTGGACCAAGCTCAAGGCCAACGGCGTCGAGGTCGTCGACGGCTGGGAGCAGGCCTACAACGAGCGCTTCTCCGGCTCCGCCGGCGGCAAGAAGGCCAAGGGCGACCGCCCGCTGGTGGTCTCCTACGCCTCCAGCCCGCCGGTCGAGGTCCTCTACGGCGAGCCCCAGCCGGCCGAGGCCCCCACGGGCGTGGCCACCGGCACCTGCTTCCGCCAGGTCGAGTTCGCGGGCCTGCTGAAGGGCGCGAAGAACGAGGAGGGCGGCAAGGCCCTCATCGACTTCCTGATCGGCAAGAAGTTCCAGGAGGACATGCCGCTCCAGATGTTCGTGAACCCGGTGGTCAAGGACGCGAAGCTGCCGGAGGTGTTCACCAAGCACGGCGTGGTGGTCGACAAGCCGGAGAACGTGGCCCCCGAGACCATCGCGAAGAACCGTGACCAGTGGGTCAAGGCATGGTCCTCGATCGTCGTGAAGTAGTCCGCGACGGCTCTCCGGAGGAGGGCGGGCGGGCCACCGCCGTCAGACTCGCTCTGATGGCCGTGCCGCTCGCCTTCTTCGGGCTCTTCTTCGCCTGGCCCGTCGCCGCCATCGTCGGCCGCGGGTTCAGGGCGGAGGACGGCTGGCGGTTCGGCCGGATCGGCGAGGTCCTCTCCCAGCCCGACATCGCCGGCGTGCTGTGGTTCACCACCTGGCAGGCGCTCGCCTCGACCGCGCTCACCCTGCTCGTCGCGCTCCCGGGCGCGTACGTGTTCGCGCGTTTCTCCTTCCCCGGCAAGCAGCTGCTGCGCGCCCTGGTCACCGTCCCCTTCGTGCTGCCGACGGTGGTCGTCGGCACGGCCTTCCTGGCGCTGGTGGGCCGGGGCGGGCTGCTGGACGAGGTGTGGGGGGTCCGGCTGGACACCACCGTGTGGGCGATCCTGCTCGCCCACGTCTTCTTCAACTACGCCGTCGTCGTCCGGACGGTCGGCGGCCTGTGGGCCCAGCTGGACCCGCGCCAGGAGGAGGCCGCCCGGGTGCTGGGCGCCGGGCGGTTCGCGGCCTGGCGGCGGGTGACCCTGCCCGCGCTCGCCCCGGCGGTGGCGGCCGCCGCGCTGATGGTGTTCCTGTTCACCTTCAGCTCCTTCGGCGTCGTGCAGATCCTCGGCGGGCCCTCGTACGCCACGCTGGAGGTCGAGGTCTACCGGCAGACGGCGCAGCTGCTGGACCTGCCGACCGCGGCGGTGCTGACCCTGGTCCAGTTCGCTGCCGTCGGGCTGATCCTCGCGGTGCACGCCCGGACCGTGCGCCGGCGGGAGACGGCGCTGCGGCTCGTCGACCCCTCGCGCACCGCGCACCCGCCGCGCGGCTGGGCGCAGCGCGGGCTGCTGGGCGGGGTGCTGCTGACCGTGGCCCTGCTGATCGTGGCCCCCCTCGCCGTGCTGGTGGAGCGGTCCCTGGACGCCCCCGGCGGGTACGGGTTCGGCTTCTACCGGGCGCTCCAGGAGGCCGGGGCCGGAGGCGGAACGTTTCTGGTACCGCCGCTGGAGGCCATCTGGAACTCCCTCCAGTACGCGCTCGCCGCCACCGCCATCGCCCTGGCCGTCGGAGGCCTCGCGGCGGCGGCGCTGGCCCGGCGGGCCGGCCGCTTCGTGCGCGGCTTCGACGCGCTGCTGATGCTGCCGCTCGGGGTGTCCGCCGTGACGGTGGGCTTCGGGTTCCTGATCACCCTGGACGAGCCCCCGCTGGACCTGCGCACCTCCTGGATCCTGGTGCCGCTCGCCCAGGCACTGGTCGGGGTGCCGTTCGTCGTACGCACCATGCTGCCGGTGCTGCGGGCGGTGGACGGGCGGCTGCGGGAGGCGGCTTCCGTGCTGGGGGCCTCCCCGCTGCGGGTCTGGCGGGAGGTGGACCTGCCGCTGGTGCGGCGGGCGGTGCTGATCGCGGCGGGCTTCGCCTTCGCGGTCTCGCTGGGCGAGTTCGGGGCGACGGTGTTCATCGCCCGGCCGGACCGTCCGACGCTGCCGGTGGCGGTGGCCCGGCTGCTGGGGCGGGCCGGGGAGATGAACTACGGGCAGGCGATGGCCCTGAGCACGATTCTGATGCTGGTGTGCGCGGTGTCCCTGCTGGTGCTGGAGCGGCTGCGACCCGACAAGACCTCGGGAGAGTTCTGATGACCCTGCTCCGGCTCGAAGGGGTGACGGTCCGCTTCGGCGACCGGGCGGTCGTGGACGCGGTGGACCTGGAGGTCGCCGAGCACGAGACCGTCTGCGTGCTGGGCCCGAGCGGCAGCGGCAAGTCCACCCTGCTGCGGGTGGTGGCCGGGCTCCAGCCGCCTTCCGCCGGACGGGTGCTGCTGGGCGGCGCCGACCAGGCCGGGGTGCCCGTGCACCGGCGGGGGGTGGGGCTGATGTTCCAGGACCACCAGCTGTTCCCGCACCGCGACGTCGGCGGGAACGTCGCCTTCGGCCTGCGCGTCCGCGGCTCGGCGAAGCCGGAGTACGAGGAGCGGGTCGCCCGGCTCCTGGACCTGGTCGGGCTCCCCGGCGCCCAGGGCCGTGCCGTGGCCTCGCTCTCGGGCGGTGAGCAGCAGCGGGTCGCCCTGGCCCGGGCGCTGGCGCCGTCGCCGAGGCTGCTGATGCTGGACGAGCCGCTCGGCCAGCTGGACCGGGGGCTGCGCGAGCGGCTGGTGGTCGAGCTCCAGGGGCTGTTCTCCCGGCTGGGCACCACCGTGCTGGCCGTCACCCACGACCAGGGCGAGGCCTTCGCGCTGGCCGACCGGGTGGTGGTGATGCGGGACGGGCGGATCGCGCAGGCGGGGACCCCGCTGGAGGTGTGGCAGCGGCCGGCGTCGGAGTTCGTGGCACGGTTCCTCGGCTTCGAGAACGTGGTCCCGGCGACCGTTTCCGGTGGCGCGGCCGCCACCCCGTGGGGGAAGGTCCCCGTACCGGCCGGCTCCCCGGAGGGGGAGCGGCGGCTGCTGGTCCGCCCGGCCGGGGTGGTGCTGTGCGGGGCCGGACTGGACTGCGTGGTGGAGTCCCGTACGTTCCGGGGCACCCATGTGACGCTGTCGCTGCGGCCGGAGGCGGGGCCCGTCCTGGAGGCGGAGTGCGCCCTGGCCGCCGCGCCGGCCCCGGGGGACCGGGTCGCGGTGGCCTTCACGCCTTCCGAGGTGGTCGTCCTTCCCGCGGCCTGAGCCGGATCAGGCCGCCCGGATGCCGTCGACGGCGATCGGCAGGTGGCGCGGGCCGCGCAGGACGGCGTTCTGCCGGTAGGGCGGGGGATCCTCCAGCAGCCGGGGGTTCTCCAGCCTGCGGGCCAGCTCGCTCAGGGCCAGCGCGGCCTCCAGCCGGGCCAGCGGCGCGCCGAAGCAGCTGTGGATCCCGCTGCCGAGGCCCAGGTGCTGGACGTCCGGGCGGTCGGGGTCGAAGCGGTCCGGGTCCTCGAACCGCTTCGGGTCGCGGTTTCCGGAGGCCAGGATCAGCCAGAGCGAAGAGCCTTTGGGGATGGTCACCCCCGCCACCTCGATGTCGGCCAGGGTGCTGCGCTGCGGGAGCAGCTGCACCGGGGGCTCGTAGCGCAGCAGCTCCTCGACCATCGGCACCGCGAGGTTCGGGTCGGAGCGCAGCCGGTCCAGGTGCTCCGGGTGGCGCAGCAGGGTGAGCATGCCGTTCGTGATCAGGTTGACGGTGGTCTCGTGCCCGGCGATCAGCAGCAGGGCCGCCGTGCTGAGGACCTCCATGGTGCTCATGGTGCCGTCCGGGCCCTGCCCGGTCGCCAGCTCCGAGAGCATGTCCCCGGTCGGGTTCTTGCGCCGCTCCTCGATCAGCCCGGCCAGGTACATGCCGAGCTCCATCCGGGCGCCCTCGGTCTTCTTGGCGCGTTCCGCGGGGTCGGCGTCCGGGTCGGGGTCCAGGCTCGCGGCCAGGGTGTCGGCCCAGACGTGGAAACGGGCCTCGTCCTCGGGCGGCACGCCCAGCAGCCGGCAGATCACGGTGACCGGGAAGGGGTAGGAGAACTCCTCGACCAGGTCGATCCGGTTGGGGTCGCCCTTCGCGGCGACCGTGTCGATCAGCCCGGTGACGATGCCGTCGAGCTCGCCGCGCATCCGCTCGACCCGGCGCGGGGAGTGCGGCGGCCCGAAGGGCCGGTTGGTCATCCGGCGCAGCCGGTCGTGGTCGGGCGGGTCCAGCTTCAGGAAGGAGGGGGGCAGGACCTCGCTCCCGCCCTCTTCGGCCTGGTTGAGCGGGTCGCCGGCCGTCGCCGTCAGATTGCGGGAGTCGGAGCTGATGCGCGGGTCGTGCAGCAGGCCCTTGATCTCGTGGTAGGTGCTGATGACGTACGGGCCGTCGCCGTCGTGGAACACCGGGGTCGCGCGGAGCTCCTCGTACAGCGGGTACGGGTTGGCACGGCTGGAGTAGTCGAGGATCTGCCGCAGGATGCCTTGGGTCATGAGAGGTCCTCGTGCTCAGTTGTGCGCCGGAGTGAAGGTCATCCGCCGGTCCGCCGGCGAGTAGCCGCTCAGGGTGATGGTCGGGCCGTGCGTGGGCACCGACGGGTCGGGGAAGTCCGCGGGGATCGGACGTTCGCCCTCGGGCCTGCGGTCCACCGTCGGGTAGGGCGGCGGGAACGGCGCGGTCTGCTCGATCTGCTGCTCGTAGAAGTCCAGCCAGCGGCACTGGTCGAAGGTGACGGCCCCGATGACGCGGCCCTGGTAGCCGTACACGCCGACGAAGCGGCGTTCGGCCCGCGAGCCCTGGGTGATCACGATCTCCGTGCCCATCGAGGGGACCCCGACCGACTTGATGTTCACGCCGAACTGAGAGGACCAGAACGCCGGGACCCACAGGTGCGGCCGGCGCTCGGAGCTCCTGCTGAGCATGTTGTGCGCGGCCGTCTCGGCCTGGGCCACGGCGTTGCCCCAGTGCTCCAGGGACAGGAACTGGTAGCCGAACAGGGCGTGCGGGGAGCGGGCGACGTCGCCGGCCACGTAGATGTCGTCGGTGACGATGCCCCAGATGTCGAAGGCCCGGCAGCCCGCGTCGCAGGCGATGCCGCGCGGACCCGCGCCCAGCCCGGAACCGGCGAGCCACTCGGTGTTGCGCTGGGCGCCGAGCGAGACGACCACCACCTCGGCCTCCAGCGTGGTGCCGTCGGAGAGGTGCGCGGCGCGGACCCGGCCGGAGGAGTCGCCCTCAAGACCCGTCACCATGATCCCGGTGCGCAGGTCCACCCCGTTCTCGCGGTGCATCTCGGCCGCGACCGCTCCGACCACCCCGCCGAGCGCGCCCACCAGGGGGGCGTCGCCGCGTTCCGCCACGGTGACGGACAGGCCGCGCTCACGGCAGGCGGAGGCGATCTCGGAGCCCGTGAACCCGGCCCCGATCACGAGCACCCTGCCGGGCCCCGCCGCGAGCGCGCGTTCCAGCGCGGCGGCGTCGCCCCGGGTGCGCAGGACGAAGACCCCGTCCAGGCCCGCCTCGTCGGGGTTGGGCCAGGGCCGGGCCCGGACACCGGTGGCGATCAGCAGGCGGTCGTACTCCACCTCGTCCCCGTCGGCCAGCCGGACCCGGCGGGCCGCCATGTCCAGACCGGCGGCGGGCACCCCGAGGCGCCACTTCGCGTCGATGTCCCGGCGGCGCGGCAGGGCCGTCCCCTCGGCGGTGGCCATCCCCAGCAGGACCTGCTTGGACAGGGGAGGGCGGTCGTACGGTTCGTAGGGCTCGTCGCCGATCATCGTCAGCTCACCGGCGAAGCCCTTCTCGCGCATGGTCTCGGCGGCCCGCAGGCCGGCCAGGGAAGCGCCCACGACGACGATGCGGCCCTCGCGCTTCAGCCGCTCCAGGGCTCCGTCACCGTTCACCGCCGGCCTCCTGGGTCTGGAGGGAGCCGTTCATCGCGTCCAGGAGGATGGCCCGGACCGGGCAGGCGTGTGCGGCGCGCACGACGTTGTCGTGCTGGTCGTCCGGGGCCTGCGGGTTGTACAGCAGCGACTCGTCGCCGTGCATGGCGAAGACGTCGGGTGCGAGGAACGCGCACTGCGCGTACCCCTGACAGCGGTTCAGGTCGACGACGAGCCTCATGAGGCATCAGCCTTTCCGTGCCCTGATGACCCCCACTGCCCCCGAGGCCCCCGCCACCCCTCCAGCATGCGCGCGCGGGCCGCGCATCGCCTGCCGGACGTACGGGACGGTGAAGCCGCAGGTCAGGTGGTGCGGCGCAGGCCGGCGCGGAGGAGGTGGAGGCTCACGACCAGGACCCAGAACGGGAAGATGATCTCCACCCACGGCACCCCCGACCCCAGCACCAGCAGGGCCAGCCCGGTCGCGAAGCCGAGCAGGGCCAGCGGGCGGGGGAAGACGCGGAGCCGGCGGCCGATGGCAGAGGTCGAGAAGGCGAACACGGCCGCCATGCGCATGGCGTACGAGGCCAGCACGGTGTACGCGAAGGGCCGGCCGAACCCGGAGGGCGGCACGGCCTCGCTCAGCACGGTCCCGGCCGCCGCGGCGGCCACGAAGAGCGTGGCGACGAAGATGAACCCGCTGCCCAGGAACACCGTGGCGAAGAAACGGTCCTCCGCCTCGCCCGAGTGCTCCCGCAGCGCCCCCATGAACCACAGGAAGAAGATCCCGGCGAACGGGACGATCTCCAGCGCCAGCCGCACCGCCCAGCGCTTGTCCGCGTCGACGGCGGCATCGGCCGGGCTCCCGGAGGGAAGGGCGGTCCGCATGAGCACGATCGCCGCCGCGAGCAGCAGGGCGAAGACGACACCGGCCGTCCCGGCGGCGCGGGGGGTGCGCAGCCGTGTGGTGGTGGGGGAGTCCATGCCCTCAGCAGGCCCCGGCCGCCGCGCCGCCGCCACCCCGGGGAGCCGTCGGGGTGAACACCGACGGCCCCCGGGACGGCCGCCTGCTCAGCCCACCGGCTCCCGGACCGGCTCCTCGGCCGGTGCCTCGGCCCCGTCGTGGTTGCCGTACCAGGCGACCGCGACGGCGCCGGTCACCGCCAGCACGAAGCCGACGGCCGCCAGCCAGGCCAGCCCGGGCCGGGAGGCGTCGCCGAGCCACAGGACGCCGATCGCGCCGGGGAGCACCGTCTCGCCGACGACCAGCGCGGCGGTGGCGCCGTTCACCGAGCCGATCTGGAGGGCCACCGTGTGCAGGTACATCCCGCCGGTGCCGGCCACGAGGATCGCGTACAGGGCGGGGTCGGTGAGCAGCGTGCCCAGGTCGAAGGGGTCGATCCCGTCGAGGATGCGCACGCCCACGCCGAGCGCGCCGAAGGCCAGGCCCGACAGCAGGCCGGCCAGGATCGCGGCCCGGGCGCCGAGGAACCGGACGGCCGCCGTGCCGCCGACGATGATCAGCAGGGTCACGGCCAGCAGCCACCAGTGGGTGGCCATCGGGGCGTGGTGGCCGCCCTCGTGGCCGGCGGCGGTGGCGAGCAGCACCAGTGCCGCGCAGACCACCCCGATGGAGGTCCATTCCTTGCGGGTCAGGCGGATGCCCAGCATCTTCACGCTCAGCACGGCCGTGATCACCAGGTTGGCGCTGATCACGGTCTGGGAGAGGAAGAGCGGCAGCAGGCGGGCGGCCAGGGCGCCCAGCCCGAAACCGACGAAGTCCAGGATCGTGCCGACGATGAACTCCCAGGTCATCGCGGCCTTGGCGGTGGAGGTCAGGTTCGGGCCGCCGTGGGCGGTCACCCCGGCGGCGGCCGGCGACATCCGGGCGGCGCGGCGCGATCCGACGGCTTGCAGGACCGATCCCGTCCCATAGCAGATGGACGCCGCGACAGCGGTCAGCAGGCCTATGAGCACAGAGGGCTCCGTTCAACGTCTGGCAGGTAAGGCGGTACCTCTGCCAGACGTCGGAACGGGCCGCGAAGTTGCTTCCGCAAGAGGGTTCGTTGACCTTTTCTTTGCCCGGCCGCCGCATCGGCCGGTCCGCTCAGCGGGTCAGGGCCAGCGACGTCAGCTGC
Organism: Streptomyces sp. NPDC000075; assembly: GCF_040301925.1. NCBI lineage: Bacteria > Bacillati > Actinomycetota > Actinomycetes > Kitasatosporales > Streptomycetaceae > Streptomyces > Streptomyces sp. NPDC000075. The sequence goes on from NZ_JBEPFL010000015.1 coordinate 90,489, forward strand.
GCCACACCCCAGACGAGCGGTACGCAGCCGGCGAGCAGCGCGACGGCGCGCAGGCCGGCGGCCGTACGCAGCACGGTGCCCGGGGTGCCCAGGTCCAGCAGCGCCGCCCGGACGGGGCCGCGCACCTGGCGGGACTCGACCGCGGCGGTGAGCAGGGAGGCCGCGGCGCACAGCGCCACCAGCACGGCGGCCGGTACGGTCAGGGGCCCCAGTGGGTCCGGCGCCCCGCCCCCGGCCAGGGCGGTGAGGGCGGCCGCGCCGACGGCGCACAGCACTCCGAGGGGCCGGCCCAGCCGGGAGGCCTCCTCCTGGAGGGTCCGTCCGGCGAGCAGCCGCAGCGCACCCGGGCGGACGGCCTGGACCAGGGTGCCGCAGGCGTAGGCCAGGCCGGGCCCGGCGAGGGCGAGGCCGGCCGTGATCAGCACGCCGGCCGCCGGGGTGGCCGGGCCGTCCGGGCGGGCGTACGCCAGCAGGGCGAGCCCGCAGGCACCGAGCGCCACCCCCCAGGGCACGCCCGTCTGCGGGGCGATCCCCGCGTGCGGGGGCCGGGGGCGCAGGGCGAGGGCCGTGGCGAGGGAGGCCGTCAGGGGGAGCAGGGCCAGCAGGGTGAGGGCGGCGGCGAGCGGCAGGGGCCGGCCGGCGTGGAGCAGGGCGGCTCCGGCCCCGTCGAAGGGCAGGCCGGACAGGTCGCCGCGCAGGTGCAGGAACGCGGCCAGGGCGAGGACGGCGCCGAGGGTGCAGGCGACGGCTGTGGAGACCGCGGCGGCCAGGGCCAGCCGTACGGGTCCCAGCCCGACGGCGTCGAGCCCCTCGCGGGGCCGGGTCGCCGGGTCGGTCCGGGCCACGGCGACGGCGAACTGGACGGTGGCGGCGAGCGGCACCAGCGCCCACAGCAACCGGGGGAACGATCCGGCGGACCGGGCCCCGGCGTCCGCGAGCACGTACAGCAGGAGCAAGCCGCTGCCGGCGCAGGCGGCGGCGACCAGCAGTCTGCGCAGCTGCACCAGGGGGCGGGAGCCGCGCGCTAGGCGGAGAGGGAGCACGCGGCCTGTTCCTCCGTGGTTCCGGGGGAGGCGCCGGCCGCGGCCGTGGCCGGGCGGCCGTCGATCAGGGCCAGGCTCCGGTCGGCGGCGGCCGCGCCCTCCTCGTCGTGGGTGGCGAGCACCACCGTGATCGCGTGCGAGCGGGCGGCCGTGGTGAGCGTACGGAGCAGCAGCGCGCGTTCGGCCAGGTGCAGCGGGGCGGTCGGCTCGTCGGCGAAGAGCACGGCGGGCCCCCCGACCAGCGCGCGGGCGAGGGCGACCCGCTGGGACTCGGCGCGGTTCAGCACGCCGGGGCGCTTGCCGGCGAAGCCGCCGATGTCGAGGCGGTCGAGCCACTCGTGGGCGGCGGCCCTGGCGGCGCGGTGCGCGGCGCCGGTGATCAGCAGGGGCAGGGCCGCGTTCTCCCACACCTTGAGCTCGGGCACCAGCTGCGGATCGGGACCGATCCAGGCGAACCGGTCGCGGAACAGCCGCTCGCGGGGCGCGGCGCCGAGGGTGTGGACGGGGATCCCGTCGAACCGGACCTCGCCCTGGTCGGGCACCAGCCGTCCGGCCAGGCAGCGCAGCAGCGTGGTCTTGCCGCTGCCGCGCGGGCCGGTCACGGCGAGGATCTCGCCCTGCCGGACTCCGGCGCCCACCCCGATCAGGCCGGGGGAACCGCTGTGCGAGTAGTGAAGGGACCGCGCCCAGAGGACATCGTCGTCTGGCGGGGCACTGTCGGGTGGAGCCACCATGGCGTACACCTCCGTCCGGGGGAACGAAGCGGAGCCGCTTTCGGTCACTGGCCCGCACAGAGATGTAAAGAGATGAACCGCTTGGATGGTGACAGCACACGGCCCGGACCACCCCGTTCTCACTCGAACAGGGGATCCGGGCCATGTGATCGGACTATTTACAGCTTGGTCCAGGCCTCGGTGAGCACGTTGCGCAGGATGCCCTCGATCTCGTCGAAGGTGCCCTGGTCCGCGATCAGCGGCGGGGCCAGCTGGATGACCGGGTCACCCCGGTCGTCGGCGCGGCAGTACAGGCCGTTCTCGTAGAGCGCCTTGGAGAGGAAGCCGTAGAGCACGCGCTCGGTCTCCTCGTCCGTGAAGGACTCCTTGGTGACCTTGTCCTTGACGAGCTCGATGCCGTAGAAGAAGCCGTTGCCGCGGACGTCGCCGACGATCGGGAGGTCGTGCAGCTTCTGCAGGGTGCTGAAGAAGTTGCCCTCCTGGTCCAGCACGTGCTGGTTCAGGCCCTCCTTGTCGAAGATGTCGAGGTTGGCCAGGGCCACGGCGGAGGACACGGGGTGTCCGCCGAAGGTGTAGCCGTGCAGGAAGGTGTTGTCGCCCTTGTAGAACGGCTCCGCGATGCGGTCCGAGACGATGCAGGCGCCGATCGGGGAGTAGCCCGAGGTCATGCCCTTGGCGCAGGTGATCATGTCCGGCACGTAGCCGAACTTGTCACAGGCGAACATCGTGCCGAGGCGGCCGAAGGCGCAGATCGTCTCGTCGGAGACGAGCAGCACGTCATAGGTGTCGCAGATCTCGCGGACCCGCTGGAAGTACCCGGGCGGGGGCGGGAAGCAGCCGCCGGCGTTCTGCACGGGCTCCAGGAAGACGGCCGCGACGGTGTCCGGGCCCTCGAAGAGGATCTGCTGCTCGATCTGGTCGGCGCACCAGCGGCCGAAGGCCTCGGGGTCGTCGCCGTGGATCGGGGCGCGGTAGATGTTGGTGTTCGGCACCTTGTGCGCGCCGGGGACCAGCGGCTCGAAGGGGGCCTTCAGGGCCGGCAGGCCGGTGATGGACAGGGCGCCCTGCGGGGTGCCGTGGTAGGCGACCGCACGCGAGATGACCTTGTACTTGGTGTGCTTGCCCTGGAGCTTGAAGTACTGCTTGGCGAGCTTCCACGCGGTCTCGACGGCCTCGCCGCCACCGGTGGTGAAGAAGACCTTGTTCAGGTCGCCGGGGGCGTAGCCGGCGAGGCGCTCGGCCAGTTCCACGGCCTTGGGGTGCGCGTACGACCACACGGGGAAGAACGCGAGCTCCTGGGCCTGCTTGTAGGCGACCTCGGCCAGTTCCTTGCGGCCGTGACCGGCGTTGACCACGAACAGTCCGGCGAGACCGTCGAGGTAGCGCTTGCCCTTGTCGTCGAAGATGTAGGTGCCCTCACCCCGCACGATGGTGGGGACGGGCGCGTTCTCGTACGACGACATGCGGGTGAAGTGCATCCACAGGTGGTCGTACGCGGTTTTGGAGAGGTCCTGGCTCACGGGCTATCGAGTTCCCCACATGTAGGTCTGCTTCTTGAGCTTCAGGTAAACGAAGCTCTCGGTTGATCGCACGCCGGGGAGCGTGCGGATCTTCTTGTTGATCGTTTCGAGCAGGTGGTCGTCGTCCTCGCAGACGATCTCCACCATCAGGTCGAACGACCCGGCCGTCATGACGACGTATTCGCACTCGGCCATGGCGGTCAGGGCGTCGGCCACCGGGTCGAGGTCGCCCTCGACGTTGATGCCGACCATGGCCTGGCGTCGCAGACCCACGGTGAGCGGGTCCGTGACGGCGACGATCTGCATGACGCCCTGGTCGAGCAGCTTCTGCACGCGCTGGCGCACGGCCGCTTCGGAGAGGCCCACGGCCTTGCCGATCGACGCGTAGGGGCGCCGGCCGTCCTCCTGTAGTTGCTCGATGATCGCCAGGGACACAGCATCGACCGAAGGGGACGGTTGTCTGTTCCTGGAATCTGCGCTTCGACTGACCACGACGCCACTGTGCACGAGGAGTCGTCCGTTCCGCAACCCGTAATCGATGAAATCCGTTGCGGATGGTCTCCGATTGCACGGATTTCGTAGTTGGCCGGGTCTGGCTCTGTCGAAAGCGTCGCCTGAGGAGCTAGGCTTGGGACCTGTCTCAATCGTTGGACATGTGATCAGGAGAGTGGCTGTAGTGACCACCGAACTGCGTCGTCTGCGCAACTACATCGGCGGGGAGTTCAAGGACGCCGCCGACGGGCGGACCACTGAGGTGGTCAACCCGGCCACCGGCGAGGTGTACGCGACCGCCCCGCTGTCCGGCCAGGCCGATGTGGACGCCGCCATGGCCGCCGCTGCCGCCGCCTTCCCGGGCTGGCGCGACACCACCCCCTCCGAGCGGCAGAAGGCCCTCCTCAAGATCGCGGACGCCTTCGAGGCGCGCGCGGAGGAGCTGGTCGCCGCCGAGTCGGAGAACACGGGCAAGCCGCTGGGCCTGACGGCCAGCGAGGAACTGCCCCCGATGGTGGACCAGATCCGCTTCTTCGCGGGCGCCGCGCGTCTGCTGGAGGGCCGCTCGGCCGGCGAGTACATGGACGGGATGACCTCCATCATCCGCCGTGAGCCGGTCGGCGTCTGCGCCCAGGTCGCGCCGTGGAACTACCCGATGATGATGGCCGTGTGGAAGTTCGCCCCGGCGATCGCCGCGGGCAACACCGTCGTCCTCAAGCCCTCCGACACCACCCCGGCCTCCACGGTCCTGATGGCGGAGATCATCGACTCGATCCTGCCCAAGGGCGTCTTCAACGTCGTCTGCGGCGACCGCGAGACCGGCAAGGCCATGGTCGAGCACTCCACCCCGGCGATGGCCTCCATCACCGGTTCGGTGCGCGCGGGCATGCAGGTCGCCGAGAGCGCCTCGAAGGACGTCAAGCGCGTCCACCTGGAGCTCGGCGGCAAGGCCCCGGTCGTGGTCTTCGAGGACGCCGATCTGGCCAAGGCCGTCGAGGACATCGCCGTCGCCGGCTACTTCAACGCCGGCCAGGACTGCACCGCCGCCACCCGCGTGCTCGTGCACGAGTCGATCCACGACGAGTTCGTGGCCGCGCTCGCCAAGGCCGCCACGGAGACCAAGACCGGTCAGCCGGACGACGAGGACGTGCTGTACGGCCCGCTGAACAACCCGAACCAGCTGAAGCAGGTCGCGGGCTTCATCGAGCGCCTCCCCGCCCACGCCAAGGTCGAGGCGGGCGGCCACCGGGTCGGCGACAAGGGCTTCTTCTACGCCCCGACCGTCGTCTCGGGCCTGAAGCAGGACGACGAGATCATCCAGAACGAGGTCTTCGGCCCCGTCATCACCGTCCAGTCCTTCTCGGACGAGTCCCAGGCCCTGGAGTACGCGAACGGCGTCGAGTTCGCCCTCGCCTCCTCCGTCTGGACCAAGGACCACGGCCGTGCGATGCGCATGTCCAAGAACCTCGACTTCGGCTGTGTGTGGATCAACACCCACATCCCGCTCGTCGCCGAGATGCCCCACGGCGGCTTCAAGAAGTCCGGCTACGGCAAGGACCTCTCCGCCTACGGCTTCGAGGACTACACCCGCATCAAGCACGTGATGACCTCGCTCGACGGCTGAACCGGCCCGGCGGCCGTGAGCTGAGCGCGGGGACTCCCGGCGCACTGATCACCGCAGGCCACTGAAGGGGCGGGTGGTAGACACGTTGTCTATTGCCCGCCCCTTCGGCGTTGCCGGAGGCTGAGTCCATGCCTGAACTCCCCTTCTCCCGCCGCGCCGCGCTGCGCGGCCTCGGTGCCGCGGGCCTGCTGGCCGCCCTCGCCGGCTGCGGTGTCCCCGCCGCCTACGTCCCGGAGGGCCGCAGGCAGGGCCAGGACCTCTCGGAACGGGAGCGGAGCCTGGCCTTCTCCAACTGGCCGCTCTACATCGACACCGACGACGGGGACGAGGAGCGCCGTCCGACGCTGGAGGCCTTCTCGAAGAAGACCGGCATCGAGGTCCGGTACACCGAGGAGATCAACGACAACGACGAGTTCTTCGGCAAGATCAGCCCGTCCCTGATGAACCACCAGCCGACCGGCCACGACCTGGTGGTGGTCAGCGACTGGATGGCCGCCCGCTTCGTCCACCTGGGCTGGGCCCAGAAGATGGACCGCCCCGCCCAGGCCAACGTGGCCGCCCACCTCGACCCGCAGCTGCGGTCCCCCGCCTTCGACCCGGGCCGGCTGCACACCGTGCCCTGGCAGTCGGGCATCACCGGCATCGCCTACAACCGCAAGGCGCTGGGCCGGGAGATCAAGTCCGTCCAGGACCTGTGGCACCCGGACCTCGCGGGCAAGGTGACCCTCTTCTCCGGTCTCGACGAGTCCTTCGCCCTGCTGATGCAGGGCAACGGCACCGACACCACCCGCTGGACCGAATCCGACTTCCACCGGATGTGCGACCAGGTCGAGAGCATGGTGAAGAAGAAGCACATCCGCCGCTTCACCGGCAACGACTACACCTCCGACCTCGGCAAGGGCGACGTCCTCGCCTGCCAGGCCTACTCCGGTGACGCCATCCAGCTGAAGGCCGACAACCCCGACATCGAGTTCGTCGTCCCCGAGGAGGGGGCCGAACTCTGGGCGGAGAGCCTGCTCATCCCCAACCTCGCCCGCCACAAGGCCAATGCGGAGGCGCTGGTCGACCACTACTACGACCCGGCGGTGGCGGCGGAGCTGGCCGCCGCGGTCAACTACGTCTGCCCGGTCCCCGCCGCCCGCGAGGTCCTGGCCGCCTCACCGGAGAAGGCCACCGCCGAACTGGCCGAGAACCCGCTGATCTTCCCGGACGACGACATGCGGCGGCGCCTGGTCGTGGCCCGCGACATCTCCTCGGCCGAGCGCCGCACCTTCGCCCCGCGCTGGAACTCCATCGTCGGACTGTGATCATGGTCTCGCCGCAGGATTGAACATGTTCAGGATTTTGGCTGAACGTGTTCAGTTCTGTTCGGTAGGCTCCCCTCCATGAGCGAGAGAAACGCCCTCCGGCGGCGGATCCGTGCCTGGCTTGCGCTGTTCCTGGTCTGCCTGGTCCTCAGCGGACTCACCGCCTTCCCCCTGGTCACCGAACTCCACTGGCTCAACGCGCTGATCTCCCACGACTGGCTGCGCCGGGTGGAGGCCGGCCTGGACCGGGCCGACGCCGACTACCCCTTCCTCCTCTACGGAACCGACTGGCTGGCCTTCGCCCACCTGGTGATCGCGGTGTTCTTCTACGGGGTCCACCGCGACCCGGTCCGCAACGTCTGGATCGTCGAGGCCGGGATGATCGCCTGCGCCGGCGTCATCCCGCTCGCCCTGATCTGCGGGCCGGTCCGGGGCCTGCCCTTCGGGTGGTCGCTGATCGACATGTCGTTCGGCGTCTTCGGGATCCTCCCCCTGCTGGTCCTGCGCCGCCTGATCAAGCGGCTGGCCGTCCTGGAGGCCCTCCGGGAGGACGGGGACGCCCGCTACTTGGCGAAGGCCGCCCCGATGATGCCGTAGGCCACCGCGTTCATGTCCCGGCCCTTGGCGTCGGTGGCGTTCACCGAGTACACCAGCGTGCGCGACAGGTCGCGGGTGCCGCCGATGACCGTGCTGTAGCCGTAGCGGGAGCCCGTCTTGCCGTAGAGCTTCGTGCCGTCAGGGAGGACGAACTCCTTCATGCCGGCCGTCTGCACCGCGTGCTTGCCGGTCTCGGCATCCGGCACGTCCGGGACGGTGAACATCTCCTCCAGCTGGGCCTTCGGCACCACCCGGCCGCCGAACAGGGCCACCGTGAACCGCTCCAGATCCGCCGTCGTCGATATCAGGTCCCCCGCCGCCCAGTTGGACGAGGAGTTCCAGTCCGACACGTCGACCAGGGTGCTGCTGCCGCCGGCCCCCGCCACCGCCTGGTAGCCGTGGTTGTACGGCCCCGGTATGCGGTTCTGGGTACGGGCCGGGAACGAGGTGTGCCGCAGGCCCAGCGGCTTGATGATCCGGTCCTCCACGGCCTTCCCGTACGAGGTCCCCGTCAGCTTCTCGATCAGCACGCCCAGCACCGTGTAGTGGATGTTGCTGTACCGCTGCTTCTCCCCGGGCCTGAACTCCGGCCCCTTCGCCACCGCGCCGGCGATCAGCGCGTGCGGGTCGACCAGGTCGAAGCGGTGGGCGTACTCGTCCTCGAAGCTGTCCCCCGGACCGTCGGCCGACCGCAGGCCGCTCGTGTAGTTCAGCAGCTGGCGCACCTTCACCGGCTCGAACCCCGGCAGCAGCCCCGGAAGGTAGTCCTGTACCGGCCGGTCCAGGTCCACCCTGCCCTCGGCGGCCAGCTGGAGCACCACCGCCGCCGTGAAGGTCTTGGTCACCGACCCGGCCCGGAAGCGGGCGTCCTCGACCGCCGCGCGCCCGCTGCGGACGTCCGCGACGCCCGCGACGCCCCGCCAGGCGCCGCTCGTCCCGCCCACCCGGACCAGCGCGGCCGTCGCGTCCTTGCTCCGCGCCCCGACCCCGGCGATCGCCTTGCGCAGCGCGGCCGCGTCCGGCGGGGTGGAGAAGACCGGGGACGGGACCCCCGCCGACACCGGCACCGACGCCGCCACCGGTACCGGAGCCGGAGCGGCCTGCGCGGCCGCCACCGGACCGGCGGCGACGCCCAGGACCAGAGCGGCGGCGACCAGCGTGCGCGTACGTGCCTTCATGACGTTCCCCCTGTGTGCGAACCGCGGGGCCCGCTGCCCCCCGATGACCTCAATGCTGCAGGTCACAGGGGTCCTCGCGGATCACCACCAAGAGTGGTCTTCAGCGGTACGACAACTCACCGGCGCGGGGGAGAGAGCAGGCCGCCCCTCACTCTCCAGAGGGAGATACCGCAGCGGGACCCGCCGAGCCCGCCGCGATCAGGCCCGTCTCGTACGCGCAGATCACCGCCTGGATCCGGTCCCGCAGCCCCAGCTTCGCCAGCACGTTCCCCACGTGCGACTTCACCGTGTGCTCGCTCACCACCAGCGCCGCCGCGATCTCCGCGTTCGACAGCCCACGCCCCAGGTGCACCAGCGTCTCCCGCTCCCGGGCCGTCAGCACCTCCAGCCGCCCGGCGGCCTGCGGGAGCACCGCCGGACGGGCCGTCGCCGCCGTGTACTCCTCGATCAGCCGCCGCGCCACCGAGGGCGCCAGCAGCGACTCGCCCGCCGCCACCACCCGTACCGCGTGCACCAGATCGTCCCGCCGCACGTCCTTCAGCAGGAACCCGCTCGCCCCCGCGTGCAGGGCCTCGTACACGTACTCGTCCGAGTCGAAGGTCGTCAGCATCACCGTCCGGCACGCGCCGTGCGCCGAGATCGCCCGGCAGGCCTCGATCCCGTCCAGCACCGGCATCCTGACGTCCAGCAGCGCCACGTCCGGGGAGAGCCGCTCCACCGCCGCGACCGCCGCCGCCCCGTCCCCGACCTCCGCCACGACCTCGATGTCCTCCTGCACGTCCAGGATCATCGCGAACCCGCTGCGCACCAGCTCCTGGTCGTCCGCCACCACCACACGGATCGTCATACCCCCACCTCCAGCGGCGAGGTTACAAGCACCGTGAAGCCCCGCCCGTCCGCCCCCGGCCCGGTCCACGCCGTTCCGCCGTGCGCCGCCGCCCGCTCGCGGATCCCGATCAGACCGTGCCCGCCCGGCCCGCCGCCCGAGCCGCCGCCGGCAGGCCCCCGGCCGTCGTCCGTGACCCGTACCGCCAGCTCCCGCACCCCGTACTCCAGACGTACGTCCACCGACGTGGCCCCGGCGTGCTTCACCACGTTCGTCAGCGCCTCCTGCACCACCCGGTGCACCGTCGCCTCCAGCGCGGCCGGCAACTCCCGTACCTCGCCCGTCCGCTCGTACGATACCGCCAGCCCGCTCGCCCGCACCCGGTCCACCAGCGCCGCGAGCCCCCCGATCCCCGGCTGCGGAGCGCGCGGAGCCTCCTCCTCCGTCCGCAGCACCCCCAGGATCGTCCGCAGCTGCGCCATCGCGTCCCGGCCGGTCTCGGCGATGGCCTCGAAGGCCGCCTCCGCCCGCTCCGGGGCCCGGCGCACCGCCACCGGACCGGCCTCCGCCTGCACGATCATGATGCTGACGGCGTGCGACAGGATGTCGTGCATCTCCCGCGCGATGCGGGCCCGTTCGCGCGCCGCCGCCTGCTCCGCCTCGATCCGGTTCGCCCGCTCCAGCTGCGCCGCCCGGTCCTCCACCGCGGCCGTGTACGCCAGCCGCGTCTCCTGGAGCCGGCCGAGCGCGAACGCCGCGGCGAACACGAACAGCGAGAACAGCAGCTCGCGCGCCGTGCCGGTGTTGAGCCCGACGGACACCGCGATCACCACGACCAGGGCCGCCGCGACGGCCAGCCGCTCCCGCGCCGGCCGCAGCAGCGCGATCGAGTACACGCAGATCAGCCCCGCGTACGGCAGCGGCTGCCCGGGACCGTCCAGCGCCAGCCGGTAGACCGTACCGGCCACGATCACCCCGAGGACCGCCGCCACCGGTGCCCGCCGCCGCCACACCAGCGGCAGGTTGCCCAGTGTCGTCACCAGGTACGCCGCCCAGGTGGCCGGCGGGGCCGCGGGGTCGCGGGGCACCACGAAGGGGATGGTCGTCGCCACCTGCACCAGCAGCGTCAGCCCCACGTCCCGCCAGCGCGGATCCGCCCGCAGGACGCGCTCGCGCAGGCGCTCGCCGAGCCCGCGCGTCACCGTCCGAGCTCGGCCCGTACGGCGGCCAGCGCGTCCAGCCTGTTGGTGGTGACGGAGTCCACCCCGGCGCGGACCAGGGCCCGCATCGACCGCCGGGTGTCCGCCGTCCACGCCGACACCAGCAGCCCGTCCCGGTGCAGCGCGTCCGTCAGCTCCCGGCTGACCAGCCCGAAGCGGTAGTTGAGCCAGCGCGGGGACACCGCGTCGATCAGCACCCGGCGCGGCGGCGACAGGGTGGTCCAGGTCAGGGCGATCTCCGCGTCCGGGTCGGCGGCCCGGACCGCCAGCATGGTGTTCGGGCCCGCGCAGTAGTACGTGCGGTCGCGGGCCCCGCACTCGCGCACCAGGTCGACGACGGTCCGTACGGCCTCGAACGTGGCCCCCGGCAGGTCGATCATCAGCCGGCCCGCCCCGGCCTCCATCAGCGCCTCGCGCAGGGTCGGGACCCCGCCCCCGGTCAGCTCCTTCAGCTGCGGGGACGTGACGGCGTCGAGCCGCACGTCGTGCCCCCACAGCCGCTGGAGCGTCTCGTCGTGCAGCAGGACCGGCACTCCGTCGCGCGTCAGCCGCACGTCGACCTCCACCGCGTCGGCCCCGCGCGCGAACGCGGAGCCGATCGAGGGGAGGGTGTTCTCACGGACTCGGTAGGGATCGCCGCGGTGGCCGACGGCAGTCAGGGTGCTCATGCCCCCCATTCTCAGGGGCCCGAGCGATCAACGGGAGTCAGCGGGCGAGCCATTCGGCGGTGTAGGCGTCGATCTCCTCCGTCAGCCTGGCCTTGCCGGCCGGGTCCAGGAAGGAGGCCTCGACGGCGTTCTTCGCGAGCTGCGCGAGCCCGCGCTCGTCGAGGTCGAGGAGCCGGGCGGCGACCGCGTACTCGTTGTTGAGGTCGGTGCCGAACATCGGCGGGTCGTCGCTGTTGATGGTGACGAGCACCCCGGCCCGCACCATCTCCTTGACCGGGTGCTCGTCGAGGTCGGCCACGGCCCGGGTGGCGATGTTGGAGGTCGGGCAGACCTCCAGGGCGATGCGGTGCTCGGCGAGGTGGGCCAGCAGCTCCGGGTCCCGGGTGGAGCTGGTGCCGTGGCCGATGCGCTCGGCGCCCAGTTCACGGAGGGCGTCCCACACGGTCTCCGGGCCCGTGGTCTCGCCGGCGTGCGGCACGCTGTGCAGTCCGGCCGCCCGGGCCCGGTCGAAGTACGGCTTGAACTGCGGGCGCGGCACGCCGATCTCGGGGCCGCCCAGGCCGAAGGAGACCAGGCCCTCGGGGCGCAGCTCGACGGCGAGGCGGGCCGTCTCCTCGGCGGCCTCCAGGCCGGCCTCGCCCGGGATGTCGAAGCACCAGCGCAGGATGACGCCGAGCTCGGACTCGGCGGCCTTGCGGGCCTCCTCGATGGCCTCCATGAAGGCGTGCTCGTCGATGCCACGGCGGGTGGAGGAGTAGGGGGTGATGGTCAGTTCGGCGTAGCGGATGTTCTGCCGGGCCATGTCACGGGCGACCTCGAAGGTCAGCGTCCGGACGTCGTCGGGGGTGCGGACCAGGTCGACGACCGACAGGTAGACCTCGATGAAGTGGGCGAAGTCCGTGAAGGTGAAGTAGTCGGCCAGCGCCTCGGGGTCGGTGGGGACCTTGGAGTCGGGGTGGCGGGAGGCGAGCTCGGCGACGATGCGCGGGGACGCCGATCCGACGTGGTGGACGTGGAGTTCGGCCTTGGGCAGCCCCGCGATGAAGGGGTGCAGGTCGGACATGGTGCCTCCGGTGGGGCGCTGGTGCGGGCAGGTCTGCTTCATCGTAGGCAGGCCCGGCCCTGTCGGTGGCAGCGCTTAGCATGGCTGTACGAGAGGGGGGCGCCGAATGACCGACCAGAGCCCTGAGCCGAGGGACCCGTGGGCGCCGCCCGAGAGGCAGGCCGCCCCCGGCGGCGGCCCTCAGCCGGCAGCCGGGAATCCGGGCGGGCCGTCCGTGCACGACCAGCCGACCGTCGTGGGCATGCCGGGGCCTGACGGTACGCCGCCCGTGACCGCGCCCGCACCGGGCCCCGCGCCCGCACCGCCCATACCCGGCTCCGCGTACGGATACCCCGCCCAGGGCGGGTACGGGCAGCCCGGCCCGGCCCCGGCCCAGCCGCCCGGCCAGCCCGGGTACGGCTACCCGGGCTACCAGGCCCCGGCGGGTTACCCGAGCCCGGCGGACTACCAGGCCCCGGCGGGTTACCAGGCCCCCGCCGGCTACCCGGGCACGCCCGGCTACCCGCCCGCACCCGGCTACCCGGGCTACACCGGGTACCAGGCGTACGGGCCCGGCCCCAGCAACGGCTTCGGCGTCACCGCCCTGGTCCTCGGCATCCTCGCGGCCGTCGGCTGCCTCATGAGCTTCTTCGCGATAGCGCTGGGCATAGCCGCAGTGGTCTTCGGCGTGCTCGGCCGGGGCAAGGCCAACCGGGGCGAGGCCACCAACGGGGGCGTGGCCCTGGCCGGCATCATCCTGGGAGCGGTCGGCATCGTACTGGGCGCCCTGATGGTGGCGATCATGTTCGCCGGGTTCATGGCGGACACCTTCGACGAGACCCCGGACGGCGGCTCGCACTCGAACACGCAGGTACGCGAGCGGGTCTGACCCCGCGCCGGCGTGGACGCGGCGGAGGGCCGGCCCCGGGCGGAAGACGCCCGGGGCCGGCCCTCCGCCGTCCGCCGCCCTAACGGTCCCAGGGCCAGTCGGCGTTCCGGCCGCCCTCGATCAGGGAGACCATCCGGAACGCCGCGTCCGTGAGCCCGCCGAAGGTGTGCCGGTTCGCCGAGCCGGAGGGCGCGTGGCCCACCTGGTACCCGGCCAGGTTCCAGGTGTAGACGGGGACCGACTCGGGCACCAGGGCCGTCGGGTCACCGCCGTAGTGGTACGTGGCCTGCTCGTCCGTGACGATCAGGACCCGGTCGTGGCCCCGGTAGTGCCGGCGCACGGCCTCGGAGGTGTTCGTCCCGCCGAGGCTCTCGAACCGCTCCAGCACCTTGAGGACCGACTCGCCCCGCCGGAACGCGACCTCCTTGCTGCCGGTGCCGAACTGCACCAGGTCCGCCCGCTCGGCCCGCAGCGCGAGCGCCGCTCCGAAGACGGCCGCCGCGTCGGCCCGGTTGAGCCGGGAGCGTGCCGACAGCGGCGACCACATCGACCCGGAACGGTCGACCAGGACCAGCGTCCGCCCGGCCAGCTGCGGCACGTTGGCCAGCGAGTGCCCCAGCGCCTTCTCCAGCGCGTACGACCAGCGCAGCGAGGGCGCGTGCTGGTACGCGGCCAGGTAGCGGAAGGGGAACTGCCGGGACCGGGCGACCGACTCGGGGTCGCAGACCTTCGCCGCGACCTGCTCCGCGACCGCGTCCGACACCCCGGCCTCGTCGAAGTTGCGCAGGTTGCGCAGCAGGGCCATCGCGCCCATGGACGGGATGACCGCCTCCCAGGCCGCGGCGTCCATCGGCCCCTGGAGCCAGCCGGCCAGCGCCTCCCAGGTCATGCCCGCCCCGGCGAGCCGCTCGGCGCCGTCCTTGGCGGTGACCACGGCCCGGCGCCGCTCGACCGGGAGTTCCGTCAGCTCCCGGTGGGCGGTCAGGGTGCGGTCGCCGGCCGGAACCTCGGCTGTCTCCGGGTGGTGGCGCCGGTCGAGGGCGTACCGGAACAGCTCGCCCTGCCAGGGCTTGGCCGGGTCGGGCGAGGCGTGCACCAGGTTCAGGACGTCGCCGAAGCGGTAGCCCTTGGACGCGGTGTCGTACTTCAGCAGCGAGGTACCGGAGTAGAGCCGGCGTACGGCGTCGGCGATGCCGCGCTTCACGGGCTTGGGCACATTGCGCCCGTACGCCGCCGTCCAGTAGGCCAGCAGTTCGCCGGGCTCGTCGGCGCGCAGAAGTACGGAGTCGACGACCTGACGGTTGGACGGCCCGTCCGAGGCGCCGGCGTCGAGGCGCGCCTTGACGTACTCGGCGGCGCCGACGAGGGAGGCGGTCCGCATGCCGCCGTCGCGGCGCAGCCAGCGCAGCAGGCCGGCGGTCCACTCCGGGTCCTCGACGGCGAGCCGGCGCACCAGCGTGGCGAAGCGGTCGTCTCGGTCCCCGCCGGACTCGTAGGCGGTGTCCTGCGTGACGAAGTTGGCGACCGCCAGCAGGAACAGCTCGGAGCGGGCGTCGCGGACGAAGCCGGGGCTGCCGTGGTGGTTGGCGGCGCGCCGGCCCGTGGAGCGCACGGGCGAGGCGGGCGCGGTCGCGGCCCTGGACGCGCGCTGGTTGAAGCGGGCCATGTGAATCCCCCCGAATTCAGGACGAAGTGAGGGGGAGGCGTGCCGGATGGGGGATGCCCGAGATCGGAGTCGGAGACGGTACATATGCCCGGCGAGCTTCCAAGCTGCTCCACCGGCCCACGCCCTCGCGGGTGTCGGGCCGGGTGGGATTCGAACCCACGGCCTCCGGGTCCCGGAAGTAACCGTCGCCTGCGCACCGGGCATCCCCCACGCGGGCCTCCCGAGATCAGATGGGGCGGCGGCGTGATTTCTGCGAGAAGTAGCCGCCGCCGGGCGCACCGGGAGGTGCGTGACGAAGTAGGTGTCCAGAGAACAAGGCCGGCGAAACCACAAGGTGCTCTGCCAGCTGAGCTACACCGGCGTGAGTACCGGTGGCGGGACTCGAACCCGCGACCGCCCGATGAGTAGTCGAAGTAGGTCTCGCCTTCGCACCTGGACGACCTTCACGTTAGGGCCCGTCCCGCTCGCCCCGCCACGCATTTACGGAGCCCCCAGGTGTACGGAGCCCTCAGAAGGTCTCCCCGCGCAGCCGGTCGCGCGCCTCCATCAGGGCGAAGCCCAGGAGGTTCAGGCCGCGCCAGCGCGCCGGGTCCAGGACGCGGTCGTCGTCGGGGGCCAGCCCGACGCCCCAGATCCGGTCCACCGGGCTCGCCTCCACCAGCACCCGCGACCCCGTACCCAGCAGGTACGCGCGCAGCGCCGGGTCGGAGCCGAACTTGTGCACGCTGCCCTCCACGACCAGCGCGAACCGCTCCCGCTCCCACACCGCGTCGTCGAAGCCGCGCACCAGCCGCCCGGCCTTCTTCGCCTCGGCCGGAGTCCGTGCCTCCAGAGCGGACCGCTCCGCCTCCGGGTCCTCGAACAGGCGGGCCTTCCCGGCCATCATCCAGTGCTCGGCCGTCTCGTACCGCACGTCACCCACAGTGAAGGGGGAAGGCCACCACTGGCTCAGGCAGCCCGGGCCCAGGCTCCCGTCCGGGCGCGGCCGGTGTCCCCAGAAGGGCAGGAACTTCACCCGCTCACCACGGCTGACCTGCCCGATCAGGGCGTCGATCTTCTCCATGCACGCGAGTCTGCCAGCCACCACTGACACTTCGTACGGGATTTGCGGCGCGCCTCGACACATGGTCGACCGATTCCGTCGCGTAATCAAAAGGCAACAACGGAATCACTTGGCGGGGGAAGAGCCCTCTGTCAGGATCGGCACTCAATTCGAGCTGTAGCTACGGAGAGCGTGAGAGCGTGATGGGTAACCGCTTCCAGGTCAAGGACCGCTTCGCAGACGGCGCGCAGTACATCGACGGCCGGCTCCTGGCCGGCACCTCGGGACGGTCGCACACCGTCGTCGACCCCGCCACCGGCGAGGAGGTCCTCACCTACGAGCTGGCCGGCCCGGCCGACGTGGACGCGGCCGTCGCCGCCGCCAAGCGCGCCTTCCCGGCCTGGTCGGCCGCCACCCCGGGCGAGCGGTCGGACGCCCTGCACCGGCTGGCCGCCGTCCTGGCCGAGCAGGCGGAGGACTTCGCGTACGCCGAGTCCCTCCAGTGCGGCAAGCCGCTCAAGCTGACCACCGGGTTCGACGTCCCGGGGACCATCGACAACACCGCCTTCTTCGCGGGCGCCGCCCGCCACCTCCAGGGCCAGGCGGCCGGCGAGTACTCCGGCGACCACACCTCCTACGTACGCCGCGAGGCCATCGGCGTCGTCGGCTCCATCGCGCCCTGGAACTACCCCCTCCAGATGGCCGCCTGGAAGATCCTCCCGGCCGTCGCCGCGGGCAACACCATCGTCCTCAAGCCCGCCGAGCTGACCCCGCTGACCTCCCTGATGTTCGCCCAGGCGGCCAAGGAGGCCGGGATCCCCGACGGCGTGATCAACATCGTCACCGGCGCCGGCCGCGACGCGGGCGAGCACCTGGTCGGCCACCCCAACGTGGTCATGACCTCCTTCACCGGCTCCACCGCCGTCGGCAAGCGGGTCGCCGAGATCGCGACCGCCACCGTCAAGCGGCTCCACCTGGAGCTCGGCGGCAAGGCCCCCTTCGTCGTCTTCGACGACGCCGACGTGGAGGCCGCCGCCCACGGCGCCGTCGCCGCCTCCCTGATCAACACCGGCCAGGACTGCACCGCCGCCACCCGCGCCTACGTCCAGCGCCCCCTGTACGAGGCCTTCACCGCCCGCGTCGCCGAGCTGATGGAGACCGTCCGCCTGGGCGACCCCTTCGCCCCCGCCACCGACCTCGGCCCCCTGGTCTCGCACGCCCAGCGCGACCGGGTCGCCGCCTTCGTCGAGCGCGCCCGCGCCTACGCCACCGTCGTCACCGGCGGCGAGACCCCGGGCGGGGACCTCGCCGAGGGCGCCTACTACCGGCCCACCCTGATCACCGGCGCCGCCCAGGACAGCGAGGTCGTCCAGTCCGAGATCTTCGGCCCGGTCCTCGTCGCCCTGCCCTTCGACACCGACGACGAGGGCCTGGCCCTGGCCAACGACACCCCGTACGGGCTCGCCGCCTCCGCCTGGACCCGGGACCTCTACAGGGCCGGCCGGGCCACCCGCGAGCTCAAGGCCGGCTGCGTCTGGGTCAACGACCACATCCCGATCATCAGCGAGATGCCGCACGGGGGCTACAAGGCCAGTGGCTTCGGAAAGGACATGAGCTCTTACTCTTTCGAGGAATACACGCAGGTCAAGCACGTGATGTACGACAACACCGCGGTGGCCGCCAAGGACTGGCACCGCACGATCTTCGGGGACCGATAGTCGAAGCGCCGCCTGACCAGCGGCCCTCCCTCCCGAAAGGGCAACGCGCATGGAGCAGTTCGAGCCCGACCGCCTCTCGGCGGCGCAACTCGCCGCGATGCGGCGCAGCCTCACCAGTGGCCGCGGCGCCCTCACCCGCCGCTCGCTGCTGCGCGCCTCCGGAGCCGGGGCGCTCACCCTGGGCGGCCTCGCCGCCCTCACCGCCTGCGGAATCCCGCCCGCCAAGCGCGAGGGAGGCGAGGCCGCGGCGTCGGACGACCACTCGGAGCAGGAGAAGGAGATCAACTTCTCCAACTGGACCGAGTACATGGACACGAGCGACGACGAGAAGTCCCGTCCGACGCTGGAGGCGTTCACCAAGCGCACCGGCATCGACGTCAAGTACACCGAGGACATCAACGACAACGTCGAGTTCTTCGGCAAGATCCGCCCCCAGCTCGCGGCCGGCCAGGACACCGGCCGCGACCTGATCGTCGTCACCGACTGGCTCGCCGCCCGCATCATCCGCCTCGGCTGGGCGCAGAAGCTGGACCCCTCCCACCTCCCCCACGCCTACGCCAACCTGATCCCCCAGTTCCGCAACCCCGACTGGGACCCGGGCCGCGCCCACAGCTACCCCTGGACCGGCATCGACACCGTCATCGCCTACAACGCCAAGGCGACCGGCGGCAGGAAGGTCGACTCCGTCACCCAGCTGCTCGACGACCCCACCCTCAAGGGCCGCGTCGGCTTCCTCACCGAGATGCGCGACACCGTCGGCATGACCCTCCTCGACCAGGGCAAGGACCCGGCGAAGTTCACCGGCGCGGACTACGACGCCGCGATAGGCCGCCTCCAGAAGGGCGTCGACTCCCAGCAGATCCGCCGCTTCACCGGCAACGACTACACCGCGGACCTCGACAAGGGCGACATCGCGGCCTGCCTGGCCTGGGCCGGCGACGTCATCCAGCTCCAGGCCGGCAACCCCGACATCAAGTACGCGATCCCGGCCGCCGGATACATCACCTCCAGCGACAACCTGCTGGTCCCCGCCAAGGCCCGGCACAAGGCCAATGCCGAGAAGCTCATCGACTACTACTACGAGCCCGCCGTGGCCGCGCAGCTGGCCGCCTTCATCAGCTACGTCTGCCCGGTCGACGGGGTCAAGGACGAGCTGGCCAGGATCAAGCCGGAACTCGCGGACAACCCGCTGATCGTCCCGGACAAGGAGATGGCCGCCAGGGCCCACGCCTTCCGCTCCCTCAGCAGCGAGGAAGAGACGGCGTACGAGGAGAAGTTCGCCAAGCTCATCGGCGCCTGACCGGCCCCCGCCGGCCCTCCGCGCGCCCCCGTCCCCCCGCCACGACACACCACCGAAGGCCCAGGCCCATGACCGACACCACCGCGAGCGGCGACGTCCGCCTCGCCGGGATCAGCAAGCACTACGGCTCCTTCACCGCCGTGCACCCGCTGGACCTCACCATCCCCCAGGGCTCCTTCTTCGCCCTGCTCGGCGCCTCGGGCTGCGGGAAGACCACCACCCTGCGCATGATCGCCGGCCTGGAGGAGCCCTCCACCGGCACCATCAGCCTGGGCGAGCGCGAGGTCACCCACCTGCCGCCGTACAAGCGCCCGGTGAACACCGTCTTCCAGAGCTACGCGCTCTTCCCGCACATGGACATCTTCGAGAACATCGCCTTCGGCCTGCGCCGCCGCGGCATCAAGTCGGTCAAGAAGCAGGTCGACGACATGATCGACCTCGTCCAGCTCGGCGAGCACGCCCGCAAGAAGCCCCACCAGCTCTCCGGCGGACAGCAGCAGCGCGTGGCCGTCGCCCGCGCCCTCATCAACCACCCCCAGGTCCTCCTGCTCGACGAGCCCCTCGGCGCCCTCGACCTCAAGCTGCGCCGCCAGATGCAGCTGGAGCTCAAGCGGATCCAGACCGAGGTCGGCATCACGTTCGTGCACGTCACCCACGACCAGGAGGAGGCCATGACCATGGCCGACACGGTCGCGGTGATGAACGGCGGCCGCGTCGAGCAGCTGGGCGCCCCCGCCGAGCTCTACGAGAACCCGCGCACCACCTTCGTCGCGAACTTCCTCGGCACCTCCAACCTGATCGAGGCCTCCGTGGAGTCCGCAGGACCGGACGTCGCCGTCTCCGCCTCCGGCGCCACGCTCCGGCTGCCCGCCGCCCGATGTTCGACCACGCCCCGCACCGGCGGAAAACTGCTGGTCGGCGTGCGTCCCGAGAAGATCTCCCTGGTCCCGGCCGAGGAGGAGCACACCATCGCGGCCGGCCGCAACAAGATCGCCGGAAAGATCGCCGACTCCTCCTTCATCGGCGTCTCCACCCAGTACGTGATCGACAGCCCGGTCTGCCCGGAGCTGGAGGTCTACGTCCAGAACATCGAGCGCGAGGCCCGCCTGGTCCCCGGTGCCGACGTCGTCCTGCACTGGAACCCCGAACACACCTTCGGCCTCGACGCCGCCCAGGACATCGACGCGGGCATCGAGACCGTCGAGGAGAGCGCGTGACCGCCACCGCCGCGCCCCCGAGGGCCGAAGCCCCCGCCGAGCCCCCGGTCCACCGGGCCTCGCTGAAGAAGCGCCTGATCCCGTACTGGCTGCTGCTCCCCGGCGTCGTCTGGCTGCTCGTCTTCTTCGTGCTGCCGATGATCTACCAGGCCTCCACCTCGGTGCAGACCGGCTCCCTCGAAGAGGGCTTCAAGGTCACCTGGCACTTCCAGACCTACTGGGACGCCTTCACCGAGTACCTCCCGCAGTTCCTGCGCTCCCTGGCCTACGCCGGCACCGCGACTGTCCTGTGCCTGCTGCTGGGCTACCCGCTGGCCTACCTGATCGCCTTCAAGGCGGGCCGCTGGCGAAACCTTTTGCTGGTCCTCGTCATCGCCCCGTTCTTCACCAGCTTCCTGATCCGCACCCTGGCCTGGAAGACGATCCTGGCCGACGGCGGCCCCGTCGTCGCCGTCCTCGACAAGATCGGCTTCCTGGACGTCACCGTCTGGCTCGGCATCACCGACGGCAGCCGGGTGCTGGCCACCCCGCTCGCGGTCGTCTGCGGCCTGACGTACAACTTCCTGCCCTTCATGATCCTCCCGCTCTACACCTCGCTGGAGCGCATCGACACCCGCCTCCACGAGGCCGCCGGCGACCTCTACGCGACCCCGGCCACGGTGTTCCGCAAGGTGACCTTCCCGCTCTCGATGCCGGGCGTGGTCTCCGGGACCCTGCTGACCTTCATCCCCGCCAGCGGCGACTACGTCAACGCGGAGCTGCTCGGCTCCACGGACACCCGGATGATCGGCAACGTCATCCAGTCGCAGTACCTGCGGATCCTCGATTACCCGACGGCGGCCGCGCTGTCCTTCATCCTCATGGCCATCGTGCTGATCATGGTCACCGTCTACATCCGCCGAGCGGGAACGGAGGACCTGGTCTGATGCGTTGGCTCCGCCGCAATCTCGTCGTCATCGCGGGCCTCGGCACGCTCGCGTACATGATCCTGCCGAACGTCGTCGTGACGGTGTTCTCCTTCAACAACCCCACCGGGCGCTTCAACTACGCCTGGCAGGAGTTCTCCCTCGACGCCTGGAAGGACCCCTGCGGGGTCGCCGACCTGTGCGGCTCCCTCTCGCTGTCCCTCCAGATCGCGCTGTGGGCCACCATCGGCGCCACGGTCCTCGGCACCGCCATAGCCTTCGCGCTGGTGCGCTACCGGTTCCGGGCGCGCGGGGCGGTCAACTCGCTGATCTTCCTGCCCATGGCCATGCCCGAGATCGTGATGGCCGCCTCGCTGCTCGCCCTCTTCCTCAACATGGGCATCCAGCTGGGCTTCTGGACCATCCTGATCGCCCACGTGATGTTCTGCCTCAGCTTCGTCGTCGCCGCCGTCAAGGCGCGCGTCCTGTCGATGGACCCGAGGCTGGAGGAGGCCGCGCGCGACCTCTACGCGGGGCCCGTGCAGACCTTCCTGCGCGTCACCCTGCCGATCGCGGCCCCCGGTATCGCGGCGGGCGCGCTGTTGTCCTTCGCGCTCTCGTTCGACGACTTCATCATCACCAACTTCAACTCGGGCAACACCGTCACCTTCCCCATGTTCGTGTGGGGATCGGCCCAGCGCGGTACGCCCGTCCAGATCAACGTCATCGGCACGGCGATGTTCGTCATCGCGGTGCTGGTGGTCCTCGCCGGCCAGTGGGCCGGCAACCGCCGCAAGAAGGCGCAACCGAAGTAGACCCCTGTAGGGAGTTGGAAGCCATGGCCCCAGTCGCCATGCGTAGTGTCGCGAAATCCCTTTCCGAAGCGAAGCCGGTCTCGTACTGGCTGGACGACCCCGGCCGCCCCGACCCGCAGCCGGCCCTCACCTCCGACGAGAAGTGCGACCTGCTCGTCATCGGTGCCGGTTACAGCGGGCTGTGGACCGCGCTGCTGGCCAAGGAGCGCGACCCCGGCCGGGACGTCGTACTGATCGAGAGCAAGGAGGCGGGCTGGGCCGCCTCCGGCCGCAACGGCGGCTTCTGCGCGGCCTCCCTCACCCACGGCTTCGCCAACGGCCTGGCCCGCTGGCCCGGCGAGCTGGCCAAGCTGGAGGAGCTCGGCGCCCGCAACCTCGACGCCATCGAGGAGGCGGTCGCCCGCTACGGCATCGACTGCGACTTCGAGCGCACCGGCGAGATCGACGTGGCCACCGAACCGCACCAGGTCGAGGAGCTGCGCGAACTCCACGAGGAGGCCGTCAAGCTCGGCCTCGCGGACGGCTCCGAATGGCTGGAGGGCGAAGCCCTGCGCGCGGAGGTCGACTCGCCGACCTTCCTCGCGGGCGTGTGGGACCGCACCGGCGTCGCCATGCTCAACCCCGCCAAGCTGGCCTGGGGCCTGAAGCGGGCCTGCCTGGAGCAGGGCGTGCGGATCTACGAGAACACCCGCGGCCTGAAGATGGCCCGGGCCGGCGCCGGGATGACGGTGGAGACCCCGTACGGGACGATCCTGGCCCGCCGGGTCGCCCTGGGCACCAACATCTTCCCGTCGCTGGTCAAGCGCGTGCGCCCGTTCACCGTCCCGGTCTACGACTACGCGCTGATGACCGAGCCGCTGACGGAGGAGCAGCTGGCGTCGGTCGGCTGGAAGAACCGGCCCGGGCTCGGCGACAGCGCCAACCAGTTCCACTACTTCCGCATCACCAGGGACAACCGGATCCTGTGGGGCGGCTACGACGCGATCTACCCCTACCGGGGCAAGCTCGACTCGGAGTACGACCACCGCCCGGAGACCTACCTGAAGCTGGCGGAGCACTTCTTCACCGCGTTCCCGCAGCTGGAGGGGGTGCGCTTCAGCCACGCCTGGGGCGGGGCCATCGACACCTGCTCCCGCTTCTCGGCGTTCTTCGGCACCGCCCACTCCGGCCGGGTCGCCTACGCCGCCGGCTACACCGGGCTCGGAGTGGGCGCCACCCGCTTCGGCGCGGACGTGATGCTGGACCTGCTGGACGGGCTCTCCACCGAACGCACCCGGCTGGAGATGGTGAAGTCCAAGCCGATGCCCTTCCCGCCCGAGCCCCTGGCCTGGACCGGGATCGCCCTCACCAAGTGGTCCCTGGCCCGCGCCGACGCCCGGGGCGGCCACCGCAACCTGTGGCTGAAGACGCTCGACCGCCTCGGCCTCGGCTTCGACAGCTGAGGCCGCCGACGGGCGCACCCCGGCGCACTCCCGCGCCGGGGCCGTGACCCGCTTCACCTCCACGGGGTGACCCGACCCGCGTCATAGCTCCGCCCGGCCCCGCTCTCTCCCGGTGAGACACCCTCACCTCACGAGACGAACGGAGGCCGGGCGATGGCGTTCCCGGGGACCAGGACGGCAGTGGAGTGGCTGGCGGCGGCGGCGCCGGACCCCGAGGCCTGCCGGTGGGAATGGGAGCGGAGCCCCCTCGGGGTCGCCCTCCTGCCGGCCGGCGTGCACTGGGACCTGCTGATCACCCCGGGGGAGCTGGGCGGGGCCGCCCTCGGCGTGCTGCGCCGGCTGCCGGCCCCGCCCGGCCCGGTGCTCGCCGCCCCGGGCGCGGCCCGCCTGGGCTTCTTCGTCCCGGCGGGCACCGCCTCCCGCTGGATCGGCACGGGAGTACGGGGCGCGGGGCGCGGGAGCTGGGTCGCGGTGCCCTACCCCGGCCGGGCCGCGGGCGGTCCGCGCTGGCTCGAACTCCCGGACGGCCGGGGCACCCTCACCGACCCGGCGCTGCTGGAGCTCGCCCTGCACGAGGCGGCGGCCAGGGCCCTCGGGCCCCTCTGACGGCCGGGGGTTCAGCCGGAACTTCGACGCGTACTCCGGCCGGCGGCCCACCGCACGCCGAGCAGCAGGGGCGTGCACAGCAGGAGGCTGGCCAGGACGTCCAGGGGCCAGTGGAACCCGCGCAGGACCAGCCCCGCCGCGGTCAGGGCCGTCAGGGCGGCCGCGGCGGGCAGGGGCCAGCGGCGGCGGGTGTGCGGGGCGAGGAGGAGGGCCGCGGCCGTGTAGGCCGTCAGGGCCGTGGCCGTGTGGCCCGAGGGGAAGTAACCGGCGGCCCAGGGCTCCAGGGGGCCCGGGCGGGCGGTCCACTCCTTGAGCGGCACGATCAGCGCCGGGACCAGGGCCATCGCCGCACCGGCCGCGAGGGCGGCGAGGCGCCGGCCGCGCCGGAGGGCGTACGCCATGGCCAGGGCGAGGACGGGGACGGCGACCTGGACGTTCCCGAGGTCGGCGAGGCGCTCGGTGACGGAGTCGGGGACGGCCCGCACCAGCGCGCGGCTCAGTGCCCGGTCCGGGGCCAGCAACGGGCCGTCGGCCAGGACCTGCCAGGTGATCAGGGAGAAGAGGACGGCGCACAGGGCGGACGTCACGAGGGGGAGAAAAGAGGCCGGCCGTCCCGGAACAGGGGGGATGGTTCCGGGACGGCCGGCCGGATCGGGTTGCCGCACGCCCCGGGGGGTTTGGGGCGGGCGGCCGTCCGATCGGAGAAGAGTGTGCGCGAACGCATGCCCAGTACGGCGCTGGGGAAGCCCGGTACCGGTGGCGCCCCCGGTGACCCGGGAGCGGTCTGTCTCACTCATCTGCAGAAACCGTACGGCAGCCGAGGGGGGTCCGACAGCAGGAACGGCCTCTTGCCATCGGCCCCCCACAGCTTCTTCACAGCGCCCGACCGTTACCGGCGGTACCGGCGGGCTCCTGTGTTCGGCGGGTCGCTCAGACGTCCGTGCCGATGGCCGCGAAGGCGGCCTCGATGAGGTCCAGGCCCTCGTTGAGCAGCTCGTCGCTGATGACCAGCGGCGGCAGGAAGCGGAGCACGTTGCCGTAGGTGCCGCAGGTGAGGACGAGGAGGCCCTCGGCGTGGCAGGCCTTGGCGAGCGCGCCGGCCGCCTCCGGGAACGGGGTCTTGGACGCCGGGTCCTTGACGAGCTCGATCGCGATCATGGCGCCGCGGCCGCGGATGTCGCCGATGATGTCGTACTTCTCCTGCATCGCGGAGAGGCGGGACTTCATGATGGACTCGATGTTCTTCGCCTTGGCGTTGAGGTCGAGCTCCTTCATGGTCTCGATGGAGCCGAGCGCGCCGGCGCAGGCCACCGGGTTGCCGCCGTAGGTGCCGCCCAGGCCGCCCGCGTGCGCGGCGTCCATGATCTCGGCGCGGCCCGTCACGGCGGCGAGCGGCAGACCGCCCGCGATGCCCTTGGCGGTGGTGATCAGGTCCGGGACGATGCCCTCGTCCTCACACGCGAACCACTGGCCGGTGCGGCAGAAGCCGGACTGGATCTCGTCGGCGACGAAGACGATGCCGTTCTCGTTGGCGAACTTCACGATCGCCGGCAGGAAGCCCTTGGCCGGCTCGATGAAGCCGCCCTCGCCGAGGACCGGCTCGATGATGATCGCGGCGACGTTCTCGGCGCCGATCTGCTTGGTGATCTGGTCGATCGCCTGGGCGGCGGCCTCGGGGCCGCAGTTCTCGGCACCGGTGGGCCAGCGGTAGCCGTAGGCGACCGGGACGCGGTAGACCTCGGGGGCGAACGGACCGAAGCCGTGCTTGTACGGCATGTTCTTCGCCGTCAGCGCCATCGTCAGGTTGGTACGGCCGTGGTAGCCGTGGTCGAAGACGACGACGGCCTGGCGCTTGGTGTACGCGCGGGCGATCTTGACGGCGTTCTCGACGGCCTCGGCACCCGAGTTGAACAGGGCCGACTTCTTGGCGTGGGTGCCGGGGGTCAGCTCGGCGAGGGCCTCGCAGACCTCGACGTAGCCCTCGTACGGGGTGACCATGAAACAGGTGTGGGTGAAGTCGGCGAGCTGCGCGGAGGCGCGGCGCACGACGGCCTCGGCGGAGGCGCCCACGGAGGTCACGGCGATGCCGGAGCCGAAGTCGATCAGGCGGTTGCCGTCGACGTCCTCGATGATGCCGCCGCCCGCGCGCGCCGTGAAGACGGGGAGCACGGAGCCCACGCCGCCGGCCACCGTCGAGAGGCGGCGGGCCTGAAGCTCCTGCGACTTGGGGCCGGGGATCGCGGTGACGATGCGGCGCTCCTGCGGGACAGCGGTCATAGAGGGCTCCCTGGGGGGTGTTTTCGGACGCACTTGTGTCTTTGTCCGCAGGCTAGGCCCGGGGGAGGGGGTAAGGCATGCTCCGTTAGGGAGTGGTGCCCGCGTGTCCTTGTCCTCGGCGGCCATAGGAAGGACGCGGCGCGGCGTCCGTGGATCGCGCCGGGGTGCGGGCCCAAGTGGCGGGCCGGGCACTAGATTGAGCGGGATTGCGCGCCGCGGCGGCACAGGGAACGGCAGGGGGCAGGGGTTCATGGACAGCGAGGGCACCTACGACGGACAGGCGACCCGTGCGGGGCACGTCCCCCGCCCGGCCGCACCCGCCGCGCCCCCGCCGAAACCACGGCACGCGCCGGCGGTCGGCGCCCCGCTGGAGGACTGGCTCCGCACACCGCGCCCGCAGGCCGAACCGGGGGTGTGGCGGTTCGGATACGTGCCGCGCAAGGGCGGCGCGACGGATCCCGTCTCCGACCGGTCGCTACTGAGCGGGGCGGTCATCTCCTTCCTGGCGTGTGTGCTGGTGTGGTCCCTGATCACCAATCGCTACATCCCTTACATCGACGTGCCGGTGAAGCTCTTCACTCCGCGCGACTGGTGGAAGCCGTTGGACGGCGGCCCGGTGGACGGCCGTGGAGAGGCCGCGCTCCAGGCGTACATGCTGCTGGTGACCGTGGTGCTGGCGGTCTGGTTCAGCCGCCTCGGCTCCTGGAGCCTGGCCTTCGAGCGGCTCGTCGCCGCGCGC
This sequence comes from Streptomyces sp. NPDC000075, assembly GCF_040301925.1. Classification (NCBI taxonomy): domain Bacteria; kingdom Bacillati; phylum Actinomycetota; class Actinomycetes; order Kitasatosporales; family Streptomycetaceae; genus Streptomyces; species Streptomyces sp. NPDC000075. The sequence goes on from NZ_JBEPFL010000015.1 coordinate 117,356, forward strand.
GGCCCCGGGGCCCGCGTCACCGGTGCGGCCGTCGGGGCGCTCTTCGTGGCGATGCTGATCTGGACGAACACGCTGACCGTGCTGGGGCTGGTCGGCAGCCACCTGCCGTACGAGGACATGAGTCCCGGCCTGATCAATCTGGTCACCCTCCTCGTGTACGTGGTCGTCTTCGCGCCGGTCGTCCTCTTCTTCGCCCGGCTCGCCCGCAGACCCGCCCCCGGCGCCGGTCCCCGGACCGCCCCGGCACCGGCGGAGACCCCGCAGGCCGACCCCGCCGGCTGGCCCGAGTTGTGGGATGCCGGGCTGGGGGAGGTGGCCGAGAGGCTTGGGGGGGAGGTTCGGGGTGGGCGGATGAACGACGTGGACTACGCGCGGATCCGCCGGGCCTGGGAGTCCGTGCGGGCCGAGCCCGCCCGGCGGTCGGCCTTCGCCGACGCCGTCCGAGCCAAGGGCGCCGCCGCCTGCGTCCACCCCTCCGGCGACCGCGACCTCCCGGTCCGCGCCGCCCGGCACGACCTCCTCGCCCGCCAGGTGCTCCTCGGCACCGTCGAGGACGGCGAACGCAACCCCTACGCCCGTCGCGGCACCGGCCTCGCCCTCGGCCCCGACGTGCTCGGGACCTCCCTGCTCGCCGTCGGCCCCTCCGGCAGCGGCAAGACCGCCCGTCTCGTGCGGCCCGTCGTGGAGTCCCTCGCGCTCCAGGCGCTGGCCGGGCAGGCCGCCGTCATCGCCGTCGGCGCCGCCGGCTCCCGGCTCGGCCCCGACGAGGCCTACGACATCGTCGTCCGCGTCGGCGACCCCGACTCCGTCCACGACCTCGACCTCTACGGCGGCACCGGCGACTGCGACGAGGCCGCCGCCCTCCTCGCCGAGGCCCTCGTCGCCGACGTCCCCGGCACCGACGTGCGCCGCGCCGCCACCGCCCTCGCCCAGCTGCTCGGCCCCTTCCGCGCCGCGCACGGCCGCTTCCCCGCCGTGCCCGAGCTGCGCGAGCTGCTCGACGGCGTGCCCTCCGCCGTCACCTCCCTGCGCCAGGCCCTGGAGGGCGCCGGCCAGCAGGCGATGCTCCGCGAGCTCGACGCGCGCGAGCGCCAGTACGGGGCCCACGGCGACCCCGGCCCGGCCCTCGCCGACCGGATCGCCCTGCTCGACCGGCCCGCCTTCGCCGGCTTCTTCGACACCACCGGACGCGGGCGGCCCTTCTCGCTGCGCGCCCTCGAACACCCCGTCCGGGTCCGGGTGGACCTCCCCGAACGCGGGCACGCCGACGCCTCCCGGATGCTGGCCCGGCTGCTGCTCGCCCAGTTCAACGCCTCCGCCGCCGCCCGCGCCGACCGCTCGCTGTTCGCCTTCCTCGCCCTCGACGACGCCTCGCACACCCTGACCCCGGAGACCGTCCGCGGGCTCCAGCGGCTGCGCTCGGTGAACGCCGGGGTCCTACTCGCGCTGCGCTCGCTGGACGACGTACCGGAGGCCCTGCGGACGCCGCTGCTCGGGGCGGTCGGCTGCCGGATGGCCTTCTCCGGGGTGACCACCTGGGACGGGCAGCGCTTCGCCGAGGCCTGGGGCACCGAGTGGGTGGAGACCCGCGACGTCACCCACCGGACCGTCTTCGCCGACCAGCCGCTGACCCGGGCCATCCACGCCTTCCGCAAGCTGGTCACCGGCAAGGCGGTCACCACCGACGCCGTCACCGTGCGCCAGGTGGAGCGTGAGCGCTGGTCCGCCTCCGATCTGGCGCACGCCGTACCGCCAGGGTGCGCGGTGCTCTCGCTGACCTCCGTACGTGGGGAGCGCGCGGCCCCGCTCCTGCTCCGGCTGGCCGGAACGGGCTGAGCCGACCCGTACGGGGTGGCAGAATCGGAAGGGGTCGTTCATACGACGTGGAGAAGTCCCCGGACCGGGGGAGCCCAGGATCGAGGACGCCCCGCCCGCTGCTCCCCGCCCTCCCCGAAGGCCCCTGGTACCCATGCCGCTCACCCTCGCCTCGCTCGTCCAGCACTCGGCGCTCAAGCTCAGCGTCCGGGCGGGGGAGAGCCGCCTCGACACCCCCGTGCGCTGGGCCCACGTCAGCGAGCTCGCCGACCCCGTCCCCTACATGGAGGGCGGCGAGCTGCTGCTCGTCACCGCGATGAAGCTGGACGCCGAGGACCCCGAGGAGATGCGGCGCTACGTACGGCGCCTCGCGGCCGCCGGGGTCGTCGGCATCGGCTTCGCCGTCGGGGTCAACTACGAGGCGGTCCCCGACGCGCTGGTCCAGGCCGCCCGGGAGGAGGACCTGCCGCTGCTGGAGGTGCCCCGGCGCACGCCGTTCCTCGCGATCAGCAAGGCCGTCTCGGCGGCCCTCGCGGCCGACCAGTACCGGGCCGTGACGGCGGGCTTCGAGGCGCAGCGGGAGCTGACCCGGGCCGCGCTGTCCGCCGACGGCCCGGCCGACCTGCTGGCGAAGCTGGCGGCCCACGTGCACGGCTGGGCCGCGCTGTACGACACCTCCGGCGCGGTCGTCGCCGCCGCCCCCGACTGGGCCGCGCGGCGGGCCGCCCGGCTCACCCCGGACGTGGAGCGGCTGCGCGAGCGGCCGGCGCCCGCGAGCGCCGTGGTGGGCGGCGCCGAGGACCGCGTCGAGCTCCAGTCACTGGGCACCGGCCGGCGGGCGCGCGGCGCGCTCGCCGTGGGTACGGCGGCCCCGCTGGGCACCGCCGAGCGGTACGCGGTGCACTCCGCCGTCGCCCTGCTGACCCTGACCACCGAGCGCTCGCGCTCCCTGCACGACGCCGAGTCCCGGCTGGGAGCGGCCGTGCTGCGGATGCTGCTGGAGGGGGAGGCCGAGCACGCCCGGGCGGTCGCCGGGGACCTGTACGGGGCCCTGCTGGAGGCGCCGTTCCGGATCGTCGTCGCGGAGCCGGCGCTGGCGGGGACGGCCCAGCCGGAGGGGCTGGCGCTGCTGGCCGACGCCGTGGAGTCGGCCGCGTCGCGGACCGGGGAGGCGCTGCTGGTGGTGCCCGAACCCGGGCGGCTGGTGGTGCTGGCGGCCGACGGGGGAGCGGCGGTGCAGGCGTGCGCGGACCACGCCGAGGCGCTGGAGTCCCGGCGCGGGCGGGAGACGGCCGGACCGGAACCGGACGAGCTGGTCGTGGGCCTCTCGGCCCCGGCCGGACCGGAGGGCGTGGCCGCCGCCTTCAAGCAGGCCGACCAGGCCCTGGCCGTGGCCCGGCGGCGGGGGCGTCCGCTGGTCGAGCACGAGGACCTCGCGGCGGGATCGGTGCTGCCGCTGCTGGCCGACGAGGCCGTGCGGGCCTTCGCCGAGGGCACGCTGCGGGCCCTGCGGGAACACGACGCGACCGGCCGGGGGGACCTGGTGGCCTCCCTCCAGGCCTGGCTGACCCGGCACGGGCAGTGGGACGCCGCCGCCGCCGACCTGGGGGTGCACCGGCACACCCTGCGCTACCGGATGAAGCGGGTCGAGGAGATCCTCGGCCGCTCCCTGGACGACCCGGACGTCCGCATGGAGCTGTGGCTCGCCCTGAAGGCCAGCCCGCCCCAGCACTGACCGGTCCGGGGCGGAGCCCCGGAGAACGACAGAACGACAGTGACAAACCGGCGCAGCCTCGCCGGGAGGTTCTCCAACGCGGATAAACCGCGAAGCACCCCCGGCGCCCTACCTTGGTGGAGACAAGACACCGCACACACCGAAGGGCCGGGATTCGCATGACTTCCACCCACGCCTTCTGGCTCGCCGGCCGCCAGGCCACCGGCGAGGACAGCTTCGACGTCCACAACCCGTGGGACGGCCGGCTCGTCGGCACCGTCAGCGTGCCCACCGACGCCCAGGTGGAAGAGGCCGTGGCCGCGGCGTACGCCGTGACGGCGGAGTTCTCCGCGACCCCCGCCCACGTACGTGCCGCCGCCCTGGACCACGTGTCCAAGCGGCTCGCCGAGCGCACCGAGGAGATCGCCCAGCTGATCTCCGCCGAGAACGGCAAGCCGGTCAAGTGGGCGCGCGGTGAGGTCGGCCGTGCGGTGTCCGTGTTCCGCTTCGCCGCCGAAGAGGCCCGCCGCTTCAACGGCGGAGAGGCCCAGCGCCTGGACACCGACGCCGGCGGCGTCGGCCGCCTGGCCCTGACCCGCCGCTTCGTCAAGGGCCCGGTCCTCGGCATCGCGCCGTTCAACTTCCCGCTGAACCTGTGCGCCCACAAGGTGGCCCCGGCCATCGCCGTCGGCGCGCCGATCATCCTGAAGCCGGCCCCGGCCACCCCGCTCTCCGGTCTGATCCTGGGCGAGCTCCTCGCCGAGACCGACCTCCCGGCCGGTTCCTGGTCGGTCCTGCCGGTCGCCAACGAAAAGATGCCGGCCCTGGTCAAGGACGACCGCCTCCCGGTCATCTCCTTCACCGGCTCCGACACCGTCGGCTACGCCATCCAGCAGTCGGTGCCCCACAAGCACTGCACCCTGGAGCTCGGCGGCAACGCCGCGGCCGTGGTCCTCGCCGACTGGTCCTCCGAGGCCGACCTCGACTGGGCCGCGACCCGTATCGCGACCTTCTCGAACTACCAGGCCGGCCAGTCCTGCATCTCGGTGCAGCGCGTCATCGCCGACGCCTCCGTCTACGACCGCCTCGTCGAGAAGGTCGTCGCGAAGGTCCAGGCCCAGGTCACCGGCGACCCCGCCGACGACGCCACCGACGTCGGCCCGCTGGTCTCCGAGGACGCCGCCAAGCGCGTCGAGTCCTGGGTGGACGAGGCCGTCTCCGCCGGCGCCAAGCTGCTCACCGGCGGCAAGCGCGACGGTGCCACGGTCGAGCCGACCGTCCTGGCCGAGGTCCCGGCCGGCGTCAAGCTCGCCACCGAGGAGGTCTTCGGCCCGGTCCTGACCATCACCCGGGTCGAGAACACCGACGAGGCGTTCGCCGCCGTCAACGACTCGAAGTTCGGTCTCCAGACCGGTGTCTTCACCCGCGACGTCCAGGTGGCCTTCCGCGCCCACCGCGAGCTCGAGGTCGGCGGCGTGATCATCGGCGACGCCCCCTCGTACCGCGCCGACCAGATGCCGTACGGCGGTGTCAAGCAGTCCGGTGTGGGCCGCGAGGGCGTCCGCTACGCGATGGACGACTACACGTACGAGCGCGTCCTGGTCCTCACGGGCCTCGACATCTGACCGACTCGTACGGTCACAGACCGACGGCCGGAGCCTACTGTGCGGGGGCTCCGGCCGTCCCCCTTTTGCCGCGCGCCCCGAATCCCCGGCGCCCGAAACGGGTACGACTCCCACGCAACCGATCGGCAGCCCCCGATGCGGCGAGGTGAGGACCCGGATGTCGGCAACACAGCCCGTACAGCCCAAGGTGACCGAGCGCGAGGCCCGGCAGGTCGCGGAAGCGGCCCGGGAACAGGACTGGCGCAAACCCAGCTTCGCCAAGGAGCTCTTCCTCGGCCGCTTCCGGCTCGACCTGATCCACCCCCATCCGCTCCCCGCCGCCGAGGACGTCCGGCGCGGCGAGGCCTTCCTGGCCCGGCTGCGGGAGTTCTGCGAGAACGAGATCGACGGGCAGCGCATCGAGCGCGAGGCGCGGATCCCCGACGAGACCGTGCGCGGGCTCAAGGAGCTCGGCGCCCTCGGGATGAAGATCAGCCCCGAGTACGGGGGCCTGGGCCTCACCCAGGTGTACTACAACAAGGCGCTCGCCCTCATCGGCTCCGTCAGCCCGGCCATCGGCGCCCTGCTCTCCGCCCACCAGTCCATCGGCGTGCCCCAGCCGCTGAAGATGTTCGGCACCAAGGAGCAGAAGGACGCCTACCTGCCCCGCTGCGCCACCACCGCGATCAGCGCCTTCCTGCTGACCGAGCCCGACGTGGGCTCCGACCCGGCGCGCCTGGCCACCACCGCCGTCCCGGACCCCGAGGACCCCGGCTCCTACCTCCTCGACGGGGTGAAGCTGTGGACCACCAACGGGGTGGTCGCCGACCTGCTCGTCGTCATGGCCCGGGTGCCGAAGTCCGAGGGCCACCGGGGCGGGATCACCGCCTTCGTCGTCGAGGCCGACTCGCCCGGCATCACCGTCGAGCACCGCAACGCCTTCATGGGCCTGCGCGGCCTGGAGAACGGCGTCACCCGCTTCCACCGCGTCCGGGTGCCCGCCTCCCAGCGGATCGGCCCCGAGGGCGCCGGCCTCAAGATCGCGCTGACCACCCTGAACACCGGACGGCTCTCCCTGCCCGCCATGTGCGTCGGCGCCGGCAAGTGGTGCCTGAAGATCGCCCGCGAGTGGTCCGGCGTCCGCGAGCAGTGGGGCCGCCCGGTCGCCCGGCACGAGGCCGTCGGCGCCAAGATCTCCTTCATCGCGGCCACCACCTTCGCCCTGGAGGCCGTCGTCGACCTCGCCTCCCAGATGGCCGACGAGGACCGCAACGACATCCGCATCGAGGCCGCCCTCGCCAAGCTCTACGGCTCCGAGATGGCCTGCCTGATGGCCGACGAGCTGGTCCAGATCCGCGGCGGACGCGGATTCGAGACCGCCGACTCCCTCGCAGCGCGCGGCGAACGGGCCGTCCCCGCCGAGCAGCTCCTGCGCGATCTGCGCATCAACCGGATCTTCGAGGGCTCCACCGAGATCATGCACCTGCTGATCGCCCGCGAGGCCGTCGACGCCCACCTCTCCGTCGCCGGCGACCTCATCGACCCCGACAAGGCCCTCGGCGACAAGGCGAAGGCGGGCGCCCGCGCCGCCGGCTTCTACGCCCGCTGGCTGCCCAAACTCGCCGCCGGCCCCGGCCAGCTCCCCGGCACCTACCGCGAGTTCCACCCGGCCGGCCACCCCGACCTCGCCACCCACCTGCGCTACGTCGAGCGCGGCGCCCGCAAACTCGCCCGCTCGACCTTCTACGCCATGTCCCGCTGGCAGGGCCGCATGGAGACCAAACAGGGCTTCCTCGGGCGGATCGTCGACATCGGTGCCGAACTCTTCGCGATGAGCGCGGCCTGCGTGCGCGCCGAGCACCTGCGCGCCACCGGCGACCACGGCCGTGAGGCCTACCAGCTGGCCGACGCCTTCTGCCGGCAGTCCAGGCTGCGCGTCGAGGAGCTCTTCGGCCGGCTGTGGGCCAACACCGACGACCTCGACGCCAAGGTCGTCAAGGGCGTCCTCTCCGGCACCTACACCTGGCTGGAGGAGGGGGTCCTCGACCCCTCCGGCGACGGCCCCTGGATCGCCGACGCCGAACCGGGACCCTCCACGCGGAAAAACGTTCACCGTCCGCTGCGCTGACCTGCCATCATCGGCATTGTTCGGACGGACGTACGAGCACGGGCACGAGCACGAGGCGGACGAGGACGATGCCGACGGCCGAGGAGGACCGGGCCAGCCGGGAGCTGGCCCGGTGCGTGGCGCACCTGCTGCGCCACGCACCGCACCACGTCGTCGCCGCCCTCATCGACCGGCTCGACGCCCCCGTCCCCAAGTACCTGTGCCGCGACCAGTGGCTGCCCGCCGCCGCCGTCACCCTGCTGCTGCGCCACGGCACCGACGCCGACCGGCACTACATCGCCCGCAACCCGCACGTCGTCGGCCGTCCCCTGCCCGGCCTCCCCGGCCCCGCGCTCTACGCCGCCCGCCGGCCCTCGCCCGAACTGCTCCACGCGGTGGGCCCCGGCCCCTTCACCACCGGCGAGCTGACCACCCTGCTGCGCCGCCACGCCCGCCGCCCCCGCACCGCGCTGATCCTGCTGCGCATGCCGCACGACCTCGACCCCGGGGAGCTGCTGCGCGAGCACGCCCGCGCCCCGCTGCCGCCCGGCGCCGTCGAGGCACTGCTGCTGGCGGGCGGCCTGCCCCGGCGGGCCTGCCTCGCACTGCTCGACGCGCGCGGCGGGCGGACGTACGGGCGCCACTGGTACCGGCCCGCCGTCCGCGCCGTCCGCATGGGCCTGCTGACCTGCGACGAGCTCGTCGCCCACGTGGCCCCCGCCGCCCACACCCTGCTCCTCGGCCACCTCCCCGTCACCCGCGGCCTGCGCTGGAACCTGCCCGAGCAGGCCGAGATGCAGTCGGCCGTGCACCGCGCCCTGCGCCGCCCGCTCGGCGAGGACCCCCGGCTCTGGGCCGAACTGCCCCGCCGCGCCGCCGGCTTCCCCGGCACCCTGCCCGAGCTCGCGGCCGCGCTGGCCGCCGGAGTCCCGGCCGCGCCCGGCGCCGTCCGGCACGACCCGGCGCTGGCCCGCGCCGTACGCCACCTCGCCCCGGAGACGGCCCCGCTGGAGCCCGCCGGGGCCTGGGAGCGCGAACTGGCCCTGGTCAGCCTCGCCGTGCCGATGGACACCGCCGCCGAGGACGTCCGCTGGGTCCGCGACTGCCTCGACCGCTCGCTGCTCACCGGCGCCGACGTCGTCCGGCACAAGGTCCCGGCCTGCTGGGCGCTCGACGAGGACCAGTGGCTCGGCGACATCGGCCACCCCGACCGCCACGACCGCCCGGCCGCCGTGCTCGCCGCCCGCGCGGAGGCCGACCGGCTCTTCGACGCGGCCCTCGGGGACGACGTGGAGGCCTGGTGGCGCGCCGCCCGCGCCCTGCCCGACTTCGCCGGCACCCTCCCCGAACTCCTCGCCCGGGTCACGGACGGGGACTCCGTGTCCAAGCGGCCCTGAGGAGCGGCAACAATGGGGGGCATGAGCGACAGTCCAGCCCCCCTCGCCGACCCGCACCTCCTCTTCGACGCCGCGGCCGGCCGCCGGGACATCGTCATCCTCGGGTCGACCGGGTCCATCGGCACCCAGGCCATCGACCTCGCCCTGCGCAACCCGGACCGCTTCCGGGTCACCGCGCTGTCCGCCGCGGGCGGCCGCGTCGCCCTGCTGGCCGAGCAGGCCCGCAAGCTGCGGGTGCGGGCCGTGGCCGTCGCCCGCGAGGACGCCGTCCCGGCTCTGAAGGAGGCGCTGAGCAGCGCGTACGGGCCCTCCGAGGCGCTGCCCGAGATCCTCGCCGGGCCCGACGCCGCGACCGACCTCGCCGCCTCGCCCTGCCACACCGTCCTCAACGGCATCACCGGCTCCATCGGTCTCGCGCCCACCCTCGCCGCGCTCCGCGCCGGCCGGACCCTCGCGCTGGCCAACAAGGAGTCGCTGATCGTCGGCGGCCCGCTGGTCAAGGCGCTCGCCGCCCCCGGCCAGATCATCCCCGTGGACTCCGAGCACGCGGCCCTCTTCCAGGCGCTGGCCGCCGGCACCCGCGCCGACGTCCGCAAGCTGGTCGTCACCGCCTCCGGCGGCCCCTTCCGCGGCCGCACCCGCGCGGAGCTGGCGAAGGTCACCGTCCAGGACGCCCTCGCGCACCCCACCTGGGCCATGGGCCCGGTCATCACGATCAACTCCGCCACCCTGGTCAACAAGGGGCTGGAGGTCATCGAGGCGCACCTGCTCTACGACATCCCCTTCGACCGCATCGAGGTCGTCGTCCACCCCCAGTCGTACGTCCACTCGATGGTCGAGTTCTCGGACGGTTCCACCCTCGCCCAGGCCACCCCGCCGGACATGCGCGGTCCGATCGCGATCGGCCTCGGCTGGCCGCAGCGGGTCCCCGACGCCGCCCCCGCCTTCGACTGGACCAAGGCCTCCACCTGGGAGTTCTTCCCGCTGGACACCGAGGCCTTCCCCTCCGTCGGCCTCGCGCGGCACGTGGGCACCCTGGGCGGAACCGCCCCCGCCGTCTTCAATGCCGCGAACGAGGAGTGCGTCGAGGCCTTCCTCGCGGGCAGGCTGCCGTTCACAGCAATCATGGATACGGTCTCCGCAGTGGTCGATGAGCACGGGACGCCGCGGTCGGGAACTTCCCTCACCGTCCAGGACGTCCTCGAAGCGGAGACCTGGGCCAGGGCCCGGGCCCGGGAGCTGGCGGCAGGGGCCGCCGTGGAGGAGGGCGCATGACGGCTTTGATGACGGTGCTCGGGGTCGTGCTCTTCGCGTTCGGCCTGCTGGTCTCCATCGCGTGGCACGAGCTCGGCCACCTCTCCACGGCCAAGCTCTTCGGCATCCGGGTGCCCCAGTACATGGTCGGCTTCGGGCCGACCGTCTGGTCGCGCCGGAAGGGCGAGACCGAGTACGGCATCAAGGCCATCCCGATGGGCGGCTACATCCGCATGATCGGGATGTTCCCGCCCGGGGACGACGGCAAGGTCACCGCGCGCTCGACCTCGCCGTTCCGGTCGATGATCGAGGACGCCCGCTCGGCCGCGTACGAGGAGCTCCAGCCCGGGGACGAGAGCCGCCTCTTCTACACGCGCAGGCCGTGGAAGCGCGTCATCGTGATGTTCGCCGGACCGTTCATGAACCTGGTCCTGGCCGTGGCGATCTTCCTCACCACCCTGATGACCTTCGGGCTCAACACCCAGACCACCGTCGTCAGCTCGGTCTCCGACTGCGTCATCCAGCAGAGCGAGAAGCGCGACAAGTGCGCCCCGGGCGACCCGGCCGCCCCGGCCAAGGCCGCCGGCCTGCGGGCCGAGGACAAGATCGTCGCCTTCAACGGCCGCCCGGTCAGCGACTGGTCCGTCCTCCAGAAGGACATCCGCGCCACCACCGGCCCCGCGACCATCACCGTCGAGCGGGCCGGGCACCGCCTCGACCTGCACGCCAACCTGATCGAGAACAAGGTCGCCAAGACCGACGCCGACGGCCGCTACGTCAAGGACCAGTACGTCACCGCCGGCTTCCTAGGCTTCGCCCCCGCCGTCGGCTACGTCCCGCAGACCTTTGGCCAGTCCGTCAGCCGCATGGGCGAGATGATGGAGGCTGGCGTCCAGTCCCTCGTCGACCTCCCCGGCAAGGTCCCGGACCTGTGGAACGCCGCCTTCAACGGCGCCGAGCGCAAGCAGGACAGCCCCATGGGCGTCGTCGGCGCGGCCCGGGTGAGCAGCCAGATCTTCAACCTGGACATCCCCGCCCAGTACCAGCTGGTCTTCTTCCTCAACCTGCTGGCCGGGTTCAACCTCTCGCTGTTCCTGTTCAACATGCTCCCGCTGCTCCCGCTGGACGGCGGCCACATCGCCGGCGCCCTGTGGGAGTCCGTCCGCCGCACCGTGGCGAAGGTCTTCCGGCGCGCCGACCCCGGCCCCTTCGACGTGGCGAAGCTGATGCCGGCCGCGTACGTGGTCGCGGGCGTCTTCGTCTGCTTCACCCTGCTGGTCCTCGTCGCCGACGTGGTCAACCCGATCAAGATCAACTAGGGGTGGGGGTCCCACCCCCCTCGACGACGGAGCCGGGCACGCAGCGTGCCCGGCTCCCTACGTTCGGGTGGCGCCGCCCCCTCGGATGCGAGGGGCACGCGCGCATTGGCGTAACCTCAAAGGCCGGAGCCCGCCGATCTCGGGACCTCGATCCACACCTTGGGGTTGCACAGCAGATGACTGCCATCTCTCTCGGAATGCCGTCCGTGCCGACGAAGCTTGCCGACCGACGGGTCAGCCGCAAGATCCAGGTCGGTTCCGTGGCCGTCGGAGGCGACGCACCCGTCTCGGTGCAGTCGATGACCACCACCCGGACCTCCGACATCGGCGCCACCCTCCAGCAGATCGCCGAGCTGACCGCGTCCGGCTGCCAGATCGTCCGCGTCGCCTGCCCCACGCAGGACGACGCCGACGCGCTCGCCGTGATCGCCAAGAAGTCGCAGATCCCGGTCATCGCCGACATCCACTTCCAGCCCAAGTACGTGTTCGCCGCGATCGACGCCGGCTGCGCCGCCGTCCGCGTCAACCCGGGCAACATCAAGCAGTTCGACGACAAGGTCAAGGAGATCGCGTACGCCGCCAAGGAGGCGGGCACGCCGATCCGCATCGGCGTCAACGCCGGCTCCCTCGACGCACGCCTGCTGAAGAAGTACGGCAAGGCCACCCCCGAGGCGCTCGTCGAGTCCGCGCTGTGGGAGGCCTCCCTCTTCGAGGAGCACGGCTTCGGCGACATCAAGATCTCGGTCAAGCACAACGACCCGGTCGTCATGGTCAACGCCTACCGCCAGCTCGCCGCCCAGTGCGACTACCCGCTGCACCTCGGCGTCACCGAGGCCGGCCCCGCCTTCCAGGGCACCATCAAGTCCGCCGTCGCCTTCGGCGCGCTGCTCTCCGAGGGCATCGGTGACACCATCCGCGTCTCCCTCTCCGCGCCGCCGGTCGAGGAGGTCAAGGTCGGCAACCAGATCCTGGAGTCGCTGAACCTCAAGCCCCGCCGCCTGGAGATCGTCTCCTGCCCCTCCTGCGGCCGCGCCCAGGTCGACGTCTACAAGCTGGCCGAAGAGGTCACGGCGGGCCTGGACGGCATGACCGTGCCGCTGCGCGTCGCCGTCATGGGCTGCGTCGTCAACGGCCCCGGCGAGGCCCGCGAGGCCGACCTCGGCGTCGCCTCGGGCAACGGCAAGGGCCAGATCTTCGTCAAGGGCGAGGTCATCAAGACCGTCCCCGAGTCCAAGATCGTGGAGACCCTCATCGAAGAGGCGCTGAAGATCGCCGAGCAGATGGAGAAGGACGGCGTCGCCTCCGGCGAGCCCAGCGTCGCCATCGGCGTCTGAGACCCGGCCGCCCGAGCGGCAACGGCCCCGGCCCCGTGCCCCCTGTGGGGGCCCGGGGCCGGGGCCCTTTCGTGACCCGCGGGAGACGGCATCGCCGCGCCCCGGCGGGTACAGTGCGGAGATCAGCAGACCTGCACGGTGAGGCCCCAGTGTTGACTCAGACCACCACCCGGGTCCTTGAACCCAGTGATCTGGACGCCGCGCTCGCCATCCTCGGACGCGAGCCGGTCGAGAACGCCTTCGTCACCTCCCGGGTCCAGGTCGCCGGGCTCGACCCCTGGCGCCTGGGCGGCGAGATGTGGGGCTGGTACTCCGGCGGCGAACTCCGCTCCCTGTGCTACGCGGGCGCCAACCTGGTCCCCGTCTGCGCCGGCCCCGACGCCGTCCGGGGCTTCGCCGACCGGGCCCGCCGCACCGGCCGCCGCTGTTCCTCCATCGTCGGCCCGGCCGAGGCCACCCGGCTGCTGTGGAAGCTCCTCGAACCCAGCTGGGGCCCCGCCCGCGACGTCCGTGCCCACCAGCCGCTCATGGCCACCGAACGGCCCTCCGCCGAGGTCACGCCCGACCCGCTGGTGCGCCGGGTCCGCAAGGACGAGATGGACCTGATCATGCCCGCCTGCGTGGCCATGTTCACCGAGGAGGTCGGCATCTCCCCGCTCGCCGGGGACGGCGGCCTGCTCTACCAGGCCCGCGTCGCCGAACTGGTCGGCAGCGGCCGCTCCTTCGCCCGCGTCGAGGACGGCAAGGTCGTCTTCAAGGCCGAGATCGGCGCCGCCACCGCACAGGCCTGCCAGATCCAGGGCGTCTGGGTGGCCCCCGAGTTCCGCGGCCGGGGGCACTCCGAGACCGGCATGGCGGCCGTGGTGGAGTTCGCCCTGCGCGACGTGGCCCCCGTGGTCAGCCTCTACGTCAACGACTTCAACACCGCCGCACGCGCCGCCTACCGCAGGGTGGGCTTCCGCGAGGTGGGGGCGTTCATGAGCGTGCTGTTCTGAGCCGGTGGGCGTTCCGGCCGGGCGGGGCTGGTGTGCGCTGTGGCGGGGTGAGCGGGCCGGTGCGGGCGGCGGCTGTGGCAACGCACCGCCGGGAGCGGCCGGTTTCGTCCGGGAAGCCGTACCGGAGCGGGTGTACCCCGCAGTAAGGTCGGCCGCATGCTGCCTACCCCCGGGGGCGACGACCCCGCACGCCCCGCTGGACTGCGCATCGGGCCCCTCGACCTCGCCGCCCGCGTGGACGAGGCCCTGCGGGTGCAGGCCGTGGCCTTCGGGCTCAGCGAGGAGGAGGTCGGCATCCGGCGCTACATCGTCCAGCGCCACATGACCTGCCGGGGCGCCCGCGCGCTCGGCGCCTTCACCGACGACGGGGCCCTCGCCGGGTTCGTCTACGGGATGCCCAACGACCGGGCCCACTGGTGGTCCACCATCGTCGAGCCCTACCTGCGGGCCAACGGCTCCGCGCACTGGCTCGACCACTCCTTCGTGATCACCGAGCTGCACGTCCACCCCGGCTTCCAGGGCCGGGGCGTCGGCCGCGCCCTGATCACCCGGATCACCGACACCGCCGCCGAACCGCGCTCGATCCTCTCCGCCATCGACACCGACAGCCCGGCCCGAGGCCTCTACGGCGCCCTCGGCTACCGGGACCTGGCCCGCAAGGTCCACTTCCCGAGCGCGAGCCTCCCGTACGCGGTCATGGGCGCCCCGCTGCCGCTGCTGCGGGGCTGAATCCGGTACCCGGGCCGTTGCCGTCCCGATAGCCTCGCCGCATGTCAACGCAACACGTGCAGCGCATGTCCCGCCTCATGGCCAAGACCCTCCGCGAGGACCCGGCCGACGCCGAGACCCTCAGCCACCGGCTGCTCGTCCGCGCCGGCTACGTGCGGCGCAGTTCCGCCGGGGTGTGGACCTGGCTGCCGCTCGGCAAGAAGGTCCTCGACGCCGTCTCCCGCGTCGTCCGCGAGGAGATGGACGCCATCGGAGCGCAGGAGGTGCTGCTGCCGGCGCTGCTGCCCCGGGAGCCGTACGAGGTCAGCGGCCGCTGGTCGGAGTACGGGGACCTGCTGTTCCGGCTCAGGGACCGCAAGGGCGCGGACTACCTGCTCGGCCCCACCCACGAGGAGATCTTCACCCTCGTGGTGAAGGACCAGTGCACGTCCTACAAGGACCTGCCCGTGATGCTCTACCAGATCCAGACCAAGTACCGCGACGAGGCCCGGCCCCGGTCCGGGGTGCTGCGCGGGCGCGAGTTCCAGATGAAGGACTCGTACTCCTTCGACATCACGGAGGAAGGGCTCGCGGAGTCCTACCGGCTCCACCGCGAGGCGTACGTACGGATCTTCGAGCGGCTCGGCCTCGACCACCGGATCGTGTCGGCCGTGTCGGGCGCGATGGGCGGCTCGGCGTCCGAGGAGTTCCTGGCGCCGGCCGGGGCGGGCGAGGACACGTTCGTGGACTGCCCGGAGTGTGACTACGCGGCGAACACGGAGGCGGTCGTCTTCGTCCCGGCCGCCGTGCCCGGCGTCGCGCACGCGGCGATGGAGGAGATCCCGACCCCGGACACACCCACGATCGAGACCCTCGCGGCCCACCTCGGCGTTCCCGCCTCCGCCACGCTGAAGAACCTCCTGGTGAAGGTCGACGGGGAGATCACGGCGGTGGGCGTGCCGGGTGACCGGGAGGTCGACCTCGGCAAGCTCGGGGAGCACCTGGCCCCGGCGGTGGTCGAGCTGGTGACGGCGGAGGACTTCGCGGGGCGGCCCGATCTGGTACGGGGCTACGTGGGCCCGCAGGGGCTGGAGAAGTTCCCCTACCTGGCCGACCCCCGGGTCGCGCCGGGGACGTCCTGGGTGACCGGGGCCAACAAGGCCGACACGCACGCGCGGAACGTGGTGTGCGGGCGTGACTTCGAGGTGGACCGGTACCTGGACGTGGTCGTCGTGGAGCCCGGCGACCCCTGCCCGCGGTGCGGTGCGGGGCTGCGGCTGGACCGGGCCATCGAGATCGGGCACATCTTCCAGCTGGGACGGAAGTACGCCGACGCCTTCGGGCTGGACGTGCTCGGCCCGCAGGGCAAGCCGGTACGGGTCACGATGGGCTCGTACGGCATCGGCGTCTCGCGGGCGGTGGCCGCGCTGGCCGAGCAGACGGCGGACGAGCGCGGGCTGTGCTGGCCGGCGGAGGTGGCCCCGGCCGACGTGCACGTGGTGGCGGCGGGCAAGGCCGGGCCGCTGGCGCTGGCCGAGCAGGCGGCGCAGGCCCTCGCGGCTGCCGGGAAGCGGGTCCTGCTGGACGACCGGGCCGGGGTCTCGCCGGGGGTGAAGCTCACCGACGCGGAGCTGATCGGCGTGCCGTGGATCCTGGTCGCGGGACGCCGGGCGGGCGAGGGCGTCGTCGAACTCCAGGACCGCCGGACCGGGGTACGGCAGGAGCTGCCGCTGGAGGAGGCGCTGGGGCGGCTGCGGTAGGCGGCCGCCGGGGAGGAGCGGGGAGCGGGCCCCGCGTAACGGTCCTCGGTCCTCAGCCGGGCGCCGGGCCGGCCGGTGGGAGCGCCGCCTCGGGCGGACCGGGCGGCTCCGGTGGCCCGGCGGGCCCGGACGCGCCGGGCGGCTCCGGGTGGGGCGGGGGGTCCCCGGAGGGGGTCGCCCGTTCCAGGAAGCGGAGGAGTTCCACCGGGAAGGGGAGGACCAGGGTGGAGTTCTTCTCCGCCGCGACCGCGATCACCGTCTGGAGCAGGCGCAGCTGGAGGGCCGCCGGCTGGTCCGACATGACGGCCGCCGCCTCGGCCAGTTTGTGCGAGGCCTGGAGCTCCGCGTCCGCGTTGATCACGCGGGCGCGGCGTTCGCGGTCCGCCTCCGCCTGGCGTGCCATGGAGCGCTTCATCGTCTCCGGCAGGGAGACGTCCTTGATCTCCACGCGGTCGATCTGGACGCCCCAGCCCATCGCCGGGCTGTCGATCATGAGTTCGAGACCCTGGTTCAGCTTCTCGCGGTTCGACAGGAGGTCGTCCAGGTCGCTCTTGCCGATGATCGAGCGGAGGGAGGTCTGCGCCATCTGCGAGACGGCGAAGCGGTAGTCCTCCACCGCGATGATCGCACTCGCCGGGTCGACCACCTTGAAGTAGACGACCGCGTCCACCCGGACCGTGACGTTGTCCCGGGTGATGCCCTCCTGCGCGGGAATCGGCAGGGTGACGATCTGGAGGTTCACCTTGTGCAGGCGGTCCGCCACCGGGAGGATCATCGTGAAGCCGGGCGGGCGGATCCCTTCCCGGAGCCGGCCGAACCGGAAGACGACCCCGCGCTCGTACTGCTTCACCACCCGCGCGGCGGCGCCCAGGTAGACCGCGACGCCCGCGGCGGCGGCGATTCCCGCTGTCAGCAGCTCCTCGACCATGACGGCCCCCTGCCGGACATGCACCTTTTACTAAGGTATGCCCTACAGCCAGGCCGCGAACTCCAGCAGCAGCTCGGCATCCCGCCGCCGCCCCGCGGCCAGCGCGCGCACCCCGGACTCCACGGCCCGGAACACCGTCCAGCCGCGCAGCCGCTCCCGGTCCACCTCCAGCGAGTCGGCGAGCTTGTTCACCCGCCGCCGCGCCCCCGAGGCCCCCGCCGACGAGGCGACCTGGTCCTCCAGCCGGTCACGCACCAGCCGGGCCAGGTCGTAGGCCCGTTCGCCGACCAGCGGGTCCGGACCCACCGTCAGCCACGGCGCCCGCTCGCCCGCCAGCACCTTGCCCTGGCGGAAGTTCCCGTGCAGCAGGAGTTCCTCCGGCGGATGGGCGGTCAGCTGCGGGAGGAGGTCCAGGGCGGCGTCCGCGAGGGCCCGGGCCTCCGGGGGCGCCGCGTGAAGGGCCTCGGACTGCGCGGCCGTGCGCTCGGCCACCGTCTCGAAGGGATGGCCGGCCGGCGGGCGCACCCAGAGGCGGCGCAGCGTGCCGCAGGCCTCCAGCAGGGCCTTGGCCTCCGGGAGCGAGCGCAGCGAGACGTCCGCCTGCAGCCGCTCCAGCAGGAGGGCGCCGTCGTCCTCGTGGTGGCGCGAGTCCAGCACCCGTACCGCGCCGAAGCCGCCCCAGTGGGCGAGCGCGGCCAGCTCACGGTCGGGCCGGGCCCCCGGGGGCGCCAGCTTCAGGGCGGCCGGGGTGCCGTCGGCGTAGCGGACCAGCATCACCAGGCTGCTGCGGCCGCCGGGCGCCAGGGCCCGCTGGAACACCACGTCCCGCCGCTCCAGCGCCTCCTTGGCGAGTTCGGGCAGCCGCTCCAGCCACTGCGTGTCCTGCGCTGTGCGCGGCGGCTCGCCGAGCGCCCGTACGAGCCGCTGCGGCGGTTCGAAAGCCATGCGTGCGTGGTCCCTTTCAGCCGGTACGGGCCCCGTCCGAGCGTTCGGTGAGCCCAGGGAAGGCTACGCCGACCCCGCGCCAGCGTGCCGCGCGCACGGCCGCGGCGCTCAGCGCGTCAGCCGCGTCGCGGCGCAACTGGCCGTCCGCCGCCCGGACCAGGTCCGAGTACGCGCCCGCCACCCGGTCCTCGATGTCGGCGGCCAGCCGCTCGGCGTCGTCCCCGGACCGCACCTCGAACGGCAGGGCGTACGCCGCCTCCGACGGCCGGGGCGCGCCGCCCAGCTCCCGCACGGTGCGGGTGAGCCGGTCGCGGCGCGAGAGGTGCTGGCCGTACGCCTCCCGGGCCTCGGTCGCCCGGGCGGGGTCGATCCGGGCGCCGATGACCCCGTACCCGTACGTCGCCGCGTGCTCGGCGGCCAGCGCCGCCTGGGCGGCCTCCAGGGCGCGGCCACCGGGGGAGGGGGAGGGCTTCACGGCGGTGTTCACGAGGAGGCTCCCGGGTTCGAGGTCAGCAGGTAGGCGTGGACGGCCCCGCAGGCGGCCACCGAGGCCAGCAGCCGGGCCAGCTCGCCGGGGGCGCCGGCCAGGGCGATGGTCCGGGCCTCGGACAGGCTCCGCTCGGCGTCCGCGAGGGCGCTCAGGGCCTCGGCGGGCTTCGCCGGGACCTCCGCCCGCCCGGCCGCCGGCGCGCTGGGCGACGGGGACGGGGAGCCGGACGGGGACGCCGCCGCCCGGGAGGGCGCCGGGCTCGCCTTGGGGGTGGTGAGGGCGAGGGCCCCGGTGTGGGCGGCGACGGCCGCGCGCAGCGGCGCGAGCCGGCCGGACAGATCGGGATGGACGGCCACGGTGGCGTCGTAACGTTCCAGCAGCCGCTCGCTGTCACGGACGGCGCCCTCCCGCATCCGCCGTTCGAGTGAAATCCCGCTGTCCGCGCCGGCCGTCCCGCCTCCGCCGGAACACCCGGTGACCAGCACGGACCCGGCGGCCGCCGCGGCGGCTCCGGTGAGCACGCTCCTGCGTGAGGGCGAGGGCCTCGAAGGCAAGGACCAGGGCACGGTGACGTCCTCGGGGTGATGGCGGGGCAAGGTGTGATCACGGTACCCGGGGGTCCGCCCGGCGGCGCGGACGGCAACACCCTCCGCGACCGGATACCCTTTGACCTGACACGCGACGGAAAACCACAACAGCACACGCGGCCGAGGAGTCACCCGGATGAGCACCACCCAGAGCGACAGGCTGCGCGGACTGCTGGAGCCGCTCGTCGCCGCCAAGGGCCTGGACCTCGAGGAGATCGAGCTTTCCAAGGCGGGCAGGCGCCGGATGCTGAGGATCGTCGTGGATTCCGACGAAGGCGTGGAACTGGACGCGTGCGCCGAGCTGAGCCGTGAGGCCTCCGACGCGCTCGACGCTTCCGACGTGATGGGCGAGGACGAGTACGTCCTCGAAGTCAGCTCCCCGGGCGCGGACCGCCCGCTCAGCGAGCACCGCCACTACGTCCGGGCCACGGGCCGCCTCGTGAAGTTCCAGCTGGCCGAGGGCGGGGAACTCATCGCCCGCATCCTCGACGTCGACGACGAGGGCCTGGACCTCGAAGTCCCGGGTGTGAAGGGCCGCAAGGCGACCGCCCGCCGCATCGCGTTCACCGACATCGCCAAGGCGCGTGTCGAGATCGAGTTCAACCGCAAGGACAAGAAGGAAGAGGAGGCGTAGCCGTGGACATCGACATGAGTGCCCTGCGGGGTCTGGTCCGGGAGAAGGAGATCTCCTTCGACCTGCTCGTCGAGGCGATCGAGTCGGCCCTCCTCATCGCGTACCACCGCACCGAGGGCAGCTTCCGCCGCGCCCGTGTGGTGCTGGACCGCACCAACGGCCACGTGGTCGTGTGGGCGACCGAGGACCCGCGCGATCTCGAGGAGGGGCAGGAGCCCAAGGAGTTCGACGACACCCCGTCGGACTTCGGCCGTATCGCCGCGACGACCGCCAAGCAGGTGATCCTCCAGCGTCTGCGCGACGCCGAGGACGACCTGACCTTCGGCGAGTTCGCCGGCCGCGAGGGCGACGTCATCACCGGCGTCGTCCAGCAGGGCAAGGACCCCAAGAACGTCCTGGTCGACATCGGCAAGCTGGAGGCCATCCTGCCGGTGCAGGAGCAGGTCCCCGGTGAGGAGTACCCGCACGGGCTCCGCCTGAAGGCGTACGTCGTGCGCGTGGCGAAGGGCGTCCGCGGTCCGTCCGTGACCCTGTCGCGCACCCACCCGAACCTGGTGAAGAAGCTCTTCGCCCTGGAGGTCCCGGAGATCGCCGACGGCAGCGTCGAGATCTCCGCGATCGCCCGCGAGGCCGGCCACCGCACCAAGATCGCGGTCCGGTCCACCCGTTCGGGCCTGAACCCGAAGGGCGCCTGCATCGGCCCGATGGGCAGCCGCGTGCGCAACGTCATGGCCGAACTGCACGGCGAGAAGATCGACATCGTCGACTGGTCGGACGACCCGGCGGAGATGGTCGCGAACGCGCTGTCACCCGCCCGGGTGAGCAAGGTCGAGGTCGTCGACTGGGACTCGCGCTCCGCGCGGGTGACCGTCCCCGACTACCAGCTGTCGCTGGCCATCGGCAAGGAGGGCCAGAACGCCCGCCTCGCCGCGCGGCTCACCGGCTGGCGCATCGAC
Organism: Streptomyces sp. NPDC000075; assembly: GCF_040301925.1. Lineage (NCBI taxonomy): Bacteria > Bacillati > Actinomycetota > Actinomycetes > Kitasatosporales > Streptomycetaceae > Streptomyces > Streptomyces sp. NPDC000075. The sequence continues at coordinate 137,903 of NZ_JBEPFL010000015.1, forward strand.
ATCCGGCCGGACACCGAGCCCGCGCCCGACGCGGACGCCTGACCGGCGGGAATAAATCACTACCGGACGACCGTTTGAGGCCGGTAGACAGGGGGTCCCCGTGCGTGGGGACCCTTCTGGATCACAACGACATCCGTTCGATTTTTCACCTGAAGGGGTGAGGTCGGTGCGGGGAGGTAGACTTAGGCGTGTCTGGCCGGACGCAAGCCCGCGCATGCCCCGAACGCACCTGTGTGGGGTGCCGGGAGCGAGCGGCCAAGAGCGATCTGCTGCGCATCGTGGCGGTCGGGGACGCATGCGTCCCTGATCCTCGCGGTACGCTGCCCGGCCGGGGTGCGTACGTGCATCCCGCCGTGGTCTGCCTCGACCAGGCGGTCCGCCGCAGAGCGTTCCCCCGGGCCCTCCGGTCCGCAGGACCGCTCGACACGGAGGGACTGCGCAATGCCCTGGCCGTCCAGGCCGTGGCGACACCGTAAGAAGAAGTACGGCACGGATACCCCGTGCGGTCAGGTACCTCGCGAGTTGGAAGTAGGTCGAGATTGCGATGAGCACTCGATGAGTACGCGATGAGTACGCCCATGAAGTAGCGACGGTCCGGCGTAACCCGGACCTAAAAGGAGCGAAGTGGCTAAGGTCCGGGTATACGAACTCGCCAAGGAGTTCGGGGTTGAGAGCAAGGTCGTCATGGCCAAGCTCCAAGAACTCGGTGAATTCGTCCGTTCGGCGTCCTCGACGATCGAGGCGCCGGTTGTACGCAAGTTGACTGACGCACTGCAGGGGCCCGGCGGCAACGCCGGCAAGTCCGCTGCGAAGCCCGGCGCGCCCCGCAAGGCCGCGCCCGCCAAGCCCGCGGCGCCCTCCCCGGCGACCGCGGCACGTCCTGCCCCCAAGCCCGGCGCACCGGCCCCCAAGCCGGCCGCCGCCGAGGCTCCGGCGGCCCCCGCCCCGGTGACTCCGGCCGCTCCCGGCCCGCGTCCCGGCCCCAAGGCTCCGGCCGCCCCGAAGCCCGCTCCGGCGGCTCCCGTGGCGACCGAGTTCTCCGCGCCCCCGGCCGCTCCGGCGCGCCCCGCCGCGTCCCCCGGCCCGCGTCCGGCGCAGCAGCGTCCGGCCGCCCCGGGTCAGGGTGCCCGTCCCGGCGCCCCGCGTCCGGCCGGCGCCACCCCCGGTGGCCAGGCCCCGCGTCCCGGCGCTCCGGCCCCGCGTCCGCAGGGCGCCCGTCCGGCCGGTCCCCGTCCGGGCAACAACCCGTTCACGTCCGGCGGCTCCACCGGCATGGCGCGCCCGCAGGCGCCCCGTCCGGCCGGCGCCCCGCGTCCCGGTGCCCCCGGCGCCGGCGGCCAGGGTGCCCCGCGTCCGCAGGCCGGCCCCGGCGGCGCCCCGCGTCCGCAGGGTCCCGGCGGCGCCCGTCCGACCCCGGGCGGCATGCCCCGTCCCCAGGGCGGCGCTCCGCGTCCGGCCGGTCCCGGCGGCAACCGTCCGAACCCCGGCATGATGCCGCAGCGTCCCGCTGCCGGCGGTCCCGGCCCCCGTCCCGGCGGCGGTCCCCGTCCCGGTCCGGGCGGCGCCGGCCGTCCCGGCGGTCCGGGTCGTCCCGGCGGCGGCTTCGCCGGCCGTCCGGCCGGTCCGGGCTCGCGTCCGGCCGGTGGCGGCTTCGGCGGCCCGCGTCCGGGTGGCGGCGGCTTCGGCGGCGGCCCGGCCGGCGCCGGTGGCGGCGGTCGTCCCGGCTTCGGTGGCCGTCCCGGCGGCCCGGGTGCCCGTGGTGGCACGCAGGGTGCGTTCGGCCGTCCCGGCGGGCCCGCCCGTCGCGGTCGCAAGTCGAAGCGTCAGAGGCGCCAGGAGTACGAGGCCATGCAGGCCCCGTCCGTGGGCGGCGTGATGCTGCCCCGCGGCAACGGCGAGACCGTTCGCCTGTCGCGCGGTGCGTCCCTCACCGACTTCGCGGAGAAGATCAACGCCAACCCGGCGTCGCTGGTCGCGGTCATGATGAACCTCGGCGAGATGGTCACTGCCACGCAGTCCGTCTCCGACGAGACCCTCCAGCTCCTCGCCGACGAGATGAACTACACGGTTCAGATCGTCAGCCCGGAGGAGGAGGACCGCGAGCTGCTCGAGGGCTTCGACATCGAGTTCGGCGAGGACGAGGGCGGCGAGGAGTTCCTGCTGCCGCGTCCGCCGGTCGTGACCGTCATGGGTCACGTCGACCACGGTAAGACCCGCCTGCTCGACGCCATCCGCAAGACGAACGTCGTCGCGGGCGAGGCCGGTGGCATCACCCAGGGCATCGGCGCCTACCAGGTGGGCACCGAGGTCAACGGTGAAGACCGCAAGATCACCTTCATCGACACCCCGGGTCACGAGGCGTTCACCGCCATGCGTGCCCGTGGTGCGAAGTCGACCGACATCGCGATCCTCGTGGTCGCGGCCAACGACGGCGTCATGCCGCAGACGATCGAGGCGCTGAACCACGCCAAGGCCGCCGGCGTCCCGATCGTCGTCGCGGTCAACAAGATCGACGTCGAGGGTGCCGACCCGGTCAAGGTGCGCGGTCAGCTCACCGAGTTCGGTCTGGTCGCCGAGGAGTACGGCGGCGACACGATGTTCGTCGACATCTCCGCCAAGCAGGGTCTGCACATCGACTCCCTGCTGGAGGCCGTCGTCCTCACCGCCGACGCCTCGCTCGACCTGCGTGCCAACCCGGAGCAGGACGCTCAGGGTATTGCGATCGAGTCCCACCTCGACCGTGGCCGCGGTGCCGTCGCCACCGTCCTCGTCCAGCGCGGTACCCTCCGCGTCGGCGACACGATGGTCGTGGGCGACGCCTACGGCCGCGTGCGCGCCATGCTCGACGACAAGGGCAACAACATCGAGGAAGCGGGTCCGTCGACCCCCGTCCTGGTCCTGGGTCTCACCAACGTCCCCGGCGCCGGCGACAACTTCCTCGTCGTCGACGAGGACCGCACCGCCCGTCAGATCGCCGAGAAGCGTGCTGCGCGTGAGCGCAACGCCAACTTCGCCAAGCGCGTCCGTCGCGTGTCCCTCGAGGACCTCGACTCCGTGCTCAAGGCCGGTCTGGTCCAGGAACTCAACCTCATCATCAAGGGCGACTCGTCCGGTGCGGTCGAGGCCCTCGAGTCCTCGCTGCTCCAGCTCGACGTCGGCGAAGAGGTTGACATCCGCGTCCTGCACCGCGGTGTGGGTGCGGTCACCGAGTCCGACATCTCGCTGGCGATGGGCTCCGACGCCATCGTCATCGGCTACAACGTCCGCGCTGTCGGCCGTGCCGCGCAGATGGCGGACCGCGAGGGCGTCGACGTCCGGTACTACTCGGTGATCTACCAGGCCATCGAGGAGATCGAGGCGGCCCTCAAGGGTCTGCTCAAGCCGGAGTACGAAGAGGTCGAGCTCGGTACGGCGGAGATCCGCGAGATCTTCCGCTCGTCCAAGCTGGGCAACATCGCCGGTGTCCTGGTCCGCTCGGGCGAGGTCAAGCGCAACACCAAGGCGCGGCTCCTGCGCGATGGCAAGGTCATCGCCGAGAACCTCACCATCTCGGGTCTGCGCCGCTTCAAGGACGACGTCACCGAGATCCGCGAAGGCTTCGAGGGCGGTATCAACCTCGGCTCCTTCAACGACATCAAGATCGACGACGTCATCGCGACGTACGAGATGCGCGAGAAGCCCCGCGCGTAAGCGCGAGGCGGTTCGCACCGTGTCGTAACTGCACACCGGGGCCGGTCGGCGGAATATCCGTCGATCGGCCCCGGCCGTTGCGTGTACGGTTCTGGTGACCCTGCCGAGCGACGGCCGGCAGGCCACCGAACCCGCACCGGCGGGATATCCGGAACTGCATGTACGTGGGGACTCTGTCCTTCGATCTGCTCCTCGGCGACGTCCATTCGCTGAAGGAGAAACGCTCCGTCGTCCGGCCCATCGTCGCCGAGCTCCAGCGCAAGTTCTCCGTGAGCGCGGCCGAGGTGGGAGACCAGGACCTGCACCGCAGGGCCCGTATAGGGGTCGCCCTGGTGAGCGGGGACGCGGGGTTCGTGTCGGACGTACTCGACCGCTGTGAGCGGCTGGTCGCGGCGCGTCCGGAAGTGGAGCTGCTGTCCGTCAGACGGCGGTTCCACGGTGATGAAGACTGATTGCTTGTCTGCAAGGAAGAAGGAGACGGACCAGTGGCCGACAATGCGCGGGCGAAGAAGCTGGCGGACCTCATCCGGGAGGTGGTGGCGCAGAAGCTGCAGCGTGGAGTCAAGGACCCCCGCCTCGGCACGCACGTGACCATCACCGACACCCGGGTCACCGGCGACCTGCGGGAGGCCACGGTCTTCTACACGGTCTACGGCGACGACGAGGACCGGGCCAGCGCGGCAGCGGGCCTGGAGAGCGCCAAGGGCGTACTGCGCTCCGCGGTCGGCCGGGCGGCGGGGACCAAGTTCACGCCCACCCTGACCTTCGTCGCGGACGCCCTCCCGGAGAACGCCAAGACCATCGAGGACCTCCTCGACAAGGCGCGCGCCTCCGACGCCCAGGTGCGCGAGGTCTCCTCCGGCGCCCAGTACGCCGGTGAGGCCGACCCGTACAAGAAGCCGGGCGAAGAAGACGACGAGGACGCAGCCGCGGAATGAGCACCGACGCAGGGAAGACTCCGGACGGCCTTGTCATCGTCGACAAGCCGTCCGGCTTCACTTCGCACGACGTGGTCGCCAAGATGCGCGGGATCGCCAAGACCCGCCGCGTCGGCCACGCCGGCACCCTCGACCCCATGGCGACGGGTGTCCTCGTCCTCGGCGTAGAGAAGGCCACCAAGCTCCTCGGCCACCTCGCGCTGACCGAGAAGGAGTACCTCGGGACGATCCGCCTCGGGCAGTACACCCTCACGGATGACGCCGAGGGCGAGATCACCGCGTCCGCGGACGCCTCCGGGGTCACCCGGGAGGCCGTGGACGCGGGGATCGCCAAGCTGACCGGCGACATCATGCAGGTGCCGTCCAAGGTCAGCGCCATCAAGATCAAGGGCGTGCGCTCCTACAAGCGCGCCCGCGACGGCGAGGACTTCGAGATCCCGGCCCGTCCGGTGACGATCTCGTCGTTCCAGGTGTACGACATGCGCGAGGCGGAGGCCGAGGACGGCACCAAGGTCGTCGACCTCGTCGTCTCCGTGGTCTGCTCCAGCGGTACCTACATCCGCGCCCTCGCCCGCGACCTGGGCGCCGACCTGGGCGTCGGCGGCCACCTCACGGCGCTGCGGCGCACGCGGGTGGGCCCGTACAAGCTCGACCGGGCGCGCACGCTGGACCAGCTCCAGGAGGAGCTGACCGTCATGCCGATCGGCGAGGCGGCCGCGGCCGCTTTCGCGCGCTGGGACCTGGACGCCCGGCGGGCCTCGCTGCTCGCCAACGGCGTGCGGATCGACATGCCGGACGAGTACCAGGACGGCCGGACCGTGGCCGTCTACGGGCCCCAGGGGCAGCTGCTCGGGCTCGTCGAGAGCAAGGGCGGCAAGGCGAAGTCCCTGGCGGTCTTCGTCTGAGCCCCTCGGCGAGGCTCTTCTGAGCCCCTCGGCGAGGATCTTTTCGACGTGGAGCGGTGAGCGCGCACGGACCGCCGCTCACCGCTCCACGACCCCCCTCGGATAGGTCTCTATCCACCCGGAGCCCGTTGTTCACTCGTCCGAGCAGGCGCTCGGAGTGAACGGAGGGAGCGTAAGGGGGCGCTTTCGGTCCGCGCGCTTTTCGCCCCGATCTTCACTTGCCTACCGTCGTGACCACGGGTCCCGTGGCGGGAGAGTGGTGCGGCGTTGACGGACGAGGTCACAAGTGGTGCGAGGGGCTGCGGGGCCGCGCCCTGGGGAGCCGCGGAGCCGGCGGAGCCCACGGCGCCCACGGAGCCCGCGGAACTCGTGACGATCCGCGATCCGGCCGGGGGCGCGCGGGGCAGCGGCTTCGTGGCCGACGACCGCGGGACGGTGCTGACCAGCCACGAGGCCGTCGCGGGCCTGGAGCGGGTCGTGCTGCACGGGACCGGGGGGCGGACCTGGCGGACCGAGGCCGCCGAGGTGACGGCCCTGCCGGAGCTCGGGCTCGCGCTGGTGCCCAGCGACGGGCTCGGGATGCGGCCGCTGCCGGTGGCGGCGCGCGGGACCATTCCTCCGGGAACGTACGTACGCCTCCCCGCGCGGGGCTGGCGCCAGGCGCGGGTGCTCGGAGCGGGCGCGGAGGTGGGCTACACCGCGGCCGGCCTGCGGCGGGTGCTGCCCGCCACCGTGGAGCTGGCGATCGGCACGGACGGCCGGGACGCCCTCAGGCTCGGCGGGGTGGCCTGCGGCGGGCCGGTCCTCGACGCGGAGACGGGAGCGGTGCTCGCGGTCCTGGGCACCGCTCTCACGGCGGAGCGGCGCTCCGGCAGCTTCGCCGTCCCCCTGCGCGCGGCCGCCGCCACCGCACCCGGCGGCCCCCTCGCGGCGCTGCTGGAGCGCAACGGCGCCACCGTCCCGGGTTACGGCCCCGACCTCAACCTGGCCGGCGCGCTGGAGCTGACCGCGACCACCCTCGGCGCGGCGTTCCCCCCGCTCCTTCCCCCGGCCGTCTTCCCGGCCGTTCCTCCGGCCGCCTCCGCGGCCGCCTTCGCCCGGCCGGAGCCCGTGGCCCGTCCCGCCCTGGCCGCCGGACTGACCGCCTTCACCTCCGGGCAGGACCTCGTCCTCGGCCTCGTCGGCGACCCCGGCACCGGCCGCACCACCGCCCTCGCCGCCCTGGCCGCCGACCGCGCCCGCGGCCCCCGCCCGGCGCCGACCCTCTGGCTGCGCGGCGCCGACCTGCGGTCCGACGACGCCTCGCTGGCCGACGCCGTGACGCGGGCGCTGGCGGAGGCGGTCCGCATCGTCGCGGCGGGTGCGCGGGTGGGTGCGCCGTCCGCGTCCGTACCGGGGGCGGCGGAGCGGGGGACGGCCGAGCGGGTGGCCCGGCTGGCGGGCGCGGCCGGGCGGGCGCTGCTGGTGGTGCTGGACTCCCCCGAGGAGATGCCGCCCGCCCTCGCGCACCGCCTCGCGCCCTGGACCGTGTCCACCGCCGCCTGGCTGTGCGGCACCGGCGCCCGGCTGGTGATCGCCGCCCGGCCGGAGTACTGGGAGCGGGCCGGCGCCCTCTACCCGCCGGAGCTGCTGCACACCCCCGAACGCCCCGCCCGGCGGCTGCCGCCCGCGCTGCCCGTCGGCGACCTCACCCCGGAGGAGGCGGACACCGCCCGGGCCCGTCTGGGCATCCCCCCGGACGCCGTGGGCGGGGCCGACGCCCGCCACCCCCTCACCCTGGGCCTGCTCGCGGGCATCCGCGCGGCCGGGGTCACGGAGGGCCGCCCGGGGCGCGACGAGATCTTCGCGGCCCACCTGGACCTCCTGTCCCTCCGCGTGGCCCTGCGCATCACCACCGCCCCCCACCCCGAACCCCACCGGCCCCCACCCGGCACACCTCCCGGCCCCCCTCCCGGCACAGCTCCCGGCCCGGCTCCGGACGCCCGACGGGAGACACCCGGCAGGCCTCCCGGCCCGGCCGCCGCACCCCACCGCACCACCCCCGCCACGCCACCCGGGGAAGCCTGGACCGCCGGGGGATGGACGTCCGGCTCCTGGACCGCCGGTCCCGGCGCGGGCCCGCCCGGCACCGGCCGCGAGCGCCCCGCCCCCGACGGCCTGTACGCCCCCGGGGTGCGGCGGCTGGCCGCCCGGGTGAGCGGGCGGGTGCACGAGGCCGCCCGGCGGTGCCTGGGGCCCGGCCAGGGACAGCTCGACCGGGCCGCCTTCGAGGAGCTGTTCCCCTGGCGCACCGGCTGGGCCTCCGCCGTCCTCACCGAGGGCCTGCTCGTCCCCGCCGGCCCCGGCTACCGCTTCGCGCACGAGGAGCTCTCCGACTGGCTCCAGGCCTGCCACCTCGACGTCACCGCCGCCCTCGACTCCCTCGTGCACTCCGGCCCCGCCGCCCCCGGCCCGCCCGTGCCCCGCCACCGCATCGGGCCCGTCCTCGAAGCCCTGGGCCGGCTCCCGGACGCCGAGACCCGGGAGACGCTGGCCCGGCTGGTCGGCGCCCTCCACGCCTTCGCCGAGGCCCCGCCGGGAGACGTCCACCCCGACCGCCTCTGGTGGGCCGCCCGGCTGCTGCGCGCGACCCTGCTGCGCGCCCCCGACGCCACCCCCCACCTGCCCGTCCTGCACGCCCTCGCCGAGCACGTGGCACGGTCCGGCCCGGAGGACTTCGGCGGCTGGTTCTGGAACCGGCTCCGACTGCCCGAGTCCGACCGGCTCGACCTGCTGCGCCGCCTGCTGCCCTCCGACCACCGCTACCTCGAAGCCGCCGGACGCCGCCTCGCCCGCGCCCCGAGGATCGTCCTGCCCCTGCTCTGCGCCTGGTTCACCGACGAACGCCGGCTGCGCGGCCGTCCCGGAGCCACCGTCGCCACCGCCGCCCAGGCCCTGCTGCACACCCACCGCCACCTCGCCCCCGACGACCTCACCGAGGCCCTCGTCGAGGCCGCGCACCCCCGCGCCGACCAGCTGCTCGCCGTCCTCGCCGAGGACGAACCCTCCGCGCTGTCCCGCGCCGTCGACCGCTGGGCCCACGACGAGCGGCCCGGCCGGCGCGTGGCCGCCGCCGCGTACGGGCTCGCCACCGCCCCCCACGTCCGCACCCCCGCCGACCGGGAGCTGCTGCGCCACGCCGCGGAGGCGCTCCTCGCCCGCCCCGGTGACCTCCCCCTGCACGGCAGCGCCCTCGGGATCCTGCTGCGCGACCCGCAGGCGCGGGCCCGTCACCTGGCCGACGCCCTCGACTGCTTCCGCGACCCCGAGCGCGGCGCCCGGCTGCCCGCCTCCGCGCTGGTCGCGGCCCTGCCCGTACTGCCCGACCCGGACGCGGTGTTCGACGCCCTGCGCGCCCGCGCCGACGGGGAGGTGCTGCGCGCCCTGGCCGCGCTGACCACCCCCGCGCTGGCCCGCCGCGCCGGGGACCTCGTACGGGAGCACCTCGCGCGGCACCCCGAGGACGCCCCGCACGCCGCGGCCTTCGTCGACCGGCGCCTGGAGCAGGGCCCGGCCGCCGCACCCGTACTGCGTCCGCTGGTCCTGGGCCTGCTGCGGAGCGCCCCGCCGGAGGTACGGGCCGCGCTGGCCGGCGTGCTGGCCGCGCCGGGGGAGGAGCCCGGGGCAGCGCTGCGGGCCGACCTGGCCGAGGCACTGCTGCGCGAGGAGCCCGACCCCCGGGTGCTCGGCGCCTTCCTGACGGCCCTCGCCGCCGCGACCCGCGCCCGTCCCGAGGCCCGTACCCGTGAGCTGCTGCGGCGCACCGGGCGGCAGCTCCTGCGGACCCCCGGCGGGCCGGCCGTGTTCGAACAGCGCACGGTGGAGCTGGTCCGGGCCGACCCGGTCTTCGGGGCGCTGGTGGCCCGCTGGCTCGCCGAGGCCGGGGCGGAGGCGGCCGCGCTGCTCGGGCCGGGCGCCCGCCGGACGGTGGAGACCCTCAGCCGGTCCGCCTCCGACGTCACCTGAGCCGGGGCGGGCCGCCGCCCGCACCCGGACACCGATGCGGGGACCGGGGCACCGGCATGGCAGTCTTAGACCTGCAATCGGCAATCCGGTACAGGGACTACAAGGGTTCGGGCGAGGAGCGGTCACAGTGCAGCGCTGGCGTGGCTTGGAGGACATCCCCCAGGACTGGGGACGCAGCGTCGTCACCATCGGCTCCTACGACGGTGTGCACCGGGGACACCAGCTGATCATCGGACGCGCCGTGGCGAAGGCCCGCGCGCTGGGCGTGCCCTCGGTGGTCGTCACCTTCAGCCCGCACCCGAGCGAGGTCGTGCGGCCCGGCAGCCACCCGCCGATCCTGGCCCCGTACGACCGCCGTGCCGAACTGATGGCCGGTCTCGGCGTCGACGCGCTGCTGATCCTGCCGTTTACGGCGGAGTTCTCCCAGCTGTCCCCGGCCGACTTCATCGTCAAGGTGCTGGTGGACAAGCTGCACGCGCGCGCCGTCATCGAGGGCCCGAACTTCCGCTTCGGCCACCGGGCCGCCGGGAACGTCGACTTCCTGCGCGAGCTCGGCTCCACCTACGACTACGAGGTCGAGGTCGTGGACCTGGTCGAGCGCGGCGAGGCGGGCGGCGGCGTGCCGTTCTCCTCCACGCTGGCGCGCAGGCTGGTCGCCGAGGGTGACATGGAGGGCGCCGCCGAGATCCTGGGCCGCCCGCACCGGATCGAGGGCGTCGTGGTGCGCGGCGCGCAGCGCGGGCGCGAGCTCGGCTACCCCACGGCCAACGTCGAGACGGCGCCGCACACCGCGATCCCGGCCGACGGGGTGTACGCGGGCTGGCTGACGGCGGACGGCGAGCGGATGCCGGCGGCGATCTCGGTCGGGACGAACGTGCAGTTCGACGCGACCGAGCGGACCGTGGAGGCGTACGCGATCGACCGCGTCGGGCTGGACCTGTACGGGAAGCAGGTGTCGGTGGAGTTCCTGGCGTACGTGCGCGGGATGGCCAGGTTCGACTCGCTCGACGGGCTGCTGGAGGCCATCGCGGACGACGTGAAGCGGGCGCGGGGCCTGACGGACGCCTTCGACGCAGCGCGCCGCTAGTCGCCTTGTACGCCGGAGGGCCCCTACCGTCCCGGGACGGTAGGGGCCCTCCGGCGTACCTCAGCCGAGGCGCGGGTCGCGCGGGGGCTGGCCGGGCGGCTGCTGGGCCGGTGCCGGTGCCGGTGCGGGGGCCGGGGGCTGCTGCCAGGCCTGGCCGGGCTGCGGGTAGGGCTGCTGGTACGGCCCCTGGGGCTGCTGGGGCTGGGGCTGGGGCTGCTGGGGCCGGCCGGGCGGCTGGGGCTGCTGCGGGGTGCTCCACTGCCCCTGCGTCGCCTGCTGCTGCGCCCGCGCGAAGTCCTCCGCGACCAGGGCGGAGAGGTTGAAGTACGCCTCCCGGGTCCTGGGCCGCATCAGGTCGAGGTCGACCTCGGCACCGGCCGCGAGGTGCTCGTCGAACGGCACCACGACGACACCCCGGCAGCGGGTCTCGAAGTGCTGCACGATGTCCTCGACCTTGATCATCTTGGCGGTCTCGCGGACCCCGGAGATGACGGTGATCGAGCGCGAGACGAGCTCCGCGTAACCGTTGGCGGAGAGCCAGTCGAGCGTGGTGCTCGCGCTGCTCGCGCCGTCCACGGACGGGGTGGAGATGATGATCAGCTGATCGGCCAGGTCCAGGACCCCGCGCATGGCGGAGTAGAGGAGTCCGGTGCCCGAGTCGGTGAGGATGATCGGGTACTGGCGGCCGAGCGTCTCTATGACGCGGCGGTAGTCCTCGTCGTTGAAGGTCGTCGAGACCGCCGGGTCCACGTCGTTGGCGATGATCTCCAGGCCGGAGGGGGCCTGCGAGGTGAACCGCCGGATGTCCATGTACGAGTGCAGGTACGGGATCGCCTGGACCAGGTCCCGGATCGTCGCCCCGGTCTCGCGGCGGACCCGGCGGCCGAGGGTGCCGGCGTCGGGGTTCGCGTCGATCGCCAGGATCTTGTCCTGGCGCTCGGTGGCGAGGGTGGCGCCGAGGGCGGTGGTCGTCGTGGTCTTGCCGACGCCGCCCTTGAGGCTGATCACGGCGATCCGGTAGCAGGACAGCACCGGCGTGCGGATCAGTTCCAGCTTGCGGCGGCGGTCGGCCTCGGCGGCCTTGCCGCCGAAGCGGAAGCCGGAGCGGCCGGGCTTGGGCTTCTGCTTGGCCCGGATCAGGCGGTCGGAGGACAGCTCGACGGCGGCGGTGTACCCGAGCGGAGCCCCCGCGCCCTGCTGCTGGTACGGCCCCTGCGAAGCCCCGGCGGCCCACGGCTGCGCCTGCTCGTACCCCTGCGGCGCCCCGGTGGCCGGCCCCTGCGGGTCGGCACCGGGCGGGAACCCGGAGCCCTGGGGCGGCTGCGGCTGCGGCTGCGGCTGCGGCGGCTGGGGCGGGAAGCCGTAGCCCTGCGGGGCTTCGGGGGCGGGGGGCTGCGGAGCGGCCGCGGGCGGGAATCCGTAGCCCTGCGGCGCCTCCGGGGTTTGGGCCTGCTCGGCGCCGGCGGGCGGGAACGCGCCCTGCGGGGCGTCCGGGGCAGGGGTGTGCTCGGCGGCGGCGGGCGGGAAGCCGTAACCCTGGGGGGCCGGGGGCTGCTGAGCGGCCGCCGGGGGGAATCCGTAGCCCTGGGACGGGTCGGCGGGGAAGGCGGGCGGCAGCGGCGGCAGTCCGGTGCCGGGCCCCCCGACGGGGGCGTCCGCCGGGGCGGCCGGCTGCTGGCCGGCGGGCGCGGCGACGCCTTCCGGCGGTGTGGCCGTCCGGCCGTCCGCCTCCTCGGAGTGGGCCGGGAGCGCGGCGTCCTGCGGCAGTCCCTGACCCGGAGCGTCGGCGGAACCCGCGTACGGCGGCGGCGTCCCGGGGACACCGCCGGCCACCGCTCCCTGAGCCGGGGCGGGTGCCGGAACCCCGTCCTGGGCAGGGGCCGAGGCCGGTACTGGAACACCGCCCTGGGCCGAGGCCGGAACGGCACCCTGGGCAGGGGCGGCAGCCACACCGTCCTGGGCGGCGGCAGCGCCGCCCCCGGCCGGGTTCTCCTGGGCGACCGCGCCCGTGGTGACCTCGGGGGCAGACAGCGGAGCGTCGGCGGGCGTCGCCGACGGGGTGGGCCACGGAGCGTCGCCCGTCGCCGGGAAGGCGGCCGGAGCACTGCCGAACACGCCTGCGGCAGCGGGAGAAGCGAAAGGCGCGGGGGCGTCGGCCGGAGCCGCGGGCGGGTGCCCCTCGGCGGGCGTGGCGTACGGGTTGCCGGCGGAGGGCAGGCCCTCGGCACCCGATGCCGCGACCGCCACCGGGCCATCGGTAACGGGCCCGCCGGGCAGGGCGGGCGCGCCACCGCTCACGGGCACCGCAGGAGCCACGGTCGGCTCGGCGGGCGGTGCCGGGACCTCGGGCGCGTCACCGCTGAACGGCGCCTGGGCGGCCGGGAACGCGGGGGGAGCCGGCGCCGCCGGGACGGACATGTCGGCCGGCCCCGGCTGCGTCGGTACGCGAGGGGCCGCCGGAACGCCCGGCGCTCCGTCGCCGAACGGCGGCTGCGCCGGAAGGGCGGGCGGGAAGGCCGGGGCCACGGCGGCGGGCGCCGCACCCGATCGAGCGTCGACCGTGACGGGCGCACCCGGCGGCAGCGGGACCCCCGGGACGGCAGCCCCGGGCGGCTGCGGGACCGCGAACCCCGATACGGGCGCGGCCGCTTCGGCGGCGGCCACCGGCAGGGCGTCGGCCGAAACGGAGACCGGCGGCACGGCGGGTACGGCGAACGACGCGCCGGCATCCGGCTGCGCGGGCACCGGGAACGACACCCCGGCCACGGCGGAGACCGGCTCGGCTGCCGGAACCGGAGCGCCGGGGGTGGGTTCCGCCCCCGGGGCGGATGCTGCGAAGGCTGCCGCAACGGGAGCAGCGGTCGGCTCCGCCTTCGGGGTCGGCGAAGCGGAGGCCGTCGCGACCGGAGGGGCGGAGGCCGGCTCGGCGGCCGGGACCGGCCACGCGGAGGCGGGCTCGTCCGCCGGAACCGGAGCGGCAGGTGTGGGTTCCGCCCCCGGGGCGGGTGACGCGGAGGCCGCCTCCACCGCCACAACCGGAGCGCCCGAAACCGCCCCCGCATCCGGAGCGCCGGAGACCGGCTCCGCCCCCGACCCCGGAGCGCCGGGAACCGCATCCGGAGCGGCGGCGGCGGAGGCCGGTTCGGCGGGTGCCGCCGGTGTGGCGGCGACCGGTTCCTGCGGAGCCATCGGCATCGTCGGCGGGGCGACCGCCTCCGCCGGGCGGTGGGGTTCGAAGCCGCTGCCCTCGGGCAGCCCCGGCACGCCGGCCGCGGGTGCGGGCGGCGGGCTCTGCGTGTACCAGGCCGGCGGGGTGTAGTCGATGGTGAACTCGCCCGTCACATCGGGCTCCGCGTCGGACTGATCGTCCGTCGGGACATCCCACGTCCCGCCGCGCCTCTCGTTCCGATCGCCGCTCACTGATCCTCCTGGTCTGTCGAACACCCGGTCAGGCGCCCACCTAAGACGCCGCGCCCGCGCTCAGCCTAATCGCGCCCCGTGCCCGAAAGCCCCGGAGGTCGCGCCCCCACACGTCCTGCCTACAGGCCCCCCGGGCCCTGAGCAACCATCACCGCCGACCCGGCGGCAACCCCCTCCGCGCGCCCGCCGACACCTCGTCGGGGCCGCACCCGTAGCTTCCGTCGCGGGGGTCCGGCGGCCCGTCACGGACCCGGCGCCGCATCCCCCGCCCCTTCCCCAGACGAACACATCCGTCACTCGGTTGCCGAACCCCCGGTGAGCGCCCCGGATTCCCCGGCCGGCGAGCCGTCGTCAACCCGGCCCACCACACCCACGGCTGAATTCCGGGCCCGGTGCACCGCACCCGGCGGGACGGGCCAACTCCCGTGCCTCGCACGCTCAGTCGACCCGCCGCGCCGCCCCCAGCAGCCCCGTCTCCGTCTCCGTCCCCCGGGTCAGCACGAACGTCCCGTCCCCCCGCGTGCACCACAGCGTCACCCCGTCCCCCAGCGTCGGCAGCGCCTCCGCCGTCGCCCTCGGCAGCCGCAGCAGCGCGCCCGCCTGGTCCGCCTCCTGCGGGGACACCCGCTGCACCCCCACCAGCGAGGAGTTCCGCAGCAGCCGGGGCGCCGCCGGGCTCAGGTACGGCAGCAGCGTCAGGACCGACTGCCACGGCCCCGCCGCCACCCGCCCGCGCGGCGGGCTCATCCCGCAGTCCCGGACCACCAGCACCGGTGCGCCCGCCGAAGCGCCCTGCGGCGGCACCCGGCCCACCTCGTGCAGGGTGACGCACTCCTGCCCGCCGCCGGCCGCCCGGGCCGGGCCGGCCCACACCTGGGGGCGGCCCGTCTCCACCGCCACCCGCGCCCCGGTGGCGGCCGTCCGCAGGGCCAGCACCTGGGCCGTCCACAGCCCGCCGATCAGCGTGACCTCGTACGGGACGGGCCGGTTCACGCCCAGCACCGCGGGCCGCCCCTCGGCGTCCTCACCGATGACGACCCCGTCGTCCCCGACGGGCAGCGCCAGCGCGTCCAGCTCCGCCGCCGCGACCACGTGCCGCTCCCGGCGCGGCCCGATCAGCCCGAACCCGCCCCGCACACCTCCCGTCCCCCTCGTCCTCATCCTCATCGCGCCCCTCCCAGCGGCAGCGACGCCAGCAGCCCCGGCACCTGCTCCCGGTCCAGCCGGACCAGTTCGGCCCGCACCCCCCGGGCCGTCCGCTCCAGCTCCCGCCGGGCCGCCGCCAGTTCCCCGTCACTGCGCCCCGTCACCCGTACGTGGCCCGTCAGCGTCACACCCCGCCGCCCGGCCGGGGCCATCGTCAGGCTGAAGTTCGTCGCCAGCGCGGGCAGCGAGGTCAGCAGCGCCACGAACTGCGGCAGCGCGGGCCCGGCGCCGCCCAGCCGGGGCCAGCGGGCGATCCAGTACGTGGTGTGCCGCCGGTCGTCGCAGCGCCAGCTCCGCGCCGTCTCCTCCGTGCGCCGCGCGCCGCCCGCCGGCCGGTCCGCCCGGGCGACCGCCCTCGGGTTCGCGCACGACGAGACCGCCAGCGCGCCCGTCAGCTCCCGCTCCGTCAGCACCGTGGCCCGGAACCCGGCCCCGGTCAGCCGGCTCGCCAGCTGGTCCGCCGCCCGCACCACACAGCGCTGCGCCCCCACGAGCCCGCCGCCGCGCGCGGCGACCGCCTCCGGGCACAGCTCCGGGTCGAGCTTGAGGGCGATCCACGTCAGCCGCACCGCCGGAGTACCCGTCCGCGCCTGGAGCGGCGCGTAGTTGAGCCGCGCGGGCGAGCGCGCCGGCAGGTGCGGGGCCGGGGCGGGCTGGGTGTGCTGCACCACCTGCGCCGACTCCAGCCGGATCCCGTCCACCTCCAGGACCTCCCGCACCGCGGACAGCGGCAGCGGCCGCACCGTGCGCTCCGGCCGCAGCGCCGTGGCCTCCAGGTCCACCCGCACCACCGCCGTCAGGAAGGTCCCGTCGCCGACCAGTCCGACCGGCCGCCGC
Organism: Streptomyces sp. NPDC000075; assembly: GCF_040301925.1. Lineage (NCBI taxonomy): Bacteria > Bacillati > Actinomycetota > Actinomycetes > Kitasatosporales > Streptomycetaceae > Streptomyces > Streptomyces sp. NPDC000075. The sequence continues at coordinate 153,991 of NZ_JBEPFL010000015.1, forward strand.
TCACGCCCCCCGAAGGCCGTCGTCCGCAGTGCCGGATCGGCCTCGACCAGCGGCGCCAGCCCCGGCGCGGTACCCGCCGGCACGGTACGGGACGCGGCCCCGCGCCGCCGGGCGCGCAGCGCGAGCGCCCCGCCGATCCACTCGGGCAGCGAGCGCCGGCGGTGCCGGACCAGGGCGAGTGCGACCAGGGCCGCGGCGCACGGCCCGGCAGGGACGAGCAGCAGCGGGTCCACCGCCCGGGCCACGAGCACGACGGCGGCGGCCAGCTGGAGGAGCACCAGCTGTTGCAATCGCAGCGGCCCGCACCGGCCGGGGCCCGGCCCCGGACGGAGGACGACCCCGCCGCGCGCGGGCGCGACCTCCGCCGCCCGCTCCGCCGCCCCGCTCGCGCCCACGGGCGCACCTCCCCGAACTCATGGACGGGACCTGCGAGTCCGGGCGCACACGGCCGTGTCCGCTGACCCTCCGTCACGAGGCATAGTAGGGCCCCGGTCCGACGACCAGGCCCCGCCGACCGGGCCGTAGGGGGAGGAGCAGGCGGTCATGGCATCCCGGCGCGACGAGCTCAATGCGTACACCTTTGCGAAGCGGCGCACGGTGGCGGCCTTCCTCCGGCCCTCCGCCACCGGCACCGAGGAGGACGCCCCCCGCCCGCTGCGCACCGTCCTGCCCGGGCTGGTCGCCGGCGCCCTCCTGGTCTCCGGCGCCGGCGTGTGGGGCCTGTTCAGCCCGCAGGCGCCCAAGGGCTGGGACACCCCCGGGGCGATGGTCATCGTCGGGAAGCGGTCGACGACCCGGTACGTGGTGCTCTCCACCGACGTCGACGGCACGGCCCGGACCCGGCTGCACCCCGTGCTGAACCTGGCCTCCGCCCGCCTCCTCCTCGACCCGCGCCACTCCACGGAGGTGTCCCGGATCGACGACGGGTTACTGGACGCGGGCAAGCCCCCGCGCGGGCCCGTCATCGGCATCCCGTACGCCCCCGACCGGCTCCCCGCCGAGCGGGACGCCGCGAAGGCCAAGCGCTGGGCCGTCTGCCAGCGGTCCGGCGGCGACGGCCGCGGCGTGCGGACCGCGGCCTTCGTCCTCGCCGACCGCGAGGCGGGCCTGCTGGACGGCGCGCACCGCACCACGGGCGGCCAGGTGCTGTACGTCCGCAGCACCGGCGGCGCCGGGGAGCGCTACCTGGTCGACCCGGCCGGTACGAAGTACCGGTTACCGGACGGCCGCCCCGACTCCGGGACCCTGACCACGGCCCTGGTCGGAACGGGAGCCACCCCCCAGCCCGTGACCGAGGAGTGGCTGGCCACCCTCGCACCCGGCGACGACCTCGGCTTCCCGCAGCTCCCCGGGACCGTCGGCGCCACCGCCGGCGCGCCGGGCCTGGGCGCCGACGGGAACAGGGTCGGCATGGTGCTCAGCGCCCGGACCGGCTCGGGCACCCAGCACTACGTCGTCCTGCCCGACCGGGTCGCCGGGGTCTCGGAGTTCGTCGCCCGGCTGCTGATCGCCGCCCCCGCGACCGGCCCGCTCGGCATGCGCGGCCGGGCCCGCGAGGTCGACGTCCAGGCCCTGCGCACCGGCCCCGGCGTCCCCGCCTTCAAGGACGACGTCCGCTGGCCCCGCACCCAGGGCACCCCGGTCAACAGCGTCGGGACCGGCCCCGGCTCCGCACCGGCGGGGGAGCGGCGCGACACCGTGTGCAGCGTCCTGCGCTCCGTCGACGACCGGGGCGAACCGACGCTGAGCACCTGGGCCGGCCCCGGCTTCCCCGTCGACATCACGGCCGGCGGCACCGGCGCGTACGTCACCCCCGGCACGGGCCTGCTCTACACGCAGGTCCGCGGCCGCCCGGACGGCGCCGGCGGCGCCCTCTTCCTGGTCACCGACACCGGTCTGCGGTACGCCGTACCGGCCGACGGCGGCGCGGGGCGGCCCGGCGCCGGGGTCCCGGGCCCGCAGGCCCCGGGCGGATCCGGCGACGGCCGGTACGAGCCCGGTCAGGCCCAGGTCCGGCTCGGCTACGGCGGGATCGTCCCCGTGCCGGTGCCCGCGGCCTGGTCGGAGTTCCTCTCCAAGGGGCCCCGCCTGGACACCGACTCGGCCCGCCAGCCCCAGGGCTCCTGAATGAGGACCCCGGCCGTGCCCCGGCCCCCGCGAGCCGCCGCCCTGCCGGCGGCCGTCCTCGCGCTCACCCTCCTCACCTCACCCGCCGCCCCCGCCCACGTCCACGCCCGGTCCGCGTACGCGCCGGACCCGGCCGGCGCGGGGGAGTGCGCCTTCCCCATGCGCCGGCAGATCGCGGAGCGCCCCTGGCCCCTCCAGCGGCTCACCTTCGACGCCCTGTGGGCGCGGACCAGGGGCGCGGGCGTCCGGGTGGCGGTCATCGACAGCGGAGTCGACCGCGCCAACCCCCAGCTGGCCGGCGCCCTCGACACCGCCGCCGGCCGGGACTTCCTCGACCCCGGCGGCGACGGCACCCACGACACCGTGGGCCACGGCACCAAGGTCGCCGGGCTGATCGCGGCCCGCCCCCGGCCCGGCACCGGCTTCGTCGGCCTGGCCCCCGAGGCCACCGTCATCCCCATCCGGCAGAACGACGGACGGGCCCCCGCCGACCCCGCCGTCCTCGCCCGGGCCGTCGACCACGCCGTCGAGCAGGGTGCCGGGGTCATCAACATCTCCCAGGACACGACCGCCCCCCAGAGCCCCGACTCCGAGCTCGCCCGGGCCGTCGGCCGGGCGGTGACCCGGGCCGTGGTCGTCGCCTCCGCCGGCAACGGCGGCCGCGACGGCGTCAGACGCCGTACCTACCCGGCCGCCTTCCCCGGCGTCCTCGCCGTCGCCGCATCCGACCGCAACGACGAACGGGCGGCCTTCTCCCAGCCCGGCGACTTCGTCGGCGTCGCCGCCCCCGGCGTCGACATCGTCTCCACCGTCCCCGGCTCCGGCCAGTGCGTCGACGACGGCACCAGCTTCTCCGCCCCCTACGTCGCCGGCGTCGCCGCCCTGCTGCGCGCCGCACACCCGCGGTGGACGGTGCGGGAGGTGGTCTGGCAGATCCAGAACACCGCCCAGCGCTCCGTCAACGGCCGGGACGACCAGGTGGGCTGGGGCGTCGTGGACCCCGTACGGGCGCTCACCCGCGACCACGAGACGCCCACGGCCCCCGTACCCGACGCCGGCCCGCCCCCGGCGCCCGCCCCGCAGGCCGTGCCGCTCCGGCGCACCGGGACCGCCCGCGAGCGCGACGAGCGCATCGCCGCGTACGCCCTGGGCGTCACGGGCCTGCTGGTCGCGGTCATCGCCGTGACCGCCGCCGTCGCCCGCGAGGCCGGCCGCCGGCGCCGACCGCGATCAGGGCCGCGATCCCGCGACCACGAAACCAGCAACCGAGAAGCGAGGAGCTTGGGATGACCGACGACTTCGGACTCGCCGACGACCCCGTCGTCAAGGCGGCCCGCAAGATCTCCGAGACGGCCGACGCCGTGTCCAGCCAGTCCCGGGAGCTGGCCGACATCCTGGCCACCGTCGGCGCGGGCTGGACCGGTGCCGGCGCCGACGGCTTCACCAGGGCCCAGACCGACCTCAACCTCGACCACGACGAGATCCGCCGGCTGCTCGGAGTGCTCCACGAGGCCGTGACGCAGACCAAGAACCTCACCAACGCCCAGGACGAGGAGGTGCGCGCCGCGTTCGGCTCGGTCGACGACGGAGCCGGCACCCGCGTCCGCTCGGGCCTCGACAGCCTCTGACCCACGCCCCCGAACGAAGGAGAAGCACATGCCCGGCCACGACGGTCACACCCGGGTCCGGTACGACAGCGTCCAGCAGATGGCGGACCGCATCCGCGTCGTCTCCAGGAACATCCTCAAGGACCTGGAGGAGATGGAGAGTGCCGTGAAGGTCGTCACCGACACCTGGGACGGCCTGGCACACCACGAGTACCTCGCCCTCCAGAAGAAGTACCACGCCCGCGCCGGCCACATGCAGAAGAGGCTGGAGGCCGTCGCCCGGCTCATCGAACGCGGAAAGGGCGACTACCGCGCCACCGACCGGAAGGCCTCCCGGATGTTCACCGAGTCCTTCTGACCCGTACCGGCCCGGCCCCCGCGCGCGGAGGCCGGAGGGGGCGCGCCCGACTGCCGGGCACGCCCCCTCACGCCGCTTCCGGCCGCCTCAGGTGAGGTCGAACTCCCCGTCCCGGGCCCCGAGGACGAAGGCCTCCCACTCGGCCGCCGTGTAGCGCAGCACCGTGTCACGGTCCAGGGAGGACCGCATCGCCACCGCACCCTCGGGCAGCTTGGCGATCTCGACGCGCTCCTCGTCCGGGCTGGTCCCGGGCGGCCCCTGCCACTCGACGCCGCTGATGTCGAGCGCGTACAGCTCGTCCTTCTCCTGCTGGGTGCCCATGATGCGGCCCTTCCCGTCGGTCGTGCGGTGCTGCTCGGTCTTCGCAGCCGATTATCTGCGCAAGCGGGCCGCCCGGGGCCGTTTCCGCCGGAAACGAACCCCCGGCCTCCGGCCGCCGCCGTCCCGCTAGCCCGGCATCCGGCCCAGCTGCACCAGCGAGGTGCCCCGCCTGCGGGAGACGTGGAAGCAGCGGCCCGGCGGCATCGGGCGGGGGCGGACCGCGCCGAGCAGGTCACCCTCGGACGGGTCGCCCGACAGCACCACGCCCTGCGCGCCCAGCTCCCTGATCCGCTGCATGAACGGCTCGTACAGGGCCCGCGAGGCCCCCGCCGTACTCCGCGCGACGACGAAGCGGACACCGGCGTCCCGGGCGAACGGCAGGAACTCCACCAGCGGCGCCAGCGGGTTGCCCCGGCCCGCGGCCACCAGGTCGTAGTCGTCGATCACCACGAACACCTCCGGCCCCGTCCACCAGCTGCGCTCCCGCAGCTGCCGCGGCGTGACGTCGGCGGGCGGCCGGCGCCGCGCGAACACCCCGGCCAGCGCCTCCATGTGCGTCTCCAGGGAGCCCGCCACCGGCGCGTACTCCAACAGGTGCTCCTCCGGCAGCGCGCCCAGCAGGCCGCGCCGGTAGTCCCCGACCACCAGCTTCGCCCGGTCCGGGGGGTAGCGCTCGGCGATCCGCCGGGCGATCAGCCGCAACAGGTTCGTCTTGCCCGACTCGCCCTCCCCGAACACCAGGAAGAAGGGGTCCGACTCGAAGTCCACGAACACCGGCTCCAGCGCCGTCTCGTCGATGCCGATCGCGATGCCCCGGTCCGGGAACTCCCCGCCGCCGGGCAGCCGGTCGGCGTGCAGCACCTTCGGCAGCAGCCGTACGGCCGGGGCCGGGGGACCGGTCCAGCCCGCCCGCACCGACGCCACCAGCTCCGCCGTACCCCGCGCCAGGTCCTCCGTGCCGTGCCCGCCGTCGACGCGCGGCAGCGCGCCCAGGAAGTGCAGCTCCTCCGGCACCTGGCCGCGCCCCGGCATCCCCGCCGGGACGTTCGCCGCGACCCGGCGGTCGAACTCGGAGTCCATGACGTCGCCGAGCCGCAGCTCCAGGCGCCCCGGGATCTGGTCCTTGAGCGCGGCCCGCACCTCCATGTAACGGGCCGCCGTCACCACCAGGTGGATCCCGTAGCCCAGGCCGCGCGAGGCGATGTCCGTGACCACCTGCTCCAGGCCCTCGTACTCGCCGCGGAACCCGCCCCAGCCGTCGACCACCAGGAAGACGTCCCCCCACGCCTCGCCCGGCAGCCCGCCCGCCGCCCGCGCGCGCCGGTAGGAGGCCATCGAGTCGACGCCGTTCGCCCGGAAGAACTCCTCGCGGCGGTCCAGGATCCCCGCCACCTCCGCGACCGTACGCCGCACCCGCTCTGGATCCAGCCGCGAGGCGATCCCGCCGACGTGCGGCAGCCCGGCCACCGCCGACATGCCGCCGCCACCGAAGTCCAGCCCGTAGAACTGCACCTCCGCCGGGGTGTGCGTCAGCGCGAACGCCGAGATCAGCGTCCGCACCAGCACCGACTTGCCGGACTGCGGCCCGCCGACCACCAGCAGGTGGCCCGCCGCCCCCGAGAAGTCCCGCAGGAGCACCTCGCGCCGCTGCTCGAACGGCTTGTCAACCAGCCCCAGCGGCACCACCAGCGCGCCCTGCCGCGCCCGGCCCCCGGGATACGCCCCGCCCTCCGCCGCAGGCAGCAGCCGGTCCAGCGAGGGCGACCGGTCCAGCGGCGGCAGCCACACCTGGTGCGCCGGCACCCCCTGCCCCTCCAGCCGCGCCACGATCACGTCCAGCACCGAGTCAGCGAGCGCGTCCTCGCCCGGCTCCGGCCCCGCCGCCGGACGGACCGGGTCCGCCCCCGCGTACACCGCCGGCACCGTGGCCGCCGTGAACAGCGCCGGCCGCCGCTCCAGCGGGAACGGCCCCGCCGACGGCTCCCGCCCGCCCGGGCGGTAGGGGCCCGAGACGTACGCCGCCTTGAACCGCGTCATCTCGTCCGTCCCGGACTTCAGATAGCCCGAACCGGGCACCGACGGCAGGTGGTAGGCGTCCGGAACCCCGATCGCCGTCCTCGACTCCGCCGCCGAGAAGGTCCGCAGCCCGACCCGGTACGACAGATACGTCTCCAGCCCCCGCAGCCGCCCCTCCTCCAGCCGCTGCGAGGCCAGCAGCAGGTGCACGCCCAGCGAGCGGCCGATCCGGCCGATCTGGATGAACATGTCGATGAAGTCGGGCTTCGCGGACAGCAGCTCGCTGAACTCGTCGATCACCAGCACCAGCGAGGCCAGCGGCTCCAGCGGGGCACCGGCCGCGCGCGCCCTCTCGTAGTCGTGGACGTTCGCGTGGTTGCCCGCCGCGCGCAGCAGCTCCTGGCGCCGCCGGAGCTCGCCCCGGATCGAGTCGCCCATCCGGTCGACCAGCGTCAGGTCGTCCGCCAGGTTGGTGATCACCGCCGCCACGTGCGGCAGCCGTCCCATGCCCGTGAAGGTGGCGCCGCCCTTGAAGTCCGCCAGGACGAAGTTCAGCGTCCGCGACGTGTGCGTCACGGCCAGCCCCAGCACCAGCGTCCGCAGCAGCTCCGACTTGCCCGAACCCGTCGCGCCCACGCACAGCCCGTGCGGGCCCATGCCCTCCTGCGCGGCCTCCTTCAGGTCCAGCATCACCGGCGCCCCGTCCTCACCCACCCCGATCGGCACCCGCAGCCGCTCACCGGCCGACCGCGGCCGCCAGGTGCGGTTCACGTCGACCGAGGCCGCGTCGCCCAGGCCCAGCAGATCGGTGAAGTCCAGGTTCGCCAGCAGCGGCTCGTCCTCGTCCCCGCCACCCGTCCGCAGCGGCGCCAGCTGCCGGGCCAGGGCCTCGGCCGCCGGCAGCGGCAGGACGTCCGGCACCCCCTCGTACACGGTCCCCGCCGCCGACTCCAGCCGCAGCCGCCCCGGCCGCACCACCACCGACAGCCCGCCGCGCCGCTCGTCCAGCTCCCCCGCGACCACCTCCACGACCGTCACCCCCTGGAGCCCCTCGGGCCCCGCCAGCACCGAGTCCGGCGCCACCGCGCCCCCGTCGAGGACCACGATCAGGTGCGGCCGGTCCAGCAGCGGCGCCGCGTCCCGGCCGAACCGCGGCCGCCCCTCCAGCCGCGACCCCAGCAGCCCCTCCAGCTCCCCGAGGTCGTCGCCGAACAGCCGCTTCGTCCCCGCGCCGTCCACCTGCCCCGGCACCTGCGCGTGCGGCAGCCACTTCACCCAGTCCCACGAGGCCACCGCCCCCGGCCCCGCCACCACACCGACCACCAGGTCATCGGGGGAGTGCAGCGTCACCAGCTGCGCCACCAGCGCCCGCGCCGCCCCGCGCGCCGACTCCGCCTCCCCGGACACCGTCAGGTGGTAGAACGCCCGCACCGACACCGCCACCGGCAGCCCCTCCAGCGAGGAGTGCACCCGCAGGAACCGCCGCATCGCCCCCGCCGTCAGCGGCTCCAGCTCGTCCACGGGCGCCGTGTCCGGCGCCACCAGCGGGGTCGCCAGCCGCTGCACGCCCAGCCCCAGGCGGGCCTGCCCGAAGTCCGCGTCCCCGGCCCGCCGCTCCCACAGCCGCGACCCGTCCGCCACCACCGACCACAGCTGCTCCGGATCCGGGTGCAGGTACCACTGCGCGTCACGCTGCGCCCGCGCCGTCGCGCGCACCTGACGGCGGGTCCGCGCCAGGTACCGGAGGTAGTCCCGCCGCGCGTCGGCCATGTGCCCCTGCGCCCCGCGCCGGTGGCGCACCAGCTGGCCCGCCACCATGCCCGCCGTGGACACCAGCATCACCACGCCCATGACCCGCATGAACGGATTCGAGCCCGACGAGAAGTAGAAGACGACCGAGGAGCCGACACCCAGCACGGGCAGCAGCTGCATCAGCAGACCCTCCTGCTGCCCCCGGGGCAGCACCGGAGGCGCCTCCAGCCGCACCTCGTTCGAGGGAACCCCGGGCGGCAGCGACCGGGGCGGACGCTTGACGACGATCAAGCTCACCGGAGCACCAACCCCATCGACTCCCTGACGGCGGAGGGAACGCCGCGACCGACGCCCCAAGTCCCCGGACTGGAAGGGGATTTCCGCCCTCCCGGGCCCGGCGGCGACGGCGATCCTACTGGCCGCCGGCCCCACCGCCGCCCGGGTACGGTGGCGCCCGCACCACGCCCGCACCCCGCGCACCCGCCCGTGCGCGGCCGCGAACCGGAAGCCAGACGGGCGCCGAACAGGGGGTCACACAGGTGAACACGGCCGAGTCGACCGGCTTCTGCAGGGTCACCGTCGTGGCCCCTGACGCCCGCGTCGACGTCGCCCTCCCGGAGGACATCGCCCTCGCCGACGTCTACCCCGGACTGCTGCGCCTCACCGGCCAGGGACAGCCCGCCGGAGCCCCCGCCGGCTTCCACCTCGTCCGCCGCTGCGGCACCGTCCTCGACGGCGCCCGCACCCTCGCCGCCCAGCAGGTCCTCGACGGCGAGGTGCTCGCCCTGCGCCCCTTCGCCGAGTCCCTCCCGCCCGCCGTGTTCGACGACGTCTGCGACGCCGTCGCCCGCGCCGTCGCCCGCGACCGCCGCCGCTGGAGCGAGGACATGCTCCGCGGCGCCGGCCTGGCCGGCTGCGCCGTGCTCCTCGTCCTGCTCGGCCTCGTCCTCTGGTACGCCGACCCCGTCCGCCACGACGTTCACGGCCTGCCCGGCACCATCGCCGCGACCGTCGGCCTCCTGCTCACCGCCGCCGCCGCGGTCCGCGCCCGCGTCCACCGCGACCGGGGCTCCGCCGTCACCCTCGGCCTCGGGGGACTGCCGCACCTGCTGATCGCCGGCGCCGCCCTCGTGGCTCCCGCCCCCGGCCAGGGACCCGGCCGCCTCCAGTTCCTGCTCGGCTGCGCCTGCGTCCTCGTCGCCTCCGCCGCCCTGACCGCGCTCACCCCCGACGGGGACGCCCCCTTCGTCGCGGCCGCCCTCCTCTCCGCCACCGGGACCCTCGCCGCCTTCACCGCCCTCACCACCGGAGCCTCCGCCACCGCCGTCGCCGCCGTCTGCGCCCCCGCCGCCCTCGGCCTCGTCTCCTTCCTGCCCGCCCTCGCCGCCCGCCTCGCCCGCCTCCCCATCGGCTACGACCCGCCGCACGCGACGGACCCCGCCGACGGGACCCCGGACCGCGACGACACCGCCCCGTACGGTGACCGGCCGGGCGAGCGCCACCCGGACCCGGGCGGCGCCGCCGTCGACACCGGGGCCGTCGCCGCCCGCGCCCGCCGCGCCCACGAACTGCTCCTCGGCCTGGCCGGGGGCTGCGCCGCCGTCACCGTGGGCGCCGCCGCCGTCCTCGGCGCCTCCGGGAACACCTGGGCACGCCTGCTGGCCCTGGCCACCGGCCTGGCCGTACTGCTGCGCGCCCGCCTCTTCCGCCACACCGCACAGGTGGTCTGCGCCCTCACCGCCGGCCTCGCCGCCCTCACCCTGCTCGTCCTGGGCCTGGCGCTGCACACCCCCGCCGCCGGCCCCGCCGGCCCGGGCCTGCGCACGCTGGGGCTCTCGGCCGCCGTCGCCGCCGGCGCGGCCCTCTGCGCGGGAATCTCGCTTGTCATCCCCCACAGGGGCCTGTCACCCTTCTGGGGAAGGCTGCTCGACCTCACCGAGGCCGCGGTCCTGCTCTGCCCGGTCCCCCTGGCCCTGGCCGTGCTCGACGTATACGGCCGCGCCCGCTCTCTCACCAGCTGAGACGTCGCGACCCGGCAGCCTGGTACGCTGTGTGACGGCCGTTTGTGTACGCGCCCCCGGAAACCTCTGGAGGCTGCGCTCAGCGGACCCCGCCTCCCGAGTCACGGAAGCTCCCCAGAGAATTCGACCTGGGGCACTCGGTGGCCACGAAGACCCACAAGAGGAGTAAGCGTGCCGCTCGACGCCGCTACGAAGAAGCAGATCATCGCCGAATTCGGTGCCAAGGAGGGCGACACCGGCTCTCCCGAGGTCCAGGTCGCGATGCTCTCCCGCCGCATCTCGGACCTGACCGAGCACCTCAAGACCCACAAGCACGACCACCACTCCCGTCGTGGTCTGCTGATCCTGGTCGGCCAGCGCCGCCGCCTGCTGCAGTACCTGGCCAAGAAGGACATCCAGCGCTTCCGTACGCTGGTCGAGCGCCTCGGCATCCGCCGCGGTGCGGCCGGCGCCAAGTAAGCACACTGTGAAGGGAGCGGTTCCCACAGAGATGGGGCCGCTCCCTTTGCCGTACGTGCGCGACCCGGCCGACCCTTTGTAGGCTGAGTCACAGCGCACAACTGAAGAGGAGGAGCGCCCTCCCTACGCCGCCGGTCCTCGGTAGTGGCATCCGGAAAGCCCCCACGGAAGGGGCTGAGAGCCGGGTGCTTCGATCGAAGACCGGCCCGCACGCCAGGAGCGCTTCTCCGCAACCGTCCCCCACCACACGGGTGGCCGGACGGACGTCCTCCACCACACGGGTGGCGGACGGAGACGACGAAAATGGAGAAAACGCTAGTGGAGAACGAGACCCACTACGCCGAGGCCGTGATCGACAACGGTTCCTTCGGCACCCGCACCATCCGCTTCGAGACGGGCCGCCTCGCCCGCCAGGCCGCCGGTTCCGCCGTCGCCTACCTGGACGACGACACGATGGTGCTCTCCGCGACCACCGCGTCGAAGAAGCCCAAGGACCAGCTCGACTTCTTCCCCCTGACGGTCGACGTCGAGGAGCGGCAGTACGCCGCGGGCAAGATCCCCGGCTCCTTCTTCCGCCGCGAGGGCCGCCCCTCCGAGGACGCGATCCTCACCTGCCGCCTGATCGACCGCCCGCTGCGCCCCTCCTTCAAGAAGGGCCTGCGCAACGAGATCCAGGTCGTCGCCACCGTCATGGCGCTCAACCCGGACCACCTGTACGACGTCATCGCGATCAACGCCGCGTCCGCGTCCACGCAGCTGGCCGGCCTGCCCTTCTCCGGCCCGATCGGCGGCGTCCGCGTCGCGCTGATCCGCGGCCAGTGGGTGGCCTTCCCGACGCACACCGAGCTCGAGGACGCCGTCTTCGACATGGTCGTCGCGGGCCGCGTCCTGGAGGACGGCGACGTCGCGATCATGATGGTCGAGGCCGAGGCCACCGAGCAGACCATCGCCCTGGTCAAGGGCGGCGCCGAGGCGCCCACCGAGGAGATCGTGGCCGCCGGCCTCGAGGCCTCGAAGCCCTTCATCAAGGTCCTGTGCAAGGCCCAGGCCGACCTGGCCGCCAAGGCCGCCAAGCCCGAGGGCGAGTTCCCGGTCTTCCTGGACTACCAGGACGACGTGTACGAGGCCCTCGCGGCCGCCGTCAAGGGCGAGCTCTCCCAGGCGCTGACCATCGCGGGCAAGCAGGACCGCGAGGCCGAGCTGGACCGCGTCAAGGACATCGCCGCCGAGAAGCTCCTCCCGGCCTTCGAGGGCCGCGAGAAGGAGATCTCCGCCGCCTACCGCAGCCTGACCAAGGCCCTGGTGCGCGAGCGCGTCATCAAGGACAAGGTCCGCATCGACGGCCGTGGCCTGACCGACATCCGCACGCTGGCCGCCGAGGTCGAGGCCATCCCGCGCGTGCACGGCTCGGCGCTGTTCGAGCGTGGCGAGACCCAGATCCTGGGCGTCACCACCCTCAACATGCTCCGCATGGAGCAGCAGCTGGACACCCTCTCCCCGGTGACCCGCAAGCGCTACATGCACAACTACAACTTCCCGCCGTACTCCGTCGGCGAGACCGGCCGCGTCGGCTCCCCGAAGCGCCGCGAGATCGGCCACGGCGCGCTCGCCGAGCGCGCGATCGTGCCGGTCCTGCCGACCCGCGAGGAGTTCCCCTACGCGATCCGCCAGGTGTCCGAGGCCCTCGGCTCCAACGGTTCGACGTCCATGGGCTCGGTCTGCGCCTCCACCATGTCGCTGCTGAACGCCGGTGTGCCCCTCAAGGCCCCCGTCGCCGGTATCGCCATGGGCCTGATCTCCCAGGAGATCGACGGCAAGACCCACTACGTCGCCCTCACCGACATCCTCGGTGCGGAGGACGCCTTCGGCGACATGGACTTCAAGGTCGCCGGCACCAAGGAGTTCGTCACCGCCCTCCAGCTCGACACCAAGCTGGACGGCATCCCGGCCTCCGTCCTGGCCGCGGCCCTCACCCAGGCCCGCGACGCCCGTCTCCACATCCTCGACGTGATGATGGAAGCGATCGACACGCCGGACGAGATGTCCCCGAACGCCCCGCGGATCATCACCGTCAAGATCCCGGTGGACAAGATCGGTGAGGTCATCGGCCCCAAGGGCAAGATGATCAACCAGATCCAGGAGGACACCGGCGCCGAGATCACGATCGAGGACGACGGCACCATCTACATCGGTGCCGCCGACGGCCCGGCCGCCGAGGCCGCCCGCTCCACGATCAACGCGATCGCCAACCCGACCATGCCGGAGGTCGGCGAGCGCTACCTGGGTACGGTCGTCAAGACCACCACCTTCGGTGCCTTCGTCTCCCTCATGCCCGGCAAGGACGGCCTGCTGCACATCTCGCAGATCCGCAAGCTCGCCGGTGGCAAGCGCGTGGAGAACGTCGAGGACGTGCTCGCGGTCGGCACCAAGGTGCAGGTCGAGATCGCCGAGATCGACCAGCGCGGCAAGCTCTCCCTGGTCCCCGTGATCGAGGGCGAGGACGCCGCCGAGGCTGACAAGGACGACTCCGACAAGTGACGTCGCGTAGTTCCCGTGTGACGGCCCGCCCCTCTTCGGAGGGGCGGGCCGTCGCCCGTACCCAAACCCTCCTCAAGGGCGAGAACGGCATCGGCACCGTCCGCCGCACCGTCCTCCCCGGCGGACTGCGCGTGGTCACCGAGACGCTGCCGTCCGTGCGCTCCGCCACCTTCGGCATCTGGGCCAACGTCGGCTCCCGCGACGAGACGCCCTCCCTGAACGGCGCCACCCACTACCTCGAGCACCTCCTCTTCAAGGGCACCGCCAAGCGCACCGCCCTCGACATCTCCTCCGCGATCGACGCGGTCGGCGGCGAGATGAACGCCTTCACGGCGAAGGAGTACACCTGCTACTACGCGCGGGTGCTCGACACCGACCTGCCACTGGCCATCGACGTGGTCTGCGACATGCTCACCGGCTCGCTGATCCGCGAGGAGGACGTCGACGCCGAGCGCGGCGTCATCCTCGAAGAGATCGCGATGACCGAGGACGACCCGGGCGACATGGTCCACGACCTCTTCGCCCAGACCATGTACGGGGACTCGCCGCTCGGCCGCCCCGTCCTCGGCACCGTCGACACCATCAACGCCCTCGGCGCCGACCGGATCCGCCGCTTCTGGAAGAAGCACTACGACCCCACCCGCCTGGTCGTCGCCGCCGCCGGCAACGTCGACCACGCCAAGGTCGTACGCCAGGTCCGCGCCGCCTTCGAGAAGGCCGGCGCCCTGCGCGACACCGACGCGATCCCCCTCGGACCGCGCACCGGCAGCAAGCGCGTGCGCACCGCCGGCCGCGTCGACCTGGTGAACCGCAAGACCGAGCAGGCCCACGTGGTCCTCGGCATGCCGGGCCTGGCCCGCACCGACGACCGCCGCTGGGCCCTCGGCGTACTGAACACCGCCCTCGGCGGAGGCATGTCCTCCCGGCTCTTCCAGGAGGTCCGCGAGAAGCGCGGCCTGGCCTACAGCGTGTACTCGTACACCTCCGGCTTCGCCGACACCGGCCTCTTCGGGGTCTACGCCGGCTGCCGGCCCAGCCAGGTCCACGACGTGCTGCGGATCTGCCGCGACGAGCTCGACAAGGTCGCCTCCGAGGGGCTCGGCGACGAGGAGATCCGGCGCGCCGTCGGCCAGCTCTCCGGCTCGACCGTCCTCGGCCTGGAGGACACCGGAGCGATCATGAACCGCATCGGCAAGAGCGAGCTGTGCTGGGGCGACCAGATGTCCGTCGACGACATGCTGGCCCACATCTCCGAGGTGACCCCGGACGACGTCCGCGCGGTCGCCCGCGATGTACTGGCACAGCGGCCCTCGCTCGCGGTGGTCGGCCCGCTCAAGGAGAAGCAGGCGGCCCGCCTGGACGAAGCGGTCGCCTAGTCCCGTACGGAGTGAAGGAAACAAGCATGAGCAAGCTGCGCGTGGCAGTCCTCGGCGCCCAGGGCCGCATCGGCTCCGAGGCCGTCAAGGCCGTCGAGGCCGCCGCCGACATGGAACTGGTGGCGGCCCTCGGCCGGGGCGACAAGCTGGAGACGCTGGCCGCGGCCGGCGCCCAGGTCGCCGTCGAGCTGACCACCCCCGACTCGGTGATGGACAACCTCGACTACCTCGTGGGCCACGGCATCCACGCCGTCGTCGGCACCACCGGCTGGAACGAGGACCGCCTCGGCCGGCTGAACGGCTGGCTGGCCGGCTCCCCGGAGACCGGGGTGCTCATCGCCCCGAACTTCTCCATCGGCGCCGTCCTCACCATGAAGTTCGCCGCCCAGGCCGCCCGCTACTTCGAGTCCGTCGAGGTCGTCGAGCTGCACCACCCCCACAAGGTCGACGCGCCCTCCGGCACCGCGACCCGTACGGCCCAGCTCATCGCGGCCGCCCGCGCCGAAGCGGGCCTGGGCGCCCAGCCCGACGCCACCGCCACCGGCCTCGAAGGCGCCCGCGGCGCCGACGTCGGCGGAGTCCCGGTGCACGCCGTCCGCCTGCGCGGCCTGCTGGCCCACCAGGAGGTGCTGCTCGGCGGCGAGGGCGAGACCCTGACCATCCGTCACGACTCCCTGCACCACAGCAGCTTCATGCCGGGCATCCTGCTCGGCGTGCGCCGCGTGACGCAGACCCCGGGCCTCACCTTCGGCCTGGAACACTTCCTCGACCTCGGCTGATGAGGCAGTAGCACCATGCGCGCGAAGATCACCTACTTCCTCACGGCCGCCGTCCTGGTCGTCTACTTCGTCCTGGTCGGCAGCCGGGGCCTGATGCTGATCGGGCAGGGCACCTGGCTCACCGTCACCTTCGGTGTCGCCGTACTGATCCTGCCGGTCATCGGCATCTGGTTCCTCTGGATGAACACCCGGTTCGTCACCCGCGCCAACCAGCTCGCCGCCGAACTGGAGGCCGAGGGCGGCCTGCCCGTCGACGAACTGGAGCGGGACGGGTACGGCCGGATCCTGCGGGACTCCGCCGACGAGGTCTTCGCGCGCCGCAAGGCCGAGACCGAGGACGCGCCGGGGGACTGGCGCACCTGGTTCCGCCTCGCCGTCGCCTACCACGACGCCCGCGACACCCCGCGGGCCCGCAAGGCCATGCAGCGGGCCATCGCCCTGCACCGCGCGCACGCGTAGCCGCCGTACGGCGCGGACGACGAGAAGGGCCCGTACAGGATGATCCCCGTACGGGCCCTCGTCGTGCTCACCATCCGTCAGGCGGGCACGGCACGGTACTCCTCGGCCCACGCCTCGACCTGACCGGCCGCCCGGTCGAAGGCCTCACCGCGCGACAGGAAGTCGGCGCTGTGGTCGGTCAGCAGCACGGGAAGCCCCGCACCGCCGCGCCCGGCCACCGTCAGCGCCTGCCCCTGCACGGTCCTCGGCAGCCCCAGCCAGCGCACGGGCTGCTGGACCGTGCGGACCCCCTCGACCTCGCTCCAGGGGAGCGAACGGGTCGAGAAGAACCCCACGTGGCGCAGCCCGCTCGGGCTCACCCACACACCCGCGCGCAGGATCCGCAGCGCGGCCCCGACCACGAGCAGCGAGGCGGCCCCCGCACCGGCGGCGCCGGCCCAGGTGCCCGCGAAGGCGATGATCACGGTGGCCAGCAGCATGAAGGCCGAGACCAGCAGCAGCAGCGCCGCACCGGCCACCCGCCAGGGGCCGGGCCGGTAGGGGCGCCGCCAGCGCTCGGGATCCGCATGGGGGAGGGCTTCGTCCTCGTGTGCGTCGAAGACGCCGTCGGCCGTCAGGAAGGGCAGGGGCACGGGTGGACCTCACTCACATGCACGTTCGTTGATCTGTGCCCGTGAGGCTATCGCCCCTCGGAGGCCT
Source organism: Streptomyces sp. NPDC000075 (assembly GCF_040301925.1). Taxonomy (NCBI): domain Bacteria; kingdom Bacillati; phylum Actinomycetota; class Actinomycetes; order Kitasatosporales; family Streptomycetaceae; genus Streptomyces; species Streptomyces sp. NPDC000075. Next base: position 170,503 of record NZ_JBEPFL010000015.1, read on the forward strand.
CCGACTGCTGCGCCTTGCCGGTGGCCTTGTAGGGCTGGAGGGCGGGCATGCCGAAGAGCAGGGAGCCGACGAGCCCCGCCACCACGGTCAGTCCGACCAGACTACGGGCGGTGATCTGGGTCATGCTCAGACTCTCGCGCGGCGGCGGAGTGACGTTGCTTCTGAAACGGTCGGCCTCGGCGACGAAGGCGAACGGGACGGGTTCGCGCCGGCGGCGAAACATGGGGCAACACTCCTTGGAGTAGGGGGCTGGTGCTTGTGTCCTGTGAGACGAACGAACGGGGCGATCGGTGCCGGATTCCGGGACATTCACCGAAACTCGTGGCGCCCCGTCAGCTGCCCGGGCCGCCGGGGCCTGGCGGGCGGGCCGCGCGGATCGCCGTAGAGTGAACGCGCCCCAGGAAAGACCCGTTCGGAAGGACCCCGTGTGAGCGAGACCGTCGCCCCCGACCTGAAACCCAGCTTCCGCAGTGATGTGACGGTGGAGCTGGTCAAGCACTCCGCCGCCGACAGCGACGTGCTGTGGGCCGCCCGTGTGTCGACGGCCGGCGAGCAGTCCCTCGACGAGCTCCAGAAGGACCCGGAGCGCTCCAAGGGCCTCATCAACTACCTGATGCGCGACCGCCACGGCAGCCCCTTCGAGCACAACTCGATGACCTTCTTCATCAGCGCGCCGATCTTCGTGTTCCGCGAGTTCATGCGCCACCGCGTGGGCTGGTCCTACAACGAGGAGTCCGGCCGCTACAGGGAGCTCCAGCCGGTCTTCTACGTCCCCGACGCCGAGCGCAAGCTCGTCCAGGAGGGCCGCCCGGGCAAGTACGTCTTCGTCGAGGGCACCGAGGCGCAGCAGGAGCTGACCGGCCGGGTCATGGAGGACAGCTACCGCCAGGCCTACGAGGCGTACCGGGAGATGCTCGCGGCCGGCGTGGCCCGCGAGGTCGCCCGGGCGGTCCTGCCGGTCGGCCTGTTCTCGTCGATGTACGCGACCTGCAACGCGCGCTCGCTCATGCACTTCCTCGGCCTGCGCACCCAGCACGAGCTGGCGACGGTGCCGTCCTTCCCGCAGCGGGAGATCGAGATGGTCGGCGAGAAGATGGAGCAGCACTGGGCGAAGCTCATGCCGCTGACCTACGCGGCCTTCAACGGCAACGGTCGCGTTGCCCCGTAAGGTCCGGTCCACGCACGGCGTACGGATGTGCTGGGACAAGTCCCAAGTGTCCGTATTGCGGCGTTTCGGAAAGTTCATCTAGGCTGATCAAACGGACCCGGCACTGCTTGAACCCCCGAGCAGGCAGTGCCGGGATCCAACAGCCCAGCCACCTCCCCCGGCCACCGCCGGGGGACACGACGACGGATCCCCGGTTGACGTCCCCCGAGGGGACACCGCGAGCATGGCAGCGAGTAGCGTGTTACCCATGGCTCCGATCTCGACTCCGCAGACCCCCTTCGGGCGGGTCCTCACCGCCATGATCACGCCGTTTACGGCGGATGGCGCACTCGACCTCGACGGCGCGCAGCGTCTCGCCGTCCACCTGGTGGACGCAGGCAACGACGGCCTGATCATCAACGGCACCACCGGTGAGTCCCCCACGACCACCGACGCGGAGAAAAACGACCTCGTACGAGCCGTACTCGAAGCGGTCGGCGACCGCGCCCACGTCGTGGCCGGAATCGGCACCAACGACACCCGCCACACCCTCGAGCTGGCCCGCCAGGCCGAGCGCACCGGCGCCCACGGCCTGCTCGCGGTCACGCCCTACTACAGCAAGCCGCCGCAGGAAGGCCTCTTCCAGCACTTCACGGCCATCGCGGACGCCACCGGGCTGCCGGTCATGCTCTACGACATCCCCGGCCGCAGCGGCGTCCCGATCAACACGGAAACCCTGGTCAGGCTCGCCGAGCACCCCCGCATCGTCGCCAACAAGGACGCCAAGGGCGACCTCGGCCGCGCCAGCTGGGCCATCGCGCAGAGCGGCCTGGCCTGGTACTCCGGCGACGACATGCTGAACCTGCCGCTCCTGTCGGTCGGCGCCGTGGGCTTCGTCTCCGTCGTCGGCCACGTGGTCGCCCCCGAGCTGCGCGAGATGCTGGAGGCCCACCTCGGCGGCGACGTCCAGAAGGCCACCGAGATCCACCAGAAGCTGCTCCCGGTCTTCACGGGCATGTTCCGCACCCAGGGCGTCATGACCACCAAGGCGGCCCTGAACCTCCAGGGCCTGCCCGCGGGCCCGCTGCGGCTCCCGCTGGTCGGCCTCACCGACGAAGAGACGGCCCAGCTCAAGCTCGATCTCGCCGCCGGCGGGGTACAGCTCTGACAACGGACTTCACAACTGAACAAGCAGAACCGAAACAGACAAGAGCAAGTGCACGAATGACATGCGCGCCACGTGCCTGAGGGGCACGTGGCGCGCGTGGTGAAGGAGAACCTTTTGAGCCATCCGCACCCTGAACTCGGCCCGCCGCCGAAGCTCCCCAAGGGCGGCCTGCGGGTCACCCCGCTGGGCGGTCTCGGCGAGATCGGCCGCAACATGACCGTCTTCGAGTTCGACGGCCGCCTGCTGATCGTCGACTGCGGCGTCCTCTTCCCCGAGGAGGAGCAGCCGGGCATCGACCTGATCCTTCCGGACTTCACGTCCATCCGGGACCGGCTCGACGACGTCGAGGGCATCGTCCTCACCCACGGCCACGAAGACCACATCGGCGCCGTCCCCTACCTCCTCCGGGAGAAGCCGGACATCCCGCTGATCGGCTCCAAGCTGACGCTGGCCCTCATCGAGGCCAAGCTCCAGGAGCACCGCATCCGCCCCTACACCCTTGAGGTGAAGGAGGGCGAGCGCGAGAACCTCGGGCCCTTCGACTGCGAGTTCATCGCGGTCAACCACTCCATCCCGGACGCCCTGGCCGTCGCCATCCGCACGGACGCGGGTCTCGTCGTCGCCACCGGCGACTTCAAGATGGACCAGCTCCCGATGGACAACCGCCTCACCGACCTGCACGCCTTCGCGCGTCTGAGCGAGGAGGGCATCGACCTCCTCCTCTCGGACTCGACGAACGCCGAGGTCCCGGGCTTCGTCCCGCCGGAGCGCGACATCTCCAACGTCATCCGCGGGGTCTTCGCGGGTGCCCAGAAGCGGATCATCGTGGCGTCCTTCGCCAGCCACGTGCACCGCATCCAGCAGATCCTGGACGCCGCCCACGAGTACGGCCGCCGGGTCGCCTTCGTCGGCCGCTCCATGGTCCGCAACATGGGCATCGCCCGTGACCTGGGCTACCTGCGGGTCCCGGCGGGCCTCGTCGTCGACGTCAAGACCCTCGACGACCTGCCGGACGACGAGGTCGTGCTGGTCTGCACGGGCTCCCAGGGCGAGCCGATGGCGGCCCTGTCCCGCATGGCCAACCGCGACCACCAGATCCGGATCGTCCCCGGCGACACCGTGATCCTGGCGTCCTCCCTGATCCCCGGCAACGAGAACGCGGTCTACCGCGTGATCAACGGCCTGACCCGCTGGGGCGCGAACGTCGTCCACAAGGGCAACGCCAAGGTCCACGTCTCGGGCCACGCCTCGGCCGGCGAGCTGCTGTACTTCTACAACATCTGCAAGCCGAAGAACCTGATGCCGGTCCACGGCGAGTGGCGCCACCTGCGCGCCAACGCCGAGCTCGGCGCCATGACGGGCGTCCCCAAGGACCGCATCGTCATCGCCGAGGACGGCGTGGTCGTCGACCTGATCGACGGCAAGGCCCGCATCTCCGGCAAGGTCCAGGCCGGCTACGTGTACGTGGACGGCCTCTCGGTCGGCGACGTCACCGAGGCCTCCCTGAAGGACCGCCGCATCCTGGGCGACGAGGGCATCGTCTCGGTCTTCGTCGTGGTGGACAGCACCACCGGCAAGGTCGTCAGCGGCCCGAACATCCAGGCCCGCGGCTCCGGCATCGAGGACTCCGCCTTCACGGCGATCGTCCCGAAGATCGAGGAGGCCATCGCCCGCGCCGCGGCCGACGGCGTGGCCGAGCCGCACCAGATCCAGCAGCTCATCCGCCGTACGGTGGGCAAGTGGGTCTCCGACGGCTACCGCCGCCGCCCGATGATCCTCCCGGTCGTCGTCGAGGTCTGATCCCGGCCTCACCGGTAGCGACATCACCGGAGCGGGGCAACCGGATTTGCGTCCGGGGGCCCCGCTCCAGTAAGTTGACGACTCCACCCCGCACGGAACGGCACACACACGTGTGCCCGGACCGGAGTGCCGGGGAGGGTGGGAATCCAGACCGGGGAAACCTGATAAAGTCTGTCTCGCCCGAAAGGGAAAAGGCCCCCCGAAGGCCATCGGAATTCGAATCCAGACCGGAAACGGAACGGAAAAGAGTCTGATAGAGTCGGAACCGCCGGAAAGGGAAAACGCGAAAGCGAAGAACCTGGAAAGCGAGCGAGAAAAGACTCTGATAGAGTCTGAATCGCAAGAACGAAAGCCCGGAGGAAAGCCCGAAAGGGTGAGTACAAAGGAAGCGTCCGTTCCTTGAGAACTCAACAGCGTGCCAAAAATCAACGCCAGAAGTTGATACCCCGTCCACTCCGGTGGATG
>NZ_JBEPFL010000016.1:0-173936 GCF_040301925.1 Streptomyces sp. NPDC000075
GGCCCGGCGGCCGGGGCCGACGGCGCCGCCCGCGGGCCCGTCGAGCCCGGCGACCGTCCGCTCGGCGGCCGTCAGCGGCGGGGCCTTGAGGGCGCCCCGGTCGGAGGACCGCAGCACCCGCCAGAGGACCTCCGGGCGGAACCAGACGGTGGGCGGGCTGGTCATCGTGATGACCTCGAAGAAGGCGGCCGTCAGGGGCTCCTCGACGGTGGCCCCGGCCATCAGCCGGTTGACGTACGCGTCCAGCAGCCCCGATCCCCGCTTCGGCCGCATGCCGGTGGCGCCGGGATAGAGGATGTCCTGCGAGGTCGCCAGGCTCCACGCGGCGGCCACCTGCGGGGCGAGGGCGCGCTGCGCCGCGTTGCCGAAACCGGGCCGGGACAGTCCCCCGGCGCGCAGCAGGGCGCGGACGGCGAGCAGCCCCTTGGCGGCGACCGACATGCCCTGGCCGTAGAGCGGGTTGAAGGTCGCGACGGAGTCCCCGACGGCGAAGAACCCGTCGGGCAGATCGGCCTTTTCGAAGTGGAGGCGGCGGTTCGTGGTGCTCTGGGTGACGGCGACGTCCGTGAGGGGGGTGCGCCCCCTCAGGAGCCGTCCCACGATCGGATCGCGCAGGTCCTCGGCGAACGGGATGAACGCGTCGGGGTCCCCGGTCGGCTGCCCGCCCCGGGTCCCGGACAGGGTGGCCTGCCACAGGCCGTTCTCGATGGGCACGATCGTCGCGGTGCGGCCGGGGACGGGAACCCGGGGGTCGGACTGGACGTTGACGATGGGGAAGCCCAGCGCGTGCGCGCCCTCGGGCGCCCGGAAGATCCGCGTCGCGTAGACGAGCCCGGAGTCGACCTCGGACTGGGGGACGGCGCCCGCGCCGAGCTCCTCCAGCCACAGCCGTGACCGTGAGCCGCGCCCGCCGGCGTCGACGACGACGTCGGCCGGGACCAGCACGCCCTCCCCCTCCGGGGTGTCCACGCGGACGCCGGTGATCCGCGCGGCCGTGCCCTCCAGGCCGCGCACCCGGCTGCGCTGCATCACGGTGACGCGGGGCAGGGCGGTGACCCGGGCCCGGACCACGGAGTCGAGCAGGTCGCGGCTGCAGGAGACGGTGAACTGCTTCTCGCCCCAGCGCGGCAGCCAGCCGTGCGCGGTCATCGTCACCACATCGGTGGGCAGCCGCCGGCGGATCGCCCCGGCCGCCGTCCAGGCGTCCGTGATGCCCGGCAGGATCTCCTCGATGGCGCGCGCCCCGCCCGACCACATGACGTGGACGTGCCGTGCCTGCGGCAGCCCGCGCCGGGGCTCCGGGCCCTCGGGGAAGGTGTCGGCGTCGATGATCGTGACCGTCGCGTACTCGGAGAGCACGGCCGCCGTCAGGAGGCCGGCCATGCTGCCGCCGATGACGACGGCGTGACGCGGCGGGGAGGACTGGGTCATCGTGTGGTGCTCTCTGTCAGGCCGCCGGGAACCCGGCACAGGTCCGGCGGCGGCTCGGGCGGGTGGAGTGGGGGCCGGCGGCCGGGGCGGGCGTCCGGTGGCGGGTGCTCAACGGCTCCAGCCGAGCGAGGACCTGATCCGTTCGAGGTCCTCGGGGAAGGGGTCCTGCCGGGGCGGGGGGAGGTAGGTCCGCAGGATTGTGCCGAGGTGCAGGCCGAAGGTCTCGGCCCGGACCTCCGCCGGATCCTCGGCGTCGGCGCGCGCGGCCGCCTGCCGGACCACCGCCTGCAGCCCGGAGTCCGTCCGCAGCAGGCCGGCGAGGCCGCCCCGGGGTCCGGTGAGCCGGGCGGCGACGGCCATGCCGGGGCCGTGGCGGTCGCAGGTGCCCTCGTCCAGGTGCCACAGCTCGTGGCAGGCGATGACGAGCTGGTGCTCGGGCCGGGTGCGCGCCTCGACCACGACCAGGTCGCGGTCCTCCAGCTCCAGCCACAGCCCGCTGGCCGTGTCCGGGGGGAACGGGACGAACCGGTGCTCCACCGGGCGCCCGCCGCGACGGCGCGCGTAGGCACCGCACAGCCCCGCGATGATCTCGGCGGCTCCGGACGGCCGCGCGATCCGCGCCTGCGCCAGCAGGTCGGAGCCGAGCCTTCGCATGGTCCGCGTGGTCCTCATCGCGCCTCCCCCTCGGCGACGGCGGCGAGCGGCCGCTCCCGGCCGTCTGCGTCGCGGCGGGTGGCGTCTCGCACCGGGAGGTTCTCCGTACGTCGACAGGGCGTTCGAGGGGGCTCGGTGCGACGAAGCCTAACCTCCGCTCCCGCGCCGGACCAGCGCATCCCCAAACATTGGCGCCATACGGACGGGTAGCTTTCCGGCCACCCCGGAGCACCCCGATCCGCCCGGCCCGGACGACCGCCATGACCCCGGCCCGGCCGACCGCCATGACCCCGGAGGTAATCGACCCCACCCGGCCCCCGTCGGCACAGTGGAGCCATCGGGCCCCGGGGCCGCGCACTCGGCCCCGGAGCCCGTCCCACCCCGCACGCTCCGACCTCGATGGAGGCTGACCGCCATGTCCGCGACCCTGCTCTCCGGCTTCGCCCGCACCACCGTCCCGCAGACCGCGCTGCGCCGCTTCCTCGCGCTCGACGCCGTCGTCACCACCTCGAACGGCCTCGCCTACGCCGCCTTCTGCGGCCCGCTGGGCCGCCTGCTCGGCGTCGGCCAGGCCACCCTCCTCGAACTCGGCCTCTTCCTGACCGCCTTCGGGGCCGGCGTCGGCTGGCTGGCCTCCCGCCGCCGCCCGCCGGTGTTCCCGGTGCGCCTCGTCATCGAGGCCAACTACCTCTGGGCGGCCCTCAGCCTGGTCTCGCTCCTCGTCTGGTTCTCGCCCACGACGGCCGGCGCGCTGTGGATCCCGGCCCAGGCCCTCACCGTCGCCTCCTTCGCCCTCCTGCAGCAGCTGGCGCTGCGCGCCACCGCCGCCGGCCGCTGACGGCGGGGCCTCAGCCCAGGGAACGCAGGTACTTCACCGTCGCCGGGTCCGCCGGCAGGAAGGTCTCGATGGCCAGCTCGGCGACGGTCACGTCCATCGGCGTGTTGAAGGTGGAGATGGACGACACGAACGACAGCAGGTGCCCGTCGTGCTCGATCCGCAGGGGCAGCGCGACGTACGGGACGGGCTCGTCCGGCTCGGCGTCGCCGGGCCGCTCCGCCACCGGGTACGCGGCCACCTCCTCGTACAGGGCGCGCAGCGGCGCCGAGCGGTCCAGCGCGATCTGCCGCTCCATCTGGGCCAGCAGATGGCCCCGCCACTCCCGCAGGTTGTGGATCCGCCCGGCGAGCCCCTCCGGGTGCAGGGTGAGCCGCATGGCGTTCAGCGGCGGCGCCAGCAGGTGCTCCGGGATCCCGTCCAGCAGCATCGCGATGCCCCGGTTGGCCGCGATCACCGTGTACGTCCCGTCCACCACCAGCGCCGGGTACGGCTCGTAGCCGGTCAGCAGCCGCTCCAGGCCCTCGCGCAGGGCGCCCATGGACGGGTCGTCGAGCGGGGTGTGCGCGTACCGGGGCGCGTAACCGGCGGCCAGCAGCAGCGCGTTGCGCTCCCGCACCGGCACGTCGAGGTGTTCGGCCAGGCGCAGCACCATCTCCTCGCTCGGCCGCGAACGGCCCGTCTCGATGAAGCTGATGTGCCGGGAGGAGCAGTCGGCGCGGCCCGCCAGCTCCAGCTGGCTGATCCCGCGCCGCACCCGCCAGGCGCGCAGCAGGGGGCCCGCGGAGGTGCCGTCCGGCAAGGTCGTGGTCGTCATGGCCACGACGTTAACCGAGGGGTACCGCGCCGGTCCGGACCCGTTCCGCGGAATGGGACGGCGGGGCCGCCCGCGACGCGGAAGCACCCGTGCGCACCGGCGCGGGAAGGGTTCACTCCGGCGCACACCGTGGAAAACTGACTGCACATCACGCACGAGGACCGGTAACGAGCACGAGGAGGCCGCGGATGCCGAGCGAACCGCTGTCGCAGAAGGAGATCGAGGACCGGCTCCGGGAACTCCCCGGCTGGGCCTTCGAGGACGACCGGATCCTGCGCACCTACCGGGTGGGCTCACACCGCGCCGCCAGTGCGCTCGTGGCCCATATCTCCGTGGTCCAGGACGAGTTGAACCACCACTCCGACCTGACCCTCGGCTACGACACCGTGCGCCTCGCGGTCAACAGCCACGACGCCGGCGGGCGCGTCACCGAGAACGACTTCGCCCTCGCCGAACGCGTCGAGGCCCTCGCCCCCGCCCACGGCGCGAACTGACCCGGGGGCCGGGGCCGGCCGGTGTCAGGCCCGCTCCAGCCGCCACCACTGCGACGGGGAGTCGGTGTCCTCGCCCTGCCGGGCCCGGCCCTCCCCGTCGGCCTCCAGCAGCAGGCCGCTGATGCAGGCCACCAGGGAGACCACGCCCGGGTCGTCCAGGTGCTCCTCGACGATCCACTCCTGGGCGCCGAAGGCGTTGGCCCGCCACACCTGCACCCGCGCCCCGCTGTCCGTCGACGCGTTCGCCACGTCGAGACGCCGGCCGTTGTCCTCGCTCACCACGTGGTACACCCCGGCGCCGCCGTGCGTCGGCGCGAGCCGCCACCGGCGGGCGGCCTCCGGGGCGGGCGGCCCGTCGGGGCCGACCCGCACCCGGGAGGCGCCCTCCAGCTGGAGCACCAGCCCGCTGCCCGCGTTGCGGATCAGGTAGACCCCCTCGTGGGGGGCCGGGGTACGGTCAGGGCCGGAAGCGCCCGAGGAGGCGGCGGATCCGGCGGAGCGCGGAGCGTTCACGTCCGCTTCAGACGTCGAACTCGGCCGGGTCCGGACCGATGCGGCGCCCGTCCGCGCCCAGCGCGTCCAGCGCCGCGAGGTCCTCGGCGTCCAGCTCGAAGCCGAACACGTCCAGGTTCTCCCGGATCCGCGACGGGGTCACCGACTTCGGGATCACGATGGTGCCCTTCTGGAGGTGCCAGCGCAGCACCACCTGCGCCGCGCTGCGCCCGTGCCGGGCGGCCACCGCCGCGACCGCCGGGAGCTCCAGCAGCTCCTTGCCCTGGCCCAGCGGGGACCAGGCCTCGGTCGCGATGCCGAGCGAGGAGTGCAGGGCGCGCAGTTCGTCCTGCGGGAACAGCGGGTGCAGCTCGATCTGGTTCACCGCCGGGACCAGCGGGCTCTCGGCCCCGAGCCGCTCCAGGTCCGCGGGACGGAAGTTCGACACGCCGACGGCCTTGGCGCGGCCGCTCGCCGCGATCTCCTCGAAGGTCTTCCAGATGGTGAGGAAGTCGTCGCGCATCGGGCGCGGCCAGTGGATCAGGTACAGGTCGACGTGGTCCAGGCCCAGCTTGCCGAGCGAGTCGTCGAAGGCGCGCAGCACCGCGTCGCGGTCCCAGCGCCGGTCCGGGCCGTTCCACAGCTTGGTGGTGACGAACAGTTCCTCGCGCGGCAGCCCGGAGCCGGTCACCGCCCGGCCGGTGCCCCGCTCGTTGCCGTAGACGGCGGCGGTGTCGACGCTGCGGTAGCCGGCCTCCAGCGCGGTTCCCACGACGCGTTCCGCCTCGTCGTCGGGAACCTGCCAGACGCCGAAGCCGAGCTGGGGCATGAGCGTGCCGTTGTTGAGCTTGATGTTCGGGACCTGGTGCACGGTGGGGGTTCCTCGTGATCGGGGCGCGGTGGCGTACGGGGGGCGACAACCGGCCTCCCGCGCACCGTATTCCCGCCGCCGCCCGCCACCACCGGCCACCACCCGGACGGCCCAGCCGCCGCCGCTCCCACGGCGTGCCGTCAGGACGGGTACAGGCCCGCGATCTCCCGCGCGTACGCCTTCTCGATCGCCCGGCGCTTCAGCTTCAGCGAGGGCGTCAGCAGCCCCCGCTCCTCGGTGAACTGCCCGGCCAGCACCCGGAAGGCGCGGATCTGCTCGGCCTGCGACACCAGGGTGTTGGCGGCCACCACCGCCCTGCGCACCTCCGCCGTCAGCGCCGGATCGCCCACCAGCTGCTCCGCCGCCCGCTGCGCGAGCCCCCGCATCGACAGCCAGTGCGCTATCCCCTCCATGTCGAGGGTCACCAGCGCCGCCACGAACGGCCGGTCGTTGCCCACCAGCACGCACTGGGACACCAGGGGATGCGAACGCACCCGCTCCTCCAGCGCCGCCGGCGCCACGCTCTTGCCGTTCGAGGTCACCAGGATCTCCTTCTTGCGCCCGGTGATCGTCAGATAGCCGTCCCCGTCCAGCCGCCCCAGGTCCCCCGTCGCCAGCCAGCCCTCGCGCAGCACATCCCGCGTGGCCCCCGGATCGCCCAGGTACCCGGAGAAGACGTGCCGCCCGTACAGCCACACCTCCCCGTCCTCGGCGATGTGCACCGTGGTGCCCGGGATCGGCGGCCCCACCGTCCCGTACTTCACCGCCCCCGGCGGGTTCGCCGTGGCCGCCGCGCAGGACTCCGTCAGCCCGTACCCCTCGAACACGGTGATCCCGGCGCCGTCGAAGAACAGGCCCAGCCGCCGCGACATCGCCGAACCGCCCGACATCGCGTGCCGCACCCGTCCGCCCAGGGCCTCGCGGACCTTCCCGTACACCAGCTTCTCGAACAGCTGGTGCTCCATCCGCAGCGCCGCCGACGGGCCCGGCCCGGTCCCGAACGCCTTCTGCTCCCGCGCCTCCGCGTACCGCACGGCCGTCTCCACCGCCCGGTCGAAGGGGCCCGTCCGCCCCTCAGCCTCCGCCGCGCGCCGTGCCGCCGCGAACACCTTCTCGAAGACGTACGGCACCCCCAGCACGAACGTCGGCCGGAAGGCGGCCAGGTCCGGCAGCAGTTCCGAGGCGGCCAGCGCCGGCTGGTGCCCGAGCTTGACCCCGGCCCGTACGGCCGCCACCTCCACCATCCGCCCGAAGACGTGCGCCAGGGGCAGGAACAGCAGGGTGGACGGCTGCTCGCCCGGCCCCGCCCGGAACACCGACTCCCAGCGGGAGACCAGGGTGTCGGCCTCGAACATGAAGTTCTCGTGGGTGAGCACGCACCCTTTGGGGCGGCCCGTGGTCCCCGAGGTGTAGATGACGGTGGCGACGGCCTCCGGGGTCACGGCCCGCCGGTGCCCGTGCACCACGTCCTCGTCCACCCCCCGCCCGGCCGCGACCAGTTCCGCCACCGCCCCCGCGTCCAGCTGCCACAGCAGTCGCAGCTGCGGCAGCCCCTCGATCACCGAGCCGACCGTCATCGCCTGGTCCTCGTCCTCCACGACGCACGCCGTGCAGGAGGAGTCGTAGAGGATCCAGTGCACCTGCTCCGCCGAGGAGGTCGGGTAGACGGGGACCGGCTGGGCGCCGACCGCCCACAGCGCGAAGTCGAACAGGGTCCACTCGTAGCGGGTGCGCGCCATCACCGCGACCCGGTCCCCGAAGCGCACGCCCTGCGCCAGCAGCCCCTTGGCGAGCGCCAGCACCTCGCCGGCCAGCTCCGCGGAGGTCACGTCCCGCCAGACCCCGGCCGTCTTGCGCCCGAGCACCACCCGGTCCGGGTCCCGCTCCGCACGCTCGAACACGACGTCGGCCAGGCCGCCGGCCGGCGAGCCGCTGACCACGGGCGGCACGGTGAACTCGCGCAACACTGCCTCCTTGGGTCCCGGGCGCCGAGACGCTACCCCACCGGCCCCGCCGCCCGGCACCCCTGAGGAAACCTCCACAAGATCCCCTCGCGCGTCCCCCCGCCCCACCTGCGAGATCCCTCGCCCGCACGTCCGAACGAGTGCCCCCCGGTCCGCCGTCCGGCCCCGCCCCACGGATGTCTCCCACACCCGCACCCCGCCCTGTGCTCCGCTGTCGGACGGCCCATCCCGCCGCCCTCCCGAAAGCTGGTCACCGGTGAACCGAACCCGCCTCCTCGCCGCGGCCGTACCGCCCCTCCTCGCCGCCGCCCTCTGCGCGGCCGCGGCGGGCGCACCCACCGCCTCCGCCGCCGACCCGGCCGCCAAGCCGCCCGTACCGCACTGCGTGGCCTCGGACGGTTTCGACTTCAACGCGGTCTTCCACGTCAGGGAGCGGATCATCGCCCCGCCGCCCACCTGCCGGGTCACGCTCGCGAAGGAGCGATGGGTGAGGGCGACCTTCGGCTGGTCGACCGCCGTGGACGCCGCGAGCGCCGTGTACCCCCCGGGCTACAAGCCGCTGCGCCCGGGGATCGCCCCGATCGAGGACTTCAACGCCAAGTTCGTCAGTGCCACCTACGTGCACGACATCGGAACGCCGCAGGAGCGGACCTTCACCTTCAAGAAGAAGGAGGTCCTGCGCACCGGTCTCTTCACCTCGGACGGCTTCCCGTACTCCGCCCCCGTCTCCCCGCCCTTCAAGGCACTGAGCGTCGGGACCCACACCAGCACGGTCTTCGTCACGCTCAGCGCCGAGCACTGCGACGGCGTCGCACCCGACCGGGAGGCGGACTGCCTGCCCGCGGGGACCATCCGGTTCAGCGGCGACGACACCTTCGAAGTCCAGGCCCGCCCCGCGGACGTCAAGCACCCCGCCCGGCTGCCCCGCTAGGCCGGCCGGTCAGGCCGGCCGGCTCAGGCGGTCGCCGCCCGCTAGGACTGCGGCCGCCAGGGCCTCCGCCGCCGGTGTGGGGCGGCGGCCCTGGAGGAGGGCGAACTCCACCGGGCCCAGCTCCGGCAGCCCGCCCACGCGCACCAGACCCGGCGGGATCAGCCCCCGGGTGTGCGCCATCACCCCGAGCCCCGCCCGGGCCGCCGCGATCAGACCGCTCAGGCTGCCGCTCGTACAGGCGATCCGCCAGGGCCGCCCCTCCCGCTCCAGCACCTCCAGCGCCCGCGCCCGGGTGATCCCCGGCGGCGGGAACACGATCAGCGGCACCGGCCGGTCCGGGTCCAGCCGCAGCCCCTCCGCCCCGATCCACACCATCCGGTCCCGCCACACCAGCCGGCCCCGCTCGTCCCCGGGTCCGCGCCGCTTGGCCAGCACCAGGTCCAGGCGGCCCTCGTCCAGCCGCTCGTGCAGGATGCCCGACAGCTCGACCGACAGCTCCAGGTCCACCTCGGGATGCTCGTGCCGGAACCCCTCCAGGATCTCCGGCAGCCGCGTCAGCACGAAGTCCTCCGAGGCCCCGAACCGCAGCCGCCCGCGCAGCCGGGTCCCGGCGAAGAAGGCCGCCGCCCGCTCGTGCGCCTCCAGGATCGTCCGGGCGAACCCCAGCAGGGCCTCCCCGTCCTCCGTCAGCGCCACGCTGTGGGTGTCCCGGGCGAACAGCGGCCGGCCGGTGGCCTCCTCCAGCCGGCGCACGTGCTGGCTGACCGTCGACTGCCGTACCCCGAGCCGTCCCGCGGCCTGCGTGAAGCTCAGCGTCTGGGCCACGGTGAGGAAGGTGCGCAACTGGACCGGGTCGTACACGCCCCCAGACTAGGCCGGTTCCTTCGGATCATCCGATCGCCGGTCCGGTGTGTCGCCAGGGCGCCCGGCGGGCACGCGTCGGACCGCTGTCGCCGAATCACCGGCGGCGCACGCCGCGCCTGACTAGCATGTGCGGCCTGCGAGTTGCGACATCCCGGGGGTGCTCCATGATCGTGCGGGTGGACTTGGCCGGCGACGAGGCGGGCGACGAGCTGCGCCGGCTGGAACAGTGGCTGCGGCAGGACGCCGACCTCGGGCGGGTCACCATCACCGCCGAGGCCGCGCCGGTCCAGGACGGGGACATGGGCCCGGTCGCGGAGGCGCTCCGGCTGCTGCTGGAACCCCAGGGGGTGCTCACGGCCGTCGCGGCCTCCCTGGGCACCTGGGCCGGCGTCCGGCGCCGCCCGGTGCGGATCCGCGTGCGCAGCGGGGAGAAGGAGGTGGAGATCGACGCCTCCCGGCTCCAGGACCCCGACGAGGTGGCCGTCCGGATCGTGCGGGAGCTGGACGGCCGGTGAGCGCGGGCCCCCTTCCCTCGTACGCGTCCTCCCGGGCCGTACTGATCGGCACCGCGGCGTACACCTCGCGTGACCTGAGGGCGATCCCCCACTCCGCGCGCAACATCCGCGGCCTCGCGGACGTGCTCACCGACGGCACGCTCGGCGGCTTCGCCGCAGCGGACGTGCGGCTCGTGGACGATCCCGGCACGGCGCAGGACATCATGGCGCCCGTGGCCGAGGCCGCCGCGCGGGCGGAGAACGTCCTGCTGGTCTACTACAGCGGCCACGGCCTCCTGACCGCCGGCGGTGAACTCCACCTCGGCCTCACGGGGAGCGAGCCCGGCCAGGACTGGACCAGCCTGCCGTTCTCCTACCTGGCGGGCGTCGTGAAGCGGTCCCGCGCGAACGTCAAGATCGTGATCCTCGACTCCTGCTACAGCGGCCGGGCGCACTGCGACCTCATGGGCGCCGAGTCCCGGCTGGTGACGGACCAGCTGGCCGTCTTCCAGGGCGTGTACTCCCTGACCTCCGCTCCCGGGAACCGCACCTCCAAGGCGCCGCCGGGGGCCCGGTACAGCGCGTTCACCGGGCACCTGCTGGGCGTCGTACGGGACGGCCTCGCGGACGCCGGACCGGTGCTGAGCCTGAGCGAGCTCTACGAGGAGGTCCGCCGGCGCATGCGGGCGGCGGAACTCGCCCCGCCGGAGGAGTGCGGCAAGACGGGCGCGGGGGCCTTCCCCCTCGTCCGCAACCGGCTCGACCGCCCCCGGGAGCCGGCCCCGCCGCCGGTCCCGCCGGTCCCGCCGCCGGTCCCGCCGGCCGTCGCGGCTCCGGAGCGGCGACCGGCCCGGGAGCCGGAGCGGCCGGCCGTCGCGGTGCCACCGGCGGCGGTCACCGGCGGGAAGATCCGCTTCGCCACGGTCAAGGCCGGCGGCTACCGGATGGAGGACGTCACCGCGCGGCTGAAGGAGGTCGAGGCGACGGTGGCCGACCCCGAGCGGTGGTCGCGGGCCGCCCCGCCGTACTTCCGCACCGAGGGGCGCCGCACGCGCCACGGTTTCGACATCGCGGAGGTCGACGCCCACATCGAGCGCCACCGCCGCGAACCGGCCACGTTCGAGGACGCCCTGCGCCTGGTGCTGATCCTGCGCGGCTTCACCCTGGCGGAGGCCGGCGCAAGGCGCGCCGGCCGGGTCGCCGCCACGCTGAGGAGGTCGTACCGCATGGCCGAGCGGGAGCGGTTGATCGGCCGTACCACGAACAGCTCGACCCGTACCGTCGCGTTCACCGACACGCACCTGTACGTCCTGAACGCCCCGACCGCCATCAGGATCCCCTACTCCCGTCTCGGCGACCTCTCCCTGTCCGTCTCGACCGGGATGGAGCGCGTGGTGACCGTCACCGATCAGGGGGGCTCCGCCGAGGACGTGCTGACCGTCACCACGGTCCTCACCTTCGGACACCAGCGGCTGGAGTTCACGGAGGGCTGGGAACACCCGCTCCTGTCGGCCCTGCGGAGCTTCCTCCCGGCCATGGCGCAGCTCCGCGAGCGGCACCCCGAATGGTTTCCCGAGCCCTCTTCCCGGGTCCAACCGGCATCCGCTCATCACGGAACCCGATGACAGTCAGAGCGGTGTGCGGGTTTCCCGATGACCGGGGACCGGCGACGATGGAAGCCGCCCCTCCGCCACGGGGCGCGCCCTTCCCGACAGCAAGTGAGCACCGCCCATGCGACGCCCCCGCCTTCCCGCCCGGCTCCCTCTGGACCCCTACGTACTGGCGCTCCTGGCCACCGTGGGGCTCGCCGCGCTGCTCCCCGCCCGAGGCGCGGCGGCCGCCGTCGCCGACGGAGCCTCCACGGCCGCCGTGGCCCTGCTCTTCTTCCTCTACGGAGCCCGGCTCTCCACCCGTGAGGCCCTTGACGGGCTGCGCCACTGGCGCCTCCACCTCACCGTCCTGGCCTGCACCTTCCTGCTCTTCCCGGCGCTCGGCCTGGCCGCCCGCGTGCTCGTCCCCACCCTGCTGACGCAGCCCCTCTACAACGGCCTGCTCTTCCTCTGCCTGGTCCCCTCGACCGTCCAGTCGTCCATCGCCTTCACCTCCATCGCCCGGGGCAACGTCCCCGCCGCGATCTGCGCCGGCTCCTTCTCCAGCCTCGCCGGGGTCGTCCTCACCCCGCTGCTCGCCGGAGCCCTCCTCGGCGGCGGCGCGGGCGGCTTCTCCCCGGACTCCCTCCTCAAGATCGCCGTCCAGCTCCTGCTGCCCTTCCTGCTGGGCCAGCTCCTGCGCGGCCGGGTCGGCGGCTTCCTCACCCGCCACAAGCCGGTCCTCGGCTACGTCGACCGGGGCTCGATCCTCCTCGTCGTGTACGCCGCCTTCAGCGCGGGCATGGCCGCCGGGGTCTGGCACCGGGTCAGCCTCCCGCGCCTGGGGGTGCTGATGGCCGTGGAGGCCGTACTCCTCGCCGTGATGCTCCTCGTCACCTGGTACGGGGCCGCCCGCCTCGGCTTCGGCCGCGAGGACCGCATCGCCATCCAGTTCGCGGGGTCCAAGAAGAGCCTCGCCGCCGGACTCCCCATGGCCAGCGTGCTGTTCGGGGCCCAGGCCTCCCTCGCCGTGCTGCCGCTGATGCTCTTCCACCAGACGCAGCTCATGGTGTGCGCCGTCCTGGCCCGCCGCCGCGCAGGGGACCCGCCGGCCCCGGACGGGACCCAACTCCCGGCCGGCCGTGTGGCGGAGGTCTCGCCCCGGCCCCAACACCCCGCTCCGCAGGGCCGGTAACGTGCGTCGGTGACCTGGATACGCCCGCTCGCCGCCCATGCCCCGCGCCCCTGCACCCTCGTGGTCTGCCGGGGCTGCTGCTGCGGGGACCCCCGCAAGAACCCCGGCACCGACCACGCCGGCCAGCTCGCCCGGCTCCGGGAGGCCGCCGACGCCTCCGGGGGCCGGCTCGCCGTGCGGACCAGCGACTGCCTCGGGCCCTGCGAGCGGGCCAACGTGATCGTGGTCCAGCCCACCACCGAGGCCCGCCGCCGGGGCGCCCGCGCCGTCTGGTTCGGCTGGGCCCTGGACGACACCGCGACGGACGAGATCATCGCCTGGGCCGAGTCCGGCGGCCCCGGCACCACCCCGCTCCCGGCCACCCTCGAACTGCACCGCATCGACCCCCCGGAGCCGAAGCCGGCCACGCCGGCCCCCCGCCGGGGCAGGCGCCGCTGAGAGCGGGCCTACGCGGGCAGGAGGATGCGCTCCTCGCCCGCGTAGATGTTCATGTCCGGCCCCCGCAGGAAGCCCACCAGCGTCAGCCCCGAGTCCAGGGCCAGGTCCACCGCCAGCGAGGACGGCGCCGACACCGCCGCCAGCACCGGGATCCCGGCCATCACGGCCTTCTGCGCCAGCTCGAACGAGGCCCGGCCCGACACCAGCAGCACCGCACCGGCCAGCGGCAGCCGCCCGGCCTGTAGCGCCCGTCCGACGATCTTGTCCACGGCGTTGTGCCGCCCCACGTCCTCCCGCAGGTCGAGCAGCTCGCCCTCCGCCGAGAACAGGCCGGCGGCGTGCAGCCCGCCCGTGCGGTCGAAGACCTTCTGCGCCGCGCGCAGCCGGTCCGGCAGCACGGACAGCAGGCCCGCGGGCACCCGTACCGGATCCGCCGCGAGCCCCGGGAAACGGGTCGCCGTGCGCACCGCGTCCAGGCTGGCCTTGCCGCACAGGCCGCAGGAGGAGGTGGTGTAGACGTTCCGCTCCAGCGTGATGTCCGGCACCGGAACCCCGGCGGCCAGCTGCACGTTCACGACGTTGTAGGTGTTGGACCCGTCCTCCGCGGCCCCCTCGCAGTACGTCACGGCCCGGACGTCCGAGGCCCGCGCGATCACGCCCTCGCTGACGAGGAAGCCCACCGCCAGCGCGAAGTCGTCACCGGGGGTGCGCATCGTGATGGCCAGCGGCTTGCCGTTCAGCCGTATCTCCAGCGGCTCCTCCGCGACCAGGGTGTCCGGCCGGACACCGGCCGACCCGCCCCGGACCCGTATGACGCGGCGCCGCTCGGTGACCCGTCCCATCGCGATCAGCCCGCCCGTTCCGTCCTCATCCTGTACCTGGCCAGTACATTCTCGCGGATCCGTCACGGGCCCGGTCCCCGGGCTGGAGCATGCTGGGAATTCTCCAAATTCCGGTGGCCTAATCCTGTTGGGTTACACGCAGACGTACTCATCAGTAGCAGGAGAAGGTGAATGATCCTGACTGCCGTACAAAGGGGGATCCCGCCCATGACCGGTTCACGCGTGGTGGCGCTTGGGCACTACCAGCCCGCGAAGGTGCTCACCAACGAGGACCTCGCGGCCATGGTCGAGACCAGCGACGAGTGGATCCTCTCCCGCGTCGGCATCAGGACCCGCCACATCGCGGGCCCCGAGGAGCCGGTCGACGAGCTGGCCTACCAGGCCGCCGCGAAGGCCCTCGCCAACGGCGGCCTGACCCCCGACGACGTCGACCTCGTCCTGGTCGCGACCTCCACGGCCATCGACCGTTCCCCCAACATGGCCGCCCGCGTCGCCGCCAAGCTGGGCATGAACAGCGCGCCCGCCGTGATGGACCTCAACGTCGTCTGCTCCGGCTTCACCCACGCCCTCGCCACCGCCGACCACGCCATCCGGTCCGGATCCGCCACCCGCGCCCTGGTCATCGGCGCCGACAAGATGGCCGGGATCACCGACTGGACCGACCGCACCACCTGCGTCCTGACCGGTGACGGCGCCGGCGCTGCCGTCGTCGAGGCCAGCCCCGAAGCCGGGATCGGGCCGGTCCTGTGGGGATCCGTCCCCGAGATGGGCCACGCCGTCCGCATCGAGGGCACGCCCCCGGTCTTCGCCCAGGAGGGCCAGTCCGTCTACCGCTGGACCACCAGCCGGCTCCCGGCGCTCGCCCGCAAGACCTGCGAGAAGGCCGGGGTCACCCCCGAGGAGCTCGCCGGGGTCGTCCTGCACCAGGCCAACCTGCGGATCATCGAACCCCTCGCCGCCAAGATCGGCGCCGTGAACGCCGTCGTCGCCCGGGACGTCGTCGACTCCGGCAACACCTCGGCGGCCAGCATCCCGATGGCCCTGTCCAAGCTCGTCGAGCGCGGCGAGATCCCCTCCGGCGCCCCGGTCCTCCTGTTCGGCTTCGGCGGCAACCTCTCCTACGCCGGCCAGGTCATCCGCTGCCCCTAGCCGAACCCCGCCCCGCCGCCCACCCCCTGCCGGGGTGGGCGCCCCCGTATCCGGCCCCGTGACATGCCCGCAGGTCAGCGCGGCGTGGCGGGCCGGCGGCCGGCCCGGATATCTGGTCGGAGGGGCGCCGATCCTTTGCTATTGTTGTCCATGTCGCCGCGGGAAACCGGGGCCAACCACCGGTCCGGGTGGCGGAATGGCAGACGCGCTAGCTTGAGGTGCTAGTGCCCTTTATCGGGCGTGGGGGTTCAAGTCCCCCCTCGGACACAGACAGAGAACCCCACTTCGGTGGGGTTCTTTTTCGTGTTCCGGGCCGGACCCCGGTGGCCGGATCCGCCGGTGCGGCATCATGGCCGTGACCAGGTCGAGGGGGAACAGCGTGCCGCAGGACGAACCGCGCAACGAGGTCGTGATCGCCGGGCGTTACCGCCTGGGGAAGAGGCTGGGCCGGGGCGGCATGGGCACCGTCTGGCGGGCCTCCGACGAGCTCCTCGGCCGCGCGGTCGCCGTCAAGGAACTCCACGTCGGCGAGGGCAAGGAGACGACGGGTGCCCTGCGCGAGGCGCGCACCGTCGCGCAGATCAAGCACCCGCACGTGGTCGTCGTGCACGACGTCGTCGAGGACGACGGCCGCCCGTACATCGTCATGGAACTCGTCGAGGGCGGCTCCCTCGCCGACCGCCTCACCGGCCGGGGGCCCCTGGACGCCGGCGAGGCCGCCCGCGTGGGGCTCGCCCTGCTCGGCGCCCTGAGCGCGGCGCACGAGCGCGGGGTGCTCCACCGCGACGTCAAGCCCGCCAACGTCCTCATGGAGGCGGGCACCGGCCGGGTGGTGCTCACCGACTTCGGGATCGCCCGCCTCGCCGGCTCCACCACCATCAGCGAGACCGGCGCGTTCGTCGGCTCGCCCGAGTACACCTCTCCCGAACGGATGCAGGGGGCCGCCGCCGGCCCCGCCTCCGACCTCTGGTCCCTCGGCGTCCTGCTGTGCGCCGCCCTCACCGGTGAGTCCCCTTTTCACCGGGACTCGCTGGGCGGCGTCCTGCACGCCGTCGTCTACGACGAGATCCGCCCGCCCGTCCAGGCCGGACCGCTGACCCCGCTGGTCCGGGGCCTGCTGGAGCGCGACCCCGACCGCCGGCTGGGGGTCGCGGAGGCACAGCGGATGCTCTCCGCGTACGTCACCACCGGCAGCCTCCCCCTCCTCGGCCGGCCCCCCGCCCCCGGCCCGGCGGGGCCCGCCCCCGCCGGGTACTCGCCCACCGAACGCGCCACCGCCCAGACCGGCCCCGCGCGGCCGCCGAACCAGCGGGCGGGCCTGCGCGCCGGGCTGGTCGCCGGGCTCGTCGCCGTGGCCGTCATCGGCGGCGTGACCGTGACCTCCCTGCTCTCCCGCTCGACGGGCGACGGCGGACGGCCGGCCGCGCGGGACGACCACCCCGCCACGTCCCCCGGCGCGGTCACACCCGCCGCAGGGTCCCCGGGCGCCTCCACGGCCACGGCGACCGCGACGGTGACCGCCCCCGCCCCCACCCGGCCGGCGCCCGGGACGCCGGCCGCCACCAGGCCCGTGCCCGCCGGCTACCGGACGGTGGCGGACCCGGAGGGCTTCAGCCTCGCCGTACCCCAGGGCTTCCAGCGCACCACCGACGACCAGCGGGTCTTCTACGTCTCCCCGGACGGGGCGTTCCGCATCGGCATCAAGGTCAAGCCCTCCTCGCCGGGCGGACCGCTCGCCGCGATGCGGCAGTCCGACGCGGACGGCCCCTCCACCAACCCCGGCTACCGCGACGACACCATCGTCCCCACCACCCACGACGGACTGCCCGCGGCCCTGTGGGAGTTCACCTGGAACGGCTTCAGCGCCGCCGAGGGCGCACGGCACACCTTCGACCTGTGCTGGGACCGGGACGGCCGGATGTACGACGTCTGGGTGTCGGCCCCCGTCGGCCGCCTCACCCAGGCCAGGGCCTACTTCGACACGGCCCTGGACTCCTTCGTCCCCGGGGCCTGAGGCCGCGACCACCCGGTCACGTGCCCAGGACCACCAGCCCCTCCTGCGCCGGCAGGCTCCCCGGGGCCAGCGGGCCCAGGGTCCGGGGGAGCGCCAGGCGCGGCCCGTCGCCCTCCGGGAGGGTGTCGAACAGGTACGCCGCCCCCGACGCGGAGTCGCTGACCAGGTGCGGTCCGGCGGCCGACGCCGCGAACCGGGTCAGCGGGGTCCGGAAGAGCCGGCCCAGGTGGCGCAGGGTCTCCGGGGCCGGGGCGGCGGCCGCCGGGGCGGGGGTCCGCGGCTGCGCCGGGGCGTCCGGGGGGATGGCCCCCGACAGCAGCAGGGCCAGCAGCACCGGCACCGCCTTGCGGCGCAGTGCCCGGGTCGCCTCGGGCAGGCGGTGGGCGTGGGCGGCCGGCAGGGACAGCGCCAGGCTCCCGGCGGCGCCGCCGGTGGCAATGGGCACCGCCGAGCAGACGACCCCGGGGGAGTACTCGCGCAGGTCGAAGACCGGGGCGCCGGGGGCCACCGCGTCCAGGGCGCTGAACAGGGCCCGGCTGTCGGTGATGGTGTGCGCGGTGAGCCGGGCCGGGCGGTGGCGGGCCACGTGGTCGGCCCGCACGTCGTGGTCGAGCTGGGTCAGCAGGCACTTGCCGACCGCGCTGGCGTGCGCGGCGGCCCGGAAGTCCACCCACTCCCGCACCGGCGGGGCCCCCGGGCCGTCCGCCATCTGGGTGATCCGGACCTCGCCCTCCGCGTACCGGCTGAGGTAGACGGCGGCGCCCGCGCTGTCCCGCGCCAGCGCCAGGGTGCGCTGGAGCTGGCCGGCCAGTCCCGCGCCGCCCGGGGCCGCGAGCCGGTCCAGGGCCGGGCCGGGCGCGTACACCCCCGCGCCGGGACGGTGGGCGTACTCCTCCTCGCACAGCATCGACAGCAGCGGGCGCAGCGCCGCCTCCGTGAGCCCGGTCTTCCGCGCGAGCTCGCCGGCCCGCACCCCGAGCGGGTGCCGCTCCAGGACCCGTACGACGTCCAGCGCGCGCCGGGCCTGCGCCAGGGCCTCCCCGGTGTCGGAGCGCACCGCCGTGCCCCGCGCGGCCGAGGTCAGCGCGGGGTGGCGCAGCGGGCCCGCGCCGGGGCGGGGCCGGGGCTCCGGGAGCGGGGGCGGCGGCAGGAACGCCGCCAGCACCCCGGGCAGCTCCGCCCGGGGCACCGGCACCGGGCCCAGGTCGGGGTCGTCGCACTGGTCGACGTACCGCAGGACGGCCGCCTGCGCGCACAGCCGTACCTCGCGCAGCTCCCGGCGGCCGGCGGGCCGAAAGCCGCGGCGGCCCAGTTCGCGGGCCCAGAGGCGGGCGTCGTGGTGCTCGCCGCGCCGGGAGTGGTCCAGGAACAGGCAGTAGGCGGCGGGGGCGGTGCGCGGGCTCCCGGACCCGGCGGCGAACTGCCACCAGAACCGGGCTCCGTCGCGCAGCCCCGCCAGGTGCAGCAGGCAGCCGAAGACGACCGACCCGGGCAGGTCGGCGTGGCCGCCGTCGACGAAGCGGCCGAGGTCGCGTCCGGCGCGCGGGTCGCAGACCACGGCGAGGCAGGCGGCCTTCAGGTCTCTGCGGGCCCGTTCGGAGTCGAGCGGGCGGTCCCGTGCCGGGTCGCTCCAGCCGAAGGAGCGGCGCCGGCCCCGGGGGGCCGGCGGGGTGGGGGCGCCCGAGGCGCGGGGGGTGCGCAGCAGCCGGGCCTCGGCGGCGCCGAGGTCGTAGTGCGGGTAACGGTCGCGCACGCCCGCGCGGAGCAGGAACTCGGCCAGGGCGCGGGGCGGGGCGTCCGGGCCGCCGTCCGCGCCGGAGCGGTCGTCGGCGGGGGTCATGATTCGGCGCCGGCGTCGAGCAGCCGTGCGAGGCGCCGGTGGGCCTGGCCGAGCTGCGAGCGGACGGTGGCCTCGTCGACGCCCATCACGGCGGCGGCCTCGCCCGGGGTGCACCGCAGCCCGTAGCGCAGCATCACGGTGTCCCGCTGCCGCTCGGCGAGGCGGGCGACGGCGCGGTAGAAGCGGATGGTGTCCGTCAGTACCTCGTACTGGTCGGGGTGGGCCTCCTTCAGCGCCGCCTCGAAGGCGCTGATGTCCATCGGCTCGGGCCGGCGCAGCCGGGGGTCGCGGCGCTGCTGCCAGTCGACGATGCGCTGCTTGAGCACGGTCCAGGCGTAGGCGTCGAGTCGGTCCATGTGCAGCATGCGGAGCCATTCGTGCATGATCGAGTCGAAGGTGGCGTCCACCGCGTCCTCGGCGTCCGCGTCGGAGCCGAGCTGAAGGTACGCGAAGCGCATGTACGCGGGCCGCCGGTTGGTGTGGAAGGCCCAGTACGACAGGCGCGCGGTCGGGTCCCACTGACTCATGGGCGTCGGCTGCCGCCGCCGGCTGGGCAGTCCCACGGCCCCGCCGGACTCCTCCGGTCCGCCATCGTTCACCGTTCCCCACCTCATCCCCTGGTGCCGGTCCATGAGAGCAGTACCGGCGCACTCGGGGGGCGCGGAGGAGGAACCTGAAGGGATTACGTGGGGTGGTGACCGCTTCGTGAACGATCTCGACCGGGCCGGGGGCCCGTCGGCCCGTACGCATATCCCGTCGGCACCTCCGCCCCGCCGGGCGCGGCGGGCGCCGCCGCCCGGCCCCGTGCCGGGTCCCCGTCCGCCCTCCGGATACCGGTCGGGGTCCGCGCCCGCGGTTCGATACGATGAACCGCCTCACCATGCGTGTCCGGCACGGCACGCCCCGGGCGGGCCGCCGCCGCGCACAGCCGCATGGACCCGTAGAAATGAACTGAAATGGAGCATCCGAGGATGGCTCGACACCTGATCACCAGCGCGCTTCCCTACATCAACGGGATCAAGCACCTGGGCAACATGGTCGGGTCGATGCTTCCGGCGGATGTGTACTCCCGGTACCTCCGCCAGCGCGGCCACGACGTCCTGTACATCTGCGCCACCGACGAGCACGGCACCCCCGCCGAACTCGCCGCCAAGGAGGCCGGGATCTCGGTCGCCGAGTTCTGCGCGCAGGCCCACGACGCCCAGAAGGCGGTCTACGACGGCTTCGAGCTGTCCTTCGACTACTTCGGCCGCAGCTCGTCCGCGCAGAACGCCGAGATCACCCAGCACTTCGCGCGGCAGCTCCAGGAGAACGGCTTCATCGAGGAGCGCGCGATCCGGCAGGTGTACTCGCCCGCCGACGGCCGCTTCCTGCCGGACCGCTACGTCGAGGGCACCTGCCCGCACTGCGGCTACGACAAGGCGCGCGGCGACCAGTGCGAGAACTGCACCCGCGTCCTCGACCCCACGGACCTGATCGAGCCCCGCTCCGCCATCTCCGGCTCCACCGAGCTGGAGGTCCGCGAGACCAAGCACCTCTTCCTGCTGCAGTCCAAGCTCCAGCACGAGGTGGAGGCCTGGGTCGCGCGGCACGAGGAGGAGTGGCCGCAGCTGGCCTCCTCCATCGCCCGCAAGTGGCTGACCGAGGGCCTGCACGACCGCGCGATCACCCGCGACCTCGACTGGGGCGTCCCCGTCCCGGCCGACACCTGGCCCGAACTGGCCGCCGAGGGCAAGGTCTTCTACGTCTGGTTCGACGCGCCGATCGAGTACATCGCCTCCACCAAGGAGTGGGCCGACGCCGACCCGGCGAACCGCGACTTCAAGTCCTGGTGGTACGAGGCCGAGGACGTCCGCTACACCCAGTTCATGGCCAAGGACAACGTCCCGTTCCACACGGTGATGTTCCCGGCCACCGAGCTCGGCACCCGCGAGCCCTGGAAGATGGTCGACTACGTCAAGGCCTTCAACTGGCTGACGTACTACGGCGGCAAGTTCTCCACCTCGCAGAAGCGCGGCGTCTTCACCGACCAGGCGCTGGAGATCCTCCCGGCCGACTTCTGGCGCTACTTCCTGATCGCCAACGCCCCCGAGTCCGACGACTCGTCGTTCACCTGGGAGCACTTCGCCGCCACCGTCAACAAGGACCTCGGCGGCACCCTCGGCAACTTCGTCAACCGCGTCCTGACCTTCTCCCGCAAGAAGTTCGGCGACGAGGTCCCGGCCGGCAGCCCCGCAGGCGAGGCCGAGGCGAAGCTGGGCGAGCAGATCGCCGAGCTCCTCGCCGAGTACGAGGGCCACATGGAGACCCTCCAGTACCGCAAGGCCGCGGCCGCGCTGCGCGCCCTGTGGTCGGCGGGCAACGCCTACCTGGACGAGAAGGCCCCCTGGCTGGAGGTCAAGACCGACCTGGAGGCCGCCGCGCTCACCCTGCGCACCGCGATGAACCTCATCCACCTCTACTCGGTGGTCTCCGAGCCGTTCATCCCGGCCTCGGCGCGCGCCATGCGCTCCTCGTTCGACCTGCCCGGCGACACCGCCGCGTGGGTCACCCCCGAGCAGGCCAGGGCGCTGGACGCGGTTCCGGCCGGGACCCCGTTCACCGTGCCGCCGGTGCTCTTCGCCCGGGTGACCGAGGAGGACCTGGAGTCCTACCGCGAGCGTTTCGGCGGTTCCCCGGAGGCCTGAGCCCCCGTGACCGCCGTCCGAAGGGCGCGACCCCGCCGGGGCCGCGCCCTTCGGCGTGTCCGGGGGCCGTGGTAGGGAAAACCCCACCCTGAAAGCTCCGCCCAGGCGTGCAGACCGGGCGGGGGCCGCGCGGCTGGAATGGGGCCATGACCCCTTCCCGTACCGCCCGGTGGACCGCCGGCTGGCTGCTCGCCGCCGCGTGGGCCCTGTCCTTCCCGCTGTTCTCCGCCCTGGCCCCGCACCGTCTGTGGGGGTGGTGCGCGGCCGCCGGATACCTCGCCGCCGCCGTGGCCACCGCCCTCGGCCGGCGCCGGGAGGCGGTCGGCGCGGCCCTGCTGGGGGCGGTCGCCGTCCCCCTCCTGTACCTGGTCCTGACCGGGCGGGGCCAGTCCGAGGTCGGCGTGATCGAACGCTCCGGGCGGCTCCTGCTCGACACCGGGAAGATGTACGTGGACCACCCGGCCGGGGTCGGCGACTACACCCCCTACCTCCCGGCCATGTCCCTCTTCGGCGTCCCCCGCGCCCTGCTGGACGGCGCCTTCGGCGGGGGAGGGGGATGGGCGGTCCGGCTCCTGGGCGACGCCCGCATCTGGTGCGCCGCCGCCCTGTTCGGCGGTATGGCCGCGGGCCGCCGCCTCCTCGGCGCGGCCCCCTCACCGCTGCTTCCGCTGCTGGTGGCCTCGCCCGTGGTGGCGCTGCCGCTCGCGGTGAGCGGGGTGGACCTGCCGCTGGCGGGGCTGTGCTGCCTGGCCCTGGCGGCGGCCGGCTCCGGCCGCCCGGCCCTCGCCGGGATGGCCCTGGGCGCGGCGTGCGCCCTCAAGTGGACGGCCCTGCCCGCGGTGGCGGTGGCGGTGGCCCTCCTCGGGTGCCGCTCCGGGGCCCGGGCGGCGGTCCGCTGCGCGGTGGTGGCCGGGTCGGCCGCGGCGGTCCTGGTGCTGCCGGGCGTCCTGCTCCAGCCGGGCGAGGTGTGGCGGCAGGTGTTCGCCTTCCCGACGGGCCGGGCGGCGGTGGCGACCCCGGCGAGCAGTCCCCTGCCGGGGCACCTGCTGGCGGAACTCGGGCCGTGGGGCTGGTACCTCACGACGGCCCTGCTGGTGCTGGGCGGGCTGGCGACGGCCCTCTCGCTGCGGGTGCGCCCGCCGCGCACGGTGGTGGCCGCGGCGGACCGGCTCGCGCTCGGGCTCACCCTGGCCTTCCTGCTGGCCCCGGCGGGGCGCTTCGGCTACCTGGCGCTGCCGGTGCTGCTGGTGGCGTGGGCCCGTTCGGCCGCCCCCGCCGGGCCCGCCGCCTCGCGGGTGGTGGCCCGGTCGCGGAGGCGGCCCGGGAGCCCGGCGCCGGTCCGGTGAGGGGCGCGGGGTCAGGGCGCGCCGGTCTCCTCGTACCGCCTGACCCGCTCGTCGACCGCGCGCTGGAGCGGTCGCAGCCGGTCGGCCAGCTGCTGGAAGTCGGCCGTCCGGCCGTCGGACCACTGCCCGAGCCCGGCCACCATGACCCGGCCGGTGCCCGAGAACGACTGCACCAGCCCGGTCCCGGGCCCCAGGGCCGCCAGCCCGGATCCCGGCGGTGGGGCCTGCACGCCGACCTGGTGGTCGTCGGGGGCCGCCGTCAGCCCGGTCACCACCCGCAGCGTGTCCTGGGGATCCCTCAGGGTGAAGACGGCGATGCTGAACTGGTTGTTCCGGGCGTCCTTGTAGAGGGCGATCTGCTCGCCGGCGCAGCCCTTGCCCTCCGTGAGCATGGCGGCGAGGCGGGGGCCGACCGAGTCCGGCTCGGTGCAGGAGGCCGGCGTCTTCGCGGTGACCAGGGTGAAGGCGCCCCCGGAGCCGTCCGGGACCTCGGCGGGGAAAGCCTCCGCCGGCGGGACCATCGGCCGGCCGTTGGCCGGAGACGCCGGAGCGGCCGGGGCGGGGGTCGCGGCGGCGGAGGGCGTCCGCCGGGGCCGGACGGTGACGTGCTCCTCGTCGGACGGGTCGGTCAGGTCGAGCGTGACGAGGGCCAGGAGGCCCATCAGCAGCAGCAGCCCGAGGACGAGCGGCCACGTCCGCGTGGGCCCCGGCGCGGCGGACTCGTGGATCGAGGCGCCACGGACGAAGTCCTCGTCGAGGACCACGTTCCACTTGTCCTCGTCCGGTCCGTCCGGTCCGTCCGGGCCTGGGGGCATCGCATCGTTCTTCGCCACCCTGAGACCCTAGTGAGCCCTTCCGTCGATCTGAACCTCAGCAGGTCACAGCCTCATCACTATGCGGCCCCCGGATCTTGCGCCGGGGGCGTGACGGCTACGTGCCGGACGGCGTGACCGACTCCAGCATCCTGTCGGTGTTCTCCAGGGCGTCCGCCAGGAATTCACGGGCCACCTTGATCACATCGACCTGGCGGACGATGGTGTCGTTGTCGCCCCTCGCGAGCGCCGTGTCGACCGCCGCGATGACGCCCAGAACGGTGTGCAGGAACTCGCCGGCGCGCGAGGCCGCGACCACGAGCGGCCCGGCCCCCGGGTCCTGGGCGACCATGTAGAGCGGGACGCCCACCCGCCGGACCTGCCAGCTCAGGAAGTCCATCTGCTTCGCCGGTTCGTCCCAGACGCCCGCGGCCTTGAGCTGCTCGAACCAGGCGGTGAACAGGTCCTCCCCGTCCTCCGCGGCCTCGTCGGCGAGCTTCGTCCGCCCCTGCACCGCGCCCAGCAGGGTGCTGAGCAGTCGCAGCCGGTAGATCTCGGGTCCGGCGAACTCCGCCGCCCTGCGGGCGTGCTCCTCCGGGGTGTTCTCCCCGTCGTAGAGGCCCAACGCGGCCAGTGCCGCGCAGATCTGTTCCACCGTCACATGATCCCCCTCGTTCTTCATACCGGCACGCTACCCGTCCCCGGCCGGGTGTGGGGAGGACGGCAGGGGGTCAATTCGCGGGGGTTCGCCCACCCGCGCCGCGCAGGTGGGCCAGTACGGCCAGGACGCGGCGGTTGCCTTCCGCCGGGTCCAGTTCCAGCTTCGTGAAGATGCTGCCGGCGTGCTTCACGACGGAGGCCTCGGTGACGAACAGCCGTGCCGCCAGGGCCTGGTTGTTGAGCCCCTCCGCCATCAGGGCCAGCACCTCGCGTTCGCGCGGGGTCAGCCGCGCGAGCGGGTCGCCCGCCGGGCGCGGGGCCAGCAGGACGCGGACCACCTCGGGGTCGAGGACCGTCCCGCCCTCGTGCACCCGTCGCAGGGCGTCGAGGAACTCCTCGACCTCGCCGACCCGGTCCTTGAGCAGATAGCCCAGGCCGGCCACCGAGCCTCCGGTGAACAGCCGCGTGGCGTAGGCGGTGGCCACGTACTGCGACAGCACCAGGACCGGCAGCGAGGGGTCCCGGGTGCGCAGTTCGAGCGCGGCCCGCAGCCCCTCGTCGCTCTGCCCGGGCGGCATCCGCACGTCCGTGACCACCACGTCGGGCCGCTCCTCGCCCACCGCCCGCAGCAGGGCGGGGGCGTCGCCCACGGCGGCGACGACCCGGTGGCCGCCCAGGGCCAGCAGCTCCGTCAGGCCCGCGCGCAGCAGGACGGAGTCCTCGGCCAGGATCACCCGGAGCACGGCACCTCCATCCGCAGCCGCGTCGGCCCGCCCACCGGACTGGACACCGTCAGTCTCCCCCGCAGCATCGCCACCCTGTCCGCCAGTCCCGCCAGGCCCGCTCCCGCGCCGGGATCGGCCCCGCCGCGGCCGTCGTCGGTGACGGTGAGGGTGAGCCGGCCGCCCTCGACCCTACCCGCGACGCCGACGCGCGAGGCGCCGCTGTGCTTGGCGGCGTTGGCGAGGGCCTCGGTGACGGTGAAGTACGCCGTGACCTCGACCGGTTCGGGCAGCCGGGGCACGTCGAGGTCCACCGTGACCGGGACCGGATGGCGCAGCGCCACCTCGGCGACGGCCGCCGCCAGCCCGTGGTCGGTCAGCACCTGCGGGTGCATCCCCCGTACGAGGTCCCGTAGTTGGGACAGCGCCAGCTTGGCCTCCTCCCGCGCCCGGCGTACGAGCACGGCGGCGCCGTCGGCGGCGGACGCCTTGCGCAGCTCCATCTCGGCGAGGCCCAGGGTCATGCTGAGGGCGACCAGCTGCTGCTGGGCCCCGTCGTGCAGATCGCGCTCGATGCGCCGCCGTTCCGCCTCGAAGGCCTCCACCAGCCGGACCCTCGACCGGGTCAGCTCCAGCACCCGGGCGTCCTCCTCGCGGGCTCCGAGCAGCAGCCGGGCCGTCTTCACCTGCGCCCCGGCGATCAGCGCGGCCGCGTACGCGGCGAGCGCCAGCCCCGCCAGGCCCACGGCCGTCCCGCCGAGGGCCTCCAGGGGCCCGGCCACCGCCTCGCCGGGTATCAGCATCACCGGCTCCGGGGCGAGGGCCCACACGATCACCGGGGCCGCCACCAGCATCAGGGAGAGGGCCACCAGGCTCAGCACCCCGAACCCGGCCGCGCCGAAGACCACCCCGAACAGCAGGGCGTACCCGAACTCCCGCCAGGTGGCCCGCTCCCGCAGCCGCGTGCGCAGCCAGGCCGCCGCGCCCGCCCCGGCGAGCGAGACGTGCGGATCGGCGACGGGCTCCGGCTCGACCCACCGCAGCCGCCGCCGCTCCAGCTCCCCGAGCGGCACCGCCCCGGCCACGGCGCCGACCAGCAGCACCAGCCCGATCCCGGCGACCGCCAGCAGCACTCCGAGCCCGATCAGCAGGGCCAGCGCGCACAGCACCCCGTACCCGAGCGCGAACCCGCTCCCCAGGTACGCCCAGCACCGCCAGGGCCACCAGGACCCCAGGAACCGCCGCGGCTGCCGCAGCACCCGCCAGACGGCCACGGGCGGTTCGGGAACGGGGGCGGGAACGGGGGTGGGAGCGGGGGTGGGAACGGGGGTGGAGGATCCGGGCATACCGTCAGCCTAGGCGAGAGGCGCCCCCGGGCCCGAGGGGCCGTCACATCGCCGCGCCCAGGGCTACGAAGCCGCAGATCAGCACGGCGAGCAGGGCCAGCAGCGGCCACACGAAGCGCAGGTACGTGTCGTAGCCGACCTTCGCGAGGGCGACGCCGCCGATGGTGACGGCCGTCGTCGGCACCCACAGGTTCATCCAGCCGCTGGCCGCCTGCCAGGCCGTCACCACCACCGCGCGGGAGACGCCCGCGAAGTCGGCCAGCGGGGCCAGGATGGGCATGGCGAGGGTGGCGTGGCCGGAGGTGGAGGGGATCAGGAAGGCGAGCGGCAGGTTGACCAGGAAGACGATCACCGCGAAGAGGCCGGAGGAGGTCCCCTTCACCACGCCCTCGATCGAGTGCAGGACGGTGTCGGTGATCTGCGAGTTGTTCATGATGACGGTGACCCCGCGCGCCAGCATGATGACCAGGGCGGGGGAGATGAAGTCGGCGGCGCCCTGGATGATCGTCGAGCTGAGCTTCGCCTCTCCCATCCGTGCCACCAGCCCCACCAGCACCGCCGCGCACAGGAACAGCGCCGACAACTGGGGGAAGGACCAGCCCAGCTCCCAGGGGTACGGGGTGGCGTCGGCCTTGCCGGTCAGCGCGCTGGACCAGGGCACCACCGAGAAGATCATGAAGGCGAAGACCAGGACGAGCAGCACCAGCACCGCCTGGTGCAGCCGGGTCAGCCGCGGCTCCTCGTCCGCGTCGGCCTCCGCCTTCCGGTCCAGGTCCCCGGGCAGGAACCCGCACAGGGAGCGGCCCGGGTCGCGCTGGACGCGCCGCGCGTAGCGGATGACGTAGAGGACGGTGACGGCCGTGAGCACCAGCCACATCGCGAAGCGCAGCACGATGCCGTCGCCCAGCGAGATCCCTGCCGCCGAGGAGGCCACGCCGGTGGCGAAGGGGTTGACGGTGGAGCAGAGCACCCCGATCCCGGCGCCCAGGATCGAGGCGCCGACGGCGACGAGCCGGTCGTAGCCGAGCGCCAGCATCATCGGCACCAGCAGGCCGTAGAAGCCGAGCGTCTCCTCGGCGAAGCCCTCCACGGTGCCGAGCACGGAGAAGACCACCATCACGGCGGCGATCAGCAGGGCCCCGCGCTCGCGCAGCCGGTGGGCCAGGCGGGCGATGCCCCGGTCGAGGGCGCCGGTGGCGAAGACGACGGTGATGAAGGCGCCGATGGCCAGCACGAAGAGGAAGACGCCGGCACTGCCGTACAGGGCGCCGGTGAGGCTGGGGCCGACCTCGTGGGTGGTGGTGTCCTGGATGCCGTAGAGGCCGTTGACGGGGGCGAGGAAGAGGTCGTCGAGGCGGTCGGTGAGGCTCCTGGTGCCGGGGACCCGGTGGTAGGAGCCGGAGACCGGGGCGCCGTCGGCGTCGCGGTCGTAGCTGCCCGCCGGGATCAGGAAGGCCAGCAGCCAGACGGCGACCGTGACCAGGGCCAGGATGGTCAGGGCGCTGGGGAAGCGCAGCCCCCTGGCGGGGGCTTCCGGTTCCGTCTCCGGGCCGCCGGTCCGGGGCGGGGCCGTCACCGGGGGGCTCCCGCGGCCCGGAAGTCCGCCGCGTACTCCCGTACGAACGCCGCCAGCGCCACCACCGTGTTGCGCAGCTCCGGCAGCAGGACCCGCTCGTTGGGCGCGTGCAGGTTGCACATCCCGTCCTGGGCGCCGAACAGCAGCACCTCCGCTGCGGGGGCCGCCTTGGCCAGCCCGTTGACCAGCGGGATCGAGCCGCCGCTGGCGATGTAGGAGGCCTCGGTGCCCCAGGCCTCCTTGAGCGCGGTCAGAGCCGCCCGGTAGGCGGGGCCACCGGTGCGGGCCTCGAAGCCCGGGCCGGTGTCGCCGGGGGTCACGGTGAGCGGGACGCCGAACGGCCGCTGCGCCCTCAGGTGCTCGACCAGGCGCGTGCGGGCCTCGACGGGGTCCTGGTGCGGATGGAAGCGCAGGTTCAGCTTGGCCCGGGCGTACGGCACCACGGCCGAGGCGGCGTGGTCCACGGCCGGTGCGTCCAGGCCGATCACCGTGACGGCCGGGCCGCTCCAGAGCCGCTCGCCGAGCGAGCCGGTGCCGGTCAGCGGGACGCCCTCCTCGACGGAGGCGAGCGCGCGGAACTCCGCCTCGGTGTAGGACGTTCCCTCCCAGGGGTCGCGCCGCAGGCCGGGGACGGCGACGTCGCCGTGCGCGTCGTGCAGGGTGGCCAGGGCGCGCAGCAGGACCAGCAGGGCGTCGGGGGCCGCGCCGCCGAACTCCCCGCTGTGGCGCGGCTCGGCGAGGGTGCGCACCTCGACGGTGACCTCGGCGGCGCCGCGCAGGCCGGTGGTCAGGGTCGGGGTACCGGGGCGCAGGTTGCCGAGGTCGGCGATGACCATCGCGTCGCAGGCGAAGCGGCCGGGGTCGGAGGGCGGGTACGCGTCGAAGGGGCTGCCGTACTCCTCCTGGCCCTCGATGACGATCTTGACGCCGACCGGGGGGCGTCCCCCGTAGACCCGGAGCAGGCCGAGGTGGGCGATCACGTTCGCCTTGTCGTCCGCGATGCCGCGCGCCCGCAGGCCGCCGGGGACGGGGGTGGGCTCGAAGGGCGGGGAGAGCCACAGGGCGGGGTCGCCGGGCGGCTGGACGTCGTAGTGGCCGTAGAGCAGGACGGTCGGGGCCGAGGGGTCCGGCGGCGGGATCTCGGCGTAGACCGCGGGCGCGGTCCCCGGCAGGTCGATCCGCTCGACGGTGGTGGCCCCGGCCGCGCCCAGCAGGGCGGCGACCAGGTCGTGGGCCTCCTCGACCGGCCCCGGGGGGTAGCCGGGGAAGGCGATCGAGGGGATGGCCGTGAGCCGCTCCAGGTCCTCCCGCAGCCCGTCCATGAGCGCGTCCACCCGCGCCT
Source organism: Streptomyces sp. NPDC000075 (assembly GCF_040301925.1). Taxonomy (NCBI): domain Bacteria; kingdom Bacillati; phylum Actinomycetota; class Actinomycetes; order Kitasatosporales; family Streptomycetaceae; genus Streptomyces; species Streptomyces sp. NPDC000075. Next base: position 29,406 of record NZ_JBEPFL010000016.1, read on the forward strand.
CCAGCCCGTCCGCCGGACTCCGCCCGCCTTCTTCCACGCGCGCCACCGTCCCTCGGCCGAGCCGCGAATGCGTCCCTCCGAGCATGGCCCGGGGGCCGGAGGGCCGCCGTGGCGGACTGGGCCGCACGGGTGACCGGGGGGCGGGTTCCCGCGCGCCCGCGTGCGCGGGGCCGTCATCCGCGGGCCCGAAGTCACCCCTCGGACAAGGATCTTGATCCGTCCGGCGCGTGTCGAACCGGGCCCTTGATCGTTTCTTCAGCCGTAACCCCCCAATCGGCCACCGAATCGGAGGACCGCGGTGACGGCTTGGCAGTACTACGCCGGGGCGGGCATGGTGGCCGCGCTCTGTCCGCTGCACGGTCACGTGGCGGTCGCCGGTGACGGGCACGGCAGCGGGGCCCGGGTCGACGTCTGCGTGCCCGCCGGACGGCCGCCCGCCGGCCCCCCGCCGATGCCCCCGCCCCCCGTGGCCCGGCCCGGCACGCCGGCCGTGGTCCCGCCCTCCGTCCGGTGGACCCTGCGCGGCGCCGAACGGCCCGCCGTGCACCACCCCGGCGAGGCGCCGGGCCTGCCGCGGCCGCCCGAGCCCGTGCCCCCGGCGCCGGACGGCGCGGCGCAGCCGCCCCCGGTCCCGCCGGCGCCCGCGCCCGGGCCGCAGGCCGCGCCGGCCACGGCTTCCGGTCCGCCCGCGCCCGCCGCCGCCGCACCCGTGCGCGCCTTCCACGTGCGCCCGTACCGCTCCGTGGCGCTGGAGCGGCGCGGCCCGAACGGACTGAGCACCATGATGCTGATGGTGGTCGTCACCACCCCGGCCGTGCTCGCCGCCGCCGCGCTGCGCCCCCGCTCCAAGGGCCGGGGCGCGGCCTCCTGAGACACCGAAGCACCGAAGTCCCGAAGCACCGAAGCACCGAAGCACCTGAGCACCGAAGTCCCGAAGTACCCCACCGCCGGCACCGCGGCGCACCCCGCACCGACGCATCCACGAACGGGAGATCCCTCGTGTCCGAATGGCTGGTCCTGGCCATCGCCATGGCGCTCGTCTGCGCCCTCGTCCTCGCCATGACCGTGATCCGGCACCGCCGGGTCGCGGACGACGAGGACACCAGCGAAACCCCCGACGTCATCGAGTACATGACGATGATGGTCGGCGTGGTCTACGCGATCGTCCTGGGCCTGGCCATCGCGGGGGTCTGGGAGGCGCGCGGGGCCGCCGAGGACAGCGTGCGCCGCGAGGCCCAGTCGCTGTACGAGGTGACCCAGCGCGCCGACGTCTACCCGGCGCCCGTCCGCGACCGGATCCGCGGCGAGGTGGACGCCTACGTCTCCCACACCGTCTCCGTCGACTGGCCGCGGCTGGTCGCCGGCAAGGAGGCCTCCCCCGAGGGCGCGCAGCTGCTCGGCAAGCTGCGCAGCGACGTCACCCACCAGAGTCCCGCCAGCGAGCTCCAGGCGCAGGCCTACCAGCCGCTGCTCGACCAGATCGCGGCCGCCGACGACGCCCGGCACTCGCGCACGCAGAGCGACGAGTCCACCCTGCCGAGCGTGGTCTGGGTCGGGCTGCTGGTGGGCGGGGTGGTCACCATCGGGCTGATCTTCACCCTGCAGATCCGCCGCTCCGGCCGCGAACTGCTGCTGGCCGGGCTGTTCAGCGCCCTGATCGTGTTCCTGCTCTTCATGGTCTGGAGCTTCGACGCCCCCTACGGACGCGACGGCACCGACTCCGCCGGCGCCTTCGAGGACCTCTTCCCGGCCCTGTCGGTGACGGCCTCCCGCTGAGGTCCGAGCCCTGTTCCCGGCCGCGCGGCCCCGGCGGAGTCAGCTCCCCGCCGGGGCCGCACGCCGTCGGGCGGCGGCCACCAGCGGCGAGTGCCGCAGCGCGCGCGAGATCCGTACGAGGTCGCGCGGCCCGTCGGCGGTGACGAGCACTCGCTCCCCGTCCGCGGGCTCCTCCTCGCTCCCGGCCGCCGCCTCCGGGTCCGCGGCGCAGACCAGTACCGCGGCCGCGACCATCGCCGCGTCGGCGACGGCGCGGGCCGTCTCCTCGTCCGCGCCGTTCTCCAGGGCCCGCTCGTAGGCGGTGTCGCGGTGGCGCCGGTCGAAGCAGGGGCCCAGCCGCAGGAACCCGTCGTGGATGTCGGACTCCCGCTGGATCACCCGGATCGCGGCCGGGGACCACCAGGACATCCGCACCCCCGGGGTGCCGCTCGGCGCGGTGGACTGCACCTCGTGCCACAGCGCGCCCAGGTGCCGGTAGGTGCTCCAGGTCCGCCAGCTGTCCGACACCCGCTGGTACACCAGGGGCAGCACGAAGCCCACCGAGCTGACGAGCGCCCCGGCGGAGGCCAGCGGCGGGGCGACGAAGGTGCTCAGGAAGTCCAGGTCGCGGCCCAGCCAGCGGGCGGCGACGGCGGACATCTTCGCGGCGTCGTAGGCCAGGCTGATGGCGTAGCCCGAGACGATGATCAGCAGGCCCGCCCGGAGCCAGCCGCAGACCTGGAGGGACCAGCGCCAGCACATCGACACCATCATCATCACGGCCACGTTGTGCGCCAGCAGGTAGGAGGCGATCATCAGCCGGATGTACGGGGTGTTCGCGTAGTACGTGTCGAAGTCGCGCAGCCGCTCGACGGGCACCGAACCGAGGGAGAACAGCACGATGATCGCGACGACGACGACGGCGTAGCCGGCGATCCAGCGCAGTGAGGTGTTGCGGATCTCCTCCGCCGGGCCGCCGCGCCAGTTGAACACCAGGACGAGGCAGGAGGCGCTGAAGGCCGTCATCAGGCAGTAGACCAGCGGGGCGGAGAAGTTGGGGACCCCGGTCCAGCGGTTGACGGCCTCGATGGTGGGCGGCGCCGCGAAGGTGAAGACCGAGCCGGCGAGGAGGAGCAGGAAGCAGACCGACCGCAGGAGCGGATCGCGCCAGTTGGTGCGCAGGGCCGGCAGTTTGCAGACGAGGGAGACCGCCATGGCGGCCGCCGGGATGTAGTAGTCCGGTCCTTTCAACGGTCGTTCCTGTGCCCCCGGTAGCCGAGGGAGGTCTCGATCCGGCTCGCCAGCTCGTCGCGCCCGCCGGCGGGCCGCCTGCCGGAGGAGCCCGCGAGCCAGGTGCGGCACCGGCTGCCCAGCAGGAGGCCGAAGGTCTCGGCCTCCGTCTCCTCCTGGACATCGGCGCGGGTGCGCGCGGCGACGCTGCGCACCGTCTCGCCGAGGTCGGCCCCGTCGGTCAGCAGCCGGGCCGCGACCGCGGCGCCGTCGACGTGGTGGCTGCAGTGGCCGGCCTTCATGTGCCACAGCTCGTGGCCCAGGATGACCAGTTGGTGGTCCGGCGCGGTGCGCTCCTCGATCACGATCAGGTCCCGGTCCGCCATGTCGAGCCACAGGCCACTGGCCGTCCCCTGCGGGAACGCCGCCATCCGGAACTGCACCGGGCGGCCCCGGTGCCTGCTCATGCCGTCGCAGAGGGCGGCGTAGAGGTCCACGGGTTCCACGGGGGCGGCCAGCTTGATGCCGGACACCAGCTCCGCGCACAATCGCCGCTGCGCTCTGCCTATGCTCACCGTTCTCCCCGTCGACGCGGATCCGGATCAGGACTCAAGGATCAGATCCAGACTTTCGACTGGGTCATGATTCGTTCGGTTTGACGCTTTCGAGAAGCATGTCCAGCCATTCGGTCACCTTGTCCCGGTGCTTGTCGCTGGGCAGTTGGGCGGCGCGCCAGGCGATGCCCCGGACACCGTGGTTCTGCAGGAGCCGTGCGAGCGGGTCCCCGGCCGCGGCGGCCTCGGCCGGTACGGTCTGCCGCTCGCGCCCCGCGAAGTCCTGGAGGAGCTGCTGCTCGGTGCGCTGGAGGGCGTCGGTGAGCGCGTCGGCGTCATGGGCGGTGAGGAAGCCCGCGTGCACCCCGAAGAAGCGCTGGATGGCGTCGCAGTGCTCCATGGTGGGGCGCCGGTCGCCGTTGATGAGCGCTCCGGCCTGCTGCCGCGACATCCCGGCGCCGTCCGCGATCTCTTGCTGGGTGTAGCGGCGGCCGTTGGGTTTCACCCGGGTCCGCCGGAGCAGGTCCAGACGCTGGAGGAACCGCGCCTGCAGGTCGGGTTCACCGGCCCGCCTGCCGTCGAGCAGGGATCTGATCACGTCCGTGGGAACCCCGGACGCCTCGGAGAGGCGGCGGAGGTCGAAGACCTGGTTCGGGTCGCGGCCCATTTTGTTCGCCAGCTCGGCGACCCGCGTGACGGTTGCCGCCAGGGGCGCGTTGGCCACCGCGACGGGAGCCGGGAAGCCGTCTGTCACCAGTGGTTCTCCTAGATCGCGCGAGGTCAGTGGGCACGTGGTCGGCCTCAGGGAATCTATCCGGTTTGTTTTGGGAGAGCCAGAACTTGCCACAGCTGTGGCGCGAATGAGCTGTCGCCAGGCTGGAATTGCCACAATAGTTGACACTCGAATGAAGTCGGTAGCAGGATCGCCACACGGAAATGAAGATCCAGACCGTTGAGGAGGGGGAGCTCTCGGTGCCACATCTCGCAGCGGTGGGCCCGTCTGATGGCCTCGTCCGAGCCGGTGATGAGCGCCTGGCGGGCGACGAGTCCGCCCGTGGCGCAGTGCGGACGGAGCGGCGCAAGGAGATTTTGCGCCAGCGCCGTGAAGAACTGGGCCTGAGCCAGGAAGACCTCGCGGCGCGCCTGCGCATCAGCGTACGCGCGTACGGGAACTGGGAGCGCGGGCTGGTCAAGGAGTGGACGGACCGCAAGCTCCTCGCCCTGGCCGAGGCCCTGGAGATGAGCGAGCGGCAGTGCTTCTGGCTCTTCCGGATCATGGTCGACCGCGACCCGCCGCCCACCTGGCGCGCGGCCGAGGAGAACCGGCTGCCCCAGGACCCGGCCCAGCGCGACTACCTGGTCGACTACGCGGCCCTGATGGAGGCCGTGCCCTTCCCCAGCTTCCTGGTGGACCACCGCTGGGACGTGGCCCTCACCAACTCGGCCTTCGACCGGCTCTTCCAGACGGTCAGGCCGCATCCCACGGCCCTGCCGGACGACAACTTCCTGCGCTTCGTGCTGTTCCACCCGGACGCCGCGGCCGTGCTGGAGGACCACGAGCCGGCCTGGTGCGTGCCCCTGCTCGCCCAGTTCGCGACCGCCCTGGCGACCGCCCCGGAGGACGAGGGCCTGCGCAGCATCCGCCAGGAGGTGGCCCGTGACCCGTTCATGGAGGCGGCCTACCGCTACGGGGTCCCGCACTGGCTGACCACCCACGGGCAGGAGGCCGCCGAACAGGACGGCGCCGTGCGCACGGTCCGCCACCCCGACCCGGGCTGGGGCCTGGTGCGCTGCCGGATGGTGGCCGAAACCAGCCGGATGCTCGACGGGATGGGGCTCACCCGGATCACCCTGGTGCTCTCCGCCCCGCAGGGCCTGCCGGCGGGTCCGGTGCGCGGCGGGGCCGGGTTCCCGCAGCAGCAGGGAGCCCGTCTGCGGGCGGTCCCGGCGCTGGGGGACTGACGCGACGGGGGACACTGGTCCGCGGGCGCCCGCCACGGCGCGCGGCCGCGGGTTCCGGCGTCGCTCCGGTACGCCCCCGCCGCGCGCCGAGGCCCGGATGCCACGATCGGCGACATCATCCCGGTGTCGCCGATCGTGGCATTCGTGTCGGAGCCCGGGGTGCGTCGCCCCGGGCCGTGGCGGCGGGCGGTACCTCGGAAGGCCGGAAGGACGGTAGGGGCGTGCGGTTGACCATCCTCGGCGGGGGCGGATTCCGCGTCCCGCTCGTCTACGGAGCACTGCTCGGCGACCACGCCGAGGGCCGGGTGTCCCGGGTGACCCTCTACGACGAGGACCCCGCGCGGCTCGCCGCGATGGCCCGGGTGCTCGCGGACCAGGCCGCCGCCTCCGGGGCGGCGGACGCCCCGGAGGTCACCGCCACCCGGGACCTGGACGAGGCCCTGCGCGGCGCCGACTTCGTCTTCTCCGCCATCCGCGTCGGCGGCCTGGAGGGGCGCGCGGCGGACGAGCGGATCGCCCTCGCCGAGGGGGTGCTCGGCCAGGAGACGGTGGGCGCGGGCGGCATCGCGTACGGGCTGCGGACGGTGCCGGTGGTCCGGGAGCTGGCGCGCCGGATCGCCCGCAGTGCCCCGGACGCCTGGGTCATCAACTTCACCAACCCGGCCGGGGTGGTCACCGAGGCGATGTCCGAGGAGCTCGGCGGGCGGGTCATCGGCATCTGCGACTCGCCGGTCGGCCTCGGCCGCCGGATCGCCCGGCTGCTCGGCGTCGCCCGCCCGCAGGAGGCCTGGATCGACTACGTCGGCCTCAACCACCTCGGCTGGGTGCGCGGGCTGCGGGTGGGCGGACGCGACGAACTGCCCCGGCTGCTGGCCGACGACGCGGCGCTGGAGTCCTTCGAGGAGGGACGCCTCTTCGGCGCGGAGTGGCTGCGCTCGCTCGGCGCGATCCCCAACGAGTACCTGCACTACTACTACTTCAACCGTGACACCGTACGGGCCTACCAGGAGGCCGGGCAGACCCGCGGGGCCTTCCTGCGCGACCAGCAGCGCGGGTTCTACGCCGAGGCCGGCCGGCCCGGGCAGCCCGCCGGGGCGGCGCTGGCCGCCTGGGACCGGACCCGGGCCGAGCGCGAGGCCACGTACATGTCCGAGAACCGCGAGGTGGCGGGCGTCGGGGAGCGCGAGGAGAGCGACCTGGAGTCCGGCGGCTACGAGCAGGTCGCCCTCGCGCTGATGCGGGCCATCGCGCGTGACGAGCGGGCCACCCTGATCCTCAACGTCCGCAACGGCTCGACGCTCTCCGTGCTGGACGCGGAGGCGGTGATCGAGGTGCCCTGCCTGGTCGACGCCAACGGGGCCCACCCGGTGTCCACGGCGCCGCTGCCCCTGCACGCGGTGGGGCTGGTGACCTCGGTCAAGGCGGCCGAGCGGGCCGTGCTGGCGGCCGCGGCGAGCGGTTCGCGGGCGGACGCGGTGAAGGCCTTCGCGCTCCACCCGCTGGTGGACTCGGTGGGCGTGGCCCGGCGGCTGCTGGACGGGTACGCCGCCGAGCACCCGGGGCTGGCCTACCTGCGCTGAGCCGGGCCCGTGGCCGGCCGGCGCCGAACCGGGCCCGTGGCGGATTCACCCGTACGGCGGCTTGCGGCATGCGGGGCGGGCGGCCGGCTGTGACAGTGCGAGGGTGACCACTGCCCCCGTCGCGGCCGCGCCGGCGCCGGTGCTCGACCGGCGGCGGCGCAACGTCGTCTTCGGCACGATCATGCTCGGTGTGCTGCTGGCCGCCCTCGACCAGACGATCGTGGGCACGGCCCTGCCCACGATCGTGGGGGACCTGGGCGGCGGGGACCACATGGCCTGGGTGGTGACCTCGTACCTGCTCGCGGAGACCGTCGCGACCGTGCTCGTCGGCAAGTTCGGCGACCTCTTCGGCCGGAAGGTCGTCTTCCAGATCTCCGCGGTCGTCTTCATCACCGGCTCCTTCCTGTGCGGGCTCGCCGGGAACATGTCCCTGCTGATCCTGTGGCGGGGCGTCCAGGGCATCGGCGCCGGCGGCCTGATGGTCACCTCCATGGCCCTCATCGCGGACGTGGTGCCGCTGCGCGAGCGCGGCACCTACCAGGGCGCGATCGGCGCCGTCTTCGGCGTGGCCACCGTCATCGGGCCCCTGCTCGGCGGGCTGTTCACCGACCACCTCAGCTGGCGCTGGGCCTTCTACGTCAACGTCCCCATCGCCGTGCTGGTGGTCGCGGCGGCCGCCCGCACCATCCCCTCCGTCCGGGCCGGCGGCAGACCCCGCATCGACTACCCGGGCATCACTCTGGTCGCGGTGGGGTCCAGCGCGCTGATCCTGGCCACCAGCTGGGGCGGCAACGAGTACCCCTGGGGCTCCGGGGTGATCATCGGACTGCTGGCGGGCGGGGTGCTGGCCCTCGCGCTGTTCTGCCTGGCGGAGACCCGGGCCGCCGAACCGATGCTGCCGATGCGGCTGTTCCGCAACCCCGTCTTCACGGTGTGCTCAGTGCTCAGCTTCGTGGTCGGCTTCGCCATGCTCGGGGCGATGACCTTCCTGCCGACCTACCTCCAGTACGTGGACGGGGACTCGGCCACCCTCTCCGGCGTACGGACCCTGCCGCTGGTCATCGGCCTGCTGATCGCGTCCGTCTTCAGCGGCAACGTCACCAGCCGGACCGGCCGGTACCGGATCTTCCCCATCGTGGGCTGCGCGGTGATGGGCGCCGGCCTCTACCTGCTGTCGCGGATGGGCCCGGGCACCGGCGCCTGGCTGGAATCCCTCTACATGTTCGTGCTCGGCGCCGGGATCGGCCTGTGCATGCAGGTGCTCACCATCGCCGTCCAGAACACCGTGGACTACGCCGACCTCGGCACGGCCACCTCCGGCGTCACCTTCTTCCGCACACTGGGCAGCTCGTTCGGCACGGCCGTGTTCGGGACGATCTACGCCAACGGCCTGGGGCCCGCGCTGAAGTCCGCCGTGGCCGAGGCGGCCCGGGCCACCGGCCAGGACCCGGTCCGGCTCGCCGCCGCCGCGCAGAGCCCCCAGGGGGTGCACGCGCTCGACCCGGCGGCCTCCGCGGTGATCGTCGGCGCCTACACCGAGGCCCTGCACACCGTGTTCCTGTGGACCGTGCCCGTGGCGGCCGTCGGCTTCGTCGTCGGCCTCTTCCTCAAGCAGGTCCGGCTGCGCGACAGCGCCCGCGCCGCGTCCACGGACATGGGCGACGGCTTCGCCTCCCCGGCGACGGCCTCCGGGGACTCGGCCAAGCTGCTGGAGCTGGCCGTGGGCAAGCTGGTGCGGAACATGGGCCCGCAGCAGGCCCGGGGCATCGTCGAGGCCTCCGACACCCGGCTGGACATGGCCGGCGCGTGGGCGGTCATGCAGGTGGACCTGCTGACCCGCACGGTCGGGCACGCGGGCCTCGGGCTGATCGCCGCGCGCCGCTCCCTGCCGCCGGAGGTACTGCTGCCGGTCTTCGACCGGATGGTGGAGGAGGGCTACCTGACCCGGCAGAACGGGTTCTTCAGCCTCACCCGGGGCGGGCAGCGGGAGGCCGACGTCATCTCCGCCGCCTGGGCGGCATGGCTCGGCGACCAGCTGGAGCGGGACCGGGGCCGCCCGCGCAGCGCGGAGCTGAGGGCGGCGGCCGACGCGATCGCCAAGCGGCTGCTGGCGGAGGACCTGCGCGAGGGGAACTTCGCCCCCCGGCAGGGTGTCTAGCCTTCCGCCGTCCGGGTGGCGTAGTCGTGGCAGGGGACCTCGGGCAGGGACCTGAGGCCGGGCCGCCAGGCGCGCAGGACCGCCGCCGAGGGGGCGTACAGGGCTCCGGGGATCTCCGCCGGGGCGAACCAGCGCCACCGGGCGATCTTGTCCGGTTCGGTGACGGCCGGGGTGCCCTCGGCGGAGCGGGTCAGGGCGGCCGCCGTCAGCCGGGTCACCTCGGTCTCCGCCGCGGCGATCTGGACGGCCAGCACCTCGACGGCCTCCGGGGCGGTGCGCAGCGAGGTCTCCTCGGCGAGTTCCCGCGCGGCGGCCTGTTCGAAGCCCTCGCCGGGGTCGACCTTCCCGCCGGGCAGTTCCCAGCGCCCGTCGTGCGCCTGGCCGAGGAGGACCCGGTCGTCGGCGTCGAGCACGATCAGCCCGACGCCGACGACCGCGTTGGGGTGGGGGACGGCCCTCGGGGCGCCCGCGGGCTCGGGGTTCCGGTTCCGGTTCCGGGATGTCACGCGTGGCCGTCCTGTTCCTCGTCCGGCGGGGAGGGCCATTGTCCCATGCACCGCCGCGAGGAGACGGGGCGTCAAGGCTCCGCCGAACGGGTCCCTCGGACGGGTGTACGAGTTTCGGCCAGGGGCGGTGCGTGCAGGCTCTGTCGGTCTGATCGTCGTACGTACGTCGGTTCGGGGGGCGCGCAATGGCACATGTGCTGGTGATCGGCGGCGGGGTCGCGGGGCTGGCCACGGCCCTGCTCGCGGCCCGGCGGGGACACACCGCCGAGGTCTTCGAACGGGACGCCCGCGCTCCCGGGACCGCCCTCGACCGGGACTTCTTCGACTGGCGCCGCCCGGGCGTACCGCAGGCGGTCCAGCCGCACGTCCTGCTCGGCGCCGCCCGCGCGGTACTGCGGGCCGAGCTGCCCGACGTACACGCCGAGATGCTCCGGCTCGGCGCCCGCGAACGGCACGAGCTCGACTGGTTCGACGTCCGGCCTCCCGCGCGGCCCGGCGACGAGGACCTGGTGCTGCTCCAGGCCCGGCGCATCGTGCTGGAGAGCGCGCTGACGACCGCGCTGCGCGCGGAGCCGGGCACTGTGCTGCGCTACGGGGAACCGGTGACGGGGCTGACGGCGGCGGCCGGGGGAGCGGAGCCCCGGGTGACCGGGCTGCGCACCCCCTCCGGCCGGTACGCGGGCGACCTGGTGGTGGACGCGGGCGGCCGGCGCGGCGGATCGCAGTCCCTGCTGGCCGGGGCCGGCTGCCGCCCGTCCGCCGTCGAGCGGCACCGCACCGGCCTCGCCTACTTCTGCCGCTGGTACCGGCTGCCCCGGGGAACGGACGAGGGGCCGCGCCGGCCCTGGACGGTGACCGGCGGCGCCTTCGCCGGCTGCGCCGTATTCCCGTCCGACAACCGGCTCTTCGCCGTGACCGTCTTCGCCCACACCGGGGACCCCACCCGGGCCGCCCTGCGCGATCCGGCCGTCTTCGAGGCCGCTGCCCGGACCTTTCCGCCCGGCGCCGCCTGGCTGGACCTGGGCGCCGAACCCCTGTCGGAGGTGCTGGCCACGGGCGGGCTGGACAACCGGTGGAGCCCTCCGGCCGACGGGCGGGGCCCGGTGGTGAGCGGCCTGGTCGCCGTCGGGGACGCCCTCGCCCACACCAACCCGACCCTGGGCCAGGGAACCTCGCTCGCGCTGTGGGCGGCCGACCGGGTGGCGCGCACGGCCCACCGGGACACCGCTTCCCCCGGCTTCGCCGCCGGCTACCACGCCTGGGCGCTGCGCACGCTGAAGCCCTGGTTCGACTTCCAGGCCGGCGCGGACACGGCCGTGGGGGAGCGGCTCGCGGCCGGGGCGGGGACCGGCGGGCCGGACCGGCCGGACCGCGCGGACCGGGCGCGGCAGGCGGCCGCGCTGTTCGAGTGCGCGCTGGAGGACCCGGAGGTGATGCGGGCCCGGGCCAGGGTCCGCCACCTGGCCGAACCCCCCGGACGGGCCTACGCGGACCCCGTGGTCCGCACCCGGGTGGCCCGCTGGCTCGCACACCGCCCGGGCTGGACCCCCCACACGGCGGGCCCGGACCGCCCCCAGTGGGAAAAACTCACGACCCCCACCCCCACCCCCGCCCGAGCCCCTCAGCCCCTACCGAGCACTTCGGCCAGGTCGTAGCCCACGACCTCTTCGAGCTGGTCGTACGTGCAGCTCTCCGGGGTGCGGTCGGGGCGCCAGCGGGCGAACTGGGCCGTGTGCCGGAAGCGGTCGCCCTCCATGTGGTCGTACTTCACCTCGCAGACGCGCTCGGGGCGCAACGGAACCCAGGACAGGTCCTTCTTGCCCGTCCAGCGGCTCTGCGCGCCCGGCAGCCGGGCGCTCTCGTGCGCGGCCTCCTCGGTCCAGGACGCCCACGGGTGCCCCTCGGCGTCCGGCATCCGCAGCGGTTCCAGCTCCTCGACGAGCTCGGCGCGGCGCTTCATGGGGAAGGCCGCGCAGACGCCCACGTGCTGGAGCGCGCCGTGGCCGTCGTACAGGCCGAGGAGCAGCGATCCGATGATCGGACCGCTCTTGTGGAAACGGAAACCGGCGAGGACGACGTCGGCCGTACGCTCGTGCTTGATCTTGAACATCAGGCGGGCGTCGGGCCGGTAGGGGAGGTCGAGGGGTTTCGCGACGACCCCGTCCAGCCCGGCGCCTTCGAACCGCTCGAACCACTCCCGCGCGAGCGCGGGGTCGGTGGTCGCGGGCGCGAGGTGCACGGGGGGACGGGCTGTGGAGAGGATGCGGACCAGGGCGCTGCGGCGGTCGGCGAGTGGGGTGTCGAGGAGGGAATCGTCGCCCAGGGCCAGCAGATCGAAGGCGACGAAGCTGGCCGGGGTGGTCCCGGCGAGCAGTTTCACCCGGGAGGCGGCCGGGTGGATCCGCTCGGTGAGCCGGTCGAAGTCGAGCCGCCCGCCGTGGACGATCACGATCTCCCCGTCCACCACGCAGCGCGCCGGCAGGTTCTCCTTCAGCGCCGCCACCAGCTCGGGGAAGTACCGGGCCAGGCTCTTGCCGGTGCGGCTGCCCAGCTCCAGCTCGTCCCCGTCGCGGTGCACGATCGCCCGGAAGCCGTCCCACTTGGCCTCGTACTGCATGCCGGGCGGGATCCTCGCCACGGACTTGGCGAGCATCGGCTTCACGGGCGGCATCACCGGAAGGTCCATACGGACGATTCTGCGGTGGTACGTCCGGGCCCGCTCGGTGTGCGCGTCCGCCCGCGCCCGCCTACCGTGGCGGCCATGGGCGGTAGCGCGGGTGGTGCGATCGAGCTCGACGCGGGCGGCCGGGCGGTGCGCCTGTCCAGCCCGGACAAGGTGTACTTCCCGGAGCGCGGGTTCACCAAGCGGGACGTCGCCGAGTACTACCTGGCCGTCGCCGACGGGATCACCCGGGCGCTGCGGGACCGCCCCACCACCCTGGAGCGCTACCCGGACGGGGTGGAGGGCGAGTCCTTCTTCCAGAAGCGGGCCCCGAAGAACCTGCCCGACTGGATCCCGACCGCCCACATCGCCTTCCCCAGCGGCCGCACGGCCGACGAGATCTGCCCCACCGAGCCGGCCGCCGTCCTGTGGGCCGCCAACCTGGGCTGCCTCACCTTCCACCCCTGGCCGGTGCGGCGCGGGGACACCGACCGGCCGGACGAGCTGCGCATCGACCTGGACCCGCAGCCGGGCACCGACTACCACCACGCGGTGGCCGCGGCGCACGAACTGCGGGCCCTCCTGGACGAGGTGGGGATGCGCGGCTGGCCCAAGACCTCCGGCGGACGCGGGCTGCACGTCTTCGTGCCGATCGAGCCGCGCTGGACCTTCACCGAGGTCCGCCGGTGTGCGATCGCCCTGGGCCGGGAACTGGAGCGGCGCATGCCGGGCCGGGTCACGACGGCCTGGTGGAAGGAGGAGCGCGGCGAGCGGATCTTCGTCGACTACAACCAGACCGCCCGCGACCGCACCATCGCCTCCGCCTACTCCGTCCGCCCCCGCCCGCACGCCCCGGTCTCCGCGCCCCTGCGCTGGGAGGAGGTGGACGACGCGGAGCCGCGCGACTTCGATATCGCGACGATGCCGGCCCGCTTCGCCGAACTCGGCGACCTGCACGCCGACATGGACGAGCACGCGTTCAGCCTGGAACCCGTCCTGGACCTCGCGGCCCGCGACGAACACGACCACGGCCTCGGCGACATGCCGTACCCGCCGGACTACCCGAAGATGCCGGGCGAGCCCAAACGCGTCCAGCCGAGCCGGGCGAAACACGACCCCCCGGGAACCTGAACGCCGGCAGGCCGCGCCCGTACCCCCGGCACCCCTAGTTCATGAGGTGGCGGTAAAGGGCTTCGTGCCCCTCGGGGGTGGGGTGGATGCCGTCCGTGAACAGGTCGGGGCGGCCGTGGAGGGGGGACCACAGGTCGATGTGGTCGACGTGGTGCTCCGCGCACCAGGTGCGCAGCGCCTCGCGCAGGGTCAGGGCGCGGGACTCGGTGAAGCGCAGACCCTCGTAGTCGGCGGTGCGGGACTCGTCCAGCCAGGCCGGGCCGAGGACGACCAGGCGGGCCTGGTGTTCCCGGGCCGTGGCCGCCAGCGAGGCGAGGGAGTCCGTCAGGTGCGCCAGACCGTCGGGGGACGGCGCCGGGGCCGCCGACGGGACGGCCGAGTCGTTGATGCCGGCCGCGACCAGGAGGGTGTCAGGGCGGCGCGCGGCGAGCAGGGCGGGCGTCTGCTCGGCGACGCCGGCCAGGGTGCTGCCCGGCACGGCCAGGTTGAAGACCCGGTGGTCCACCTCGTTCGCGGCGATGTGGCGGGCCGCGAGCCGGGCCGCCCAGCCGCCCTGCGGATCGCAGCGCCCGTAGGCGATGCTGTCGCCCGCGATCACGATCCGCGCCGCCGAGCGCAGCGGGTCGGCGTCCAGGTAGGCCCACGCGCTCTCCCCGGAGGCGAGCGGCACCCGCCGGCGGACGTAGTCGTCCACCTCGTAGGCGTCGGCGGCGGCCAGCTCCGCGTCGGTCAGCCGCAGGACGGCGCCCTCGACCTCGGAGCCCAGCCGGCACTCCAGGGTCAGGTGCACGTCGAGGCCGCTGGCGGCGATCACGGCCGGGTCGGTGATCTTCAGGGGCCGGGTCGCGTAGCCGGCCAGCGAGGCCGGTGAGCTGGGCACGGCCCGGCCGAAGAGGGAGGTCTGCACGCGCTCGTCCCGCAGCGTGCCGAAGGAGAACAGGGCGTGGGGGCGTGACTCGGTCACCGTGAGAACCGGGGCCTTTCTTCAGTGGATGATCATCACTTCACCCTATCGGCCCATGGACGGTGTTGATCAGGCGTTGATCGGACGTCCATCGGCCCCGTCCAGGATCGCCGCATGTCGATGAACACCACCACCGCCCCCGCCTGGTACGACCTCGCCCTGTGCGCCCAGACGGGCCCGAGCTTCTTCTTCCCGGACCCGGGCTCCTCCCTCCGGGACGCGAAGCGGCTGTGCGGGGCGTGCGAGGGCCGGGCCGCGTGCCTGGAGTACGCCCTCGCCAACGACGAGCGCTTCGGCGTCTGGGGCGGCCTCTCGGAGGCCGAGCGGCTGGCCCTTCGCCCGCGCGGCTGAGCGCCGCGCCGGGCCGGGCCGGAAGGGACTCAGCCCTTGCGTGCGGCCATGCGCGCGGCGCGCGCGGCCAGCCGCTCGTCGAACTTGCGGGCCTCGGCGTCCAGGCCGTTCATGAAGAGCCCGAGCTCCTCCTGGGCCTTCTGCCCCTCGGGGCCCAGCCCGTCGATGTCCATGACCTTGAGGAAGCGGATCACCGGGCTCAGCACGTCGTCGTGGTGGATCCGCAGGTTGTAGACCCCGCCGATCGCCATCTGCGCGGCCATCCGCTCGAAGCCGGGCATGCCGTGTCCGGGCATCCGGAAGTTGACGACGACGTCGCGCACGGCCTGCATCGTCAGGTCCGGGGCGATCTCGAAGGCGGCGCCCAGCAGGTTCCGGTAGAAGATCATGTGCAGGTTCTCGTCCTGCGCGATGCGGGCCAGCATCCGGTCGCAGACCGGGTCACCGGACTGGTGGCCGGTGTTGCGGTGCGAGATGCGGGTCGCCAGCTCCTGGAAGGCCACGTACGCCACCGAGTGCAGCATCGAGTGGCTGTTGTCGGACTCGAACCCCTCCGACATGTGCTGCATCCGGAACGCTTCCAGCTTGTCCGGGTCCACGGCGCGCGAGGCCAGCAGGTAGTCGCGCATCACGATGCCGTGGCGGCCCTCCTCGGCCGTCCAGCGGTGCACCCACGTGCCCCAGGCGCCGTTGCGGCCGAAGAGCGTCGCGATCTCGTGGTGGTAGCTGGGGAGGTTGTCCTCGGTCAGCAGGTTGACGACCAGCGCGATCTTGCCGATGTCGGTGACCTTGGACTGCTGCGGGTCCCAGGCCTCGCCGTCCTCGAAGAAGCCCGGGAAGTTCCGGCCGTCGCTCCACGGCACGTACTCGTGGGGCATCCAGTCCTTGGTGACCTTCAGATGGCGGTTGAGCTCCTTCTCGACCACCTCTTCCAGCGCGAACAGCAGCTTGGCGTCGGTCCACGCCTCCGAGCTGCCGAGGTGGGGAGAGGTGATCGTCACGGGTGCTCCTGGGGACAAAGCGAATTACCTACGGTTCCGTAGCCTACGGTCTCGTAGGTTAAGCGCGACATCAGAGCCCGCCAACCCCCAGCCATGGTTCTGTCCGGCTACATCCGGTTATCTATGCAGTTGGAAGGGGTGGCAGGGGCCTCCGCCAGGGTGAGAATCACGCCGGAAGGTGGCCGGCCCCTCCGGCCTTGACGGCGGGAGGGGCCGGTGCGCGGGCCGCGGCGGGCCGGTGTGCGGGCCGCCGCGGCGGGGTGTCAGTCCTGCCGGTGCGCGGCGCGGACCTCGTCGGCCGTGGTCGGCCGCAGCCCCCGGCCGGCGTCGAGCAGCAGCCACCTGGTGATCCCGACCGACTCCAGGAACGGCACGTCGTGGCTGGCCACGATCAGCGCGCCCTCGTACGACTCCAGGGCCTCGCCCAGCCGGCGCACGCTCGCCAGGTCCAGGCTGTTCGTCGGCTCGTCCAGCATCAGCAGCTGCGGAGCCGGCTCCGCCAGCAGCAGTGCCGCCAGCGTCGCCCGGAACCGCTCGCCGCCCGACAGGGTGCCGGCCGCCCGGTCCGCCCGGGCGCCCCGGAACAGGAAGTGCGCGAGCCGCGCCCGGATCAGGTTGTCGGAAGCGTGCGGGGCGAACCGCGCCACGTTCTCCACCACCGAGCGCTCGTCGTCCAGCACGTCCAGCCGCTGCGGCAGGAAACGCGCCGGGACGTGCGTCACCGCCTCCCCTGACACGGGCGGCAGCAGCCCGGCGAGCGTGCGCAGCAGCGTGGTCTTGCCGGAGCCGTTCGCGCCGACCAGCGCGATCCGCTCCGGGCCGCGCACCTCCCACTCGCCCTCCGCGCCCGCCCCGTGGGCCAGGCGCAGATCGCTCAGGGTCAGCACCCGCCGGCCCGGCGGGACCTGGGTGGCGGGCAGCTCGATGCGGATCGCGTCGTCGTCGCGGACCGCCCCGACCGCCTGGTCCAGCCGTTCGCGGGCGTCCGCCAGCTTCTCGGCGTGCATCGTGCGGTGCTTGCCCGCCGACTCCTGGGCGGCGCGCTTGCGCGCACCCATGACGATCTTCGGCTCGCGCTTGTTCTCGTACATCTTCTGGCCGTACCGCTTGCGGCGGGCCAATTTGACCTGTGCGTCGGCCAGTTCGCGCTTCTGGCGCTGTACGTCGGCCTCGGCGACCCGGACCATCCGCTCGGCCGACTCCTGCTCGGCGGCGAGCATCCGCTCGTAGTCGCCGAAGTTGCCGCCGTACCAGCGGACTTCGCCGTCGCGCAGGTCGGCGATCTGGTCCACCCGCTCCAGCAGTTCCCGGTCGTGACTGACCAGCACCATCACCCCCGACCAGGACTCGACGGCCGCGTAGAGGCGGCGCCGGGCCCGCAGGTCCAGGTTGTTGGTGGGCTCGTCCAGCAGCAGCACGTCCGGGCGGGCCAGCAGCAGGGCCGCCAGCCGCAGCAGGACGCACTCGCCGCCGGACAGTTCGCCGACGGTGCGGTCCAGGCCGATCCGGGCGAGCCCGAGCTGGTTGAGGACGGCCAGTGCCCGCTCCTCCACGTCCCAGTCGTCGCCGATGGCGGCGAAGTCGGCCTCGGTGGCCTCACCCGCCTCGATGGCGTGCAGGGCGGTGCGGGCGGTACGGATGCCGAGTGCCTCGTCGACACGGAGCGCGGTGTCGAGGGTGGCGTCCTGCGGGAGGTAGCCGATGGTGCCGGCCACGCAGACCTGGCCCCCGGAGGGGGTCAGGGCGCCCGCGACGAGCTTCAGCAGGGTGGACTTCCCGCAGCCGTTGACCCCGATCAGGCCGGTGCGGCCGGGACCGACGGTCCAGTGGAACCCCTCGAGGACGGGGGTCCCGTCGGGCCAGTCGAAGGAGAGGGCGGAGCAGGTGACGAAAGCAGGGGCATGACTCATGGAGGCCTCCAGGTTGCGTGAATGGTGCGTGCAACGCGGGGAGACAGCCGACTGTCACAAGGGTGTGGTCGTGGTGGTCGGTGTCTCGGACCTCAGAAGAGCAACGTCCTGCTCCGTTTCGACGGCTATGGGGGCGAGGACGACGTTACGGGCGGCCGTGGCCGCCCGCAACGGAATAAAAGGGGGCGAGCGATCCGGGACGGTGAGCTCAGCAGGAGCCGCGCATCAGCTCGTCCAGGCTGTGGTCCATGTCCAGGTAGCGGTGCTCCAGCCCCGGCGGGACGAGCTCACGGGAACGCTCCAGGAATCTCTGGATCTCGCCCGTGCTCATCAGCACGATCGCCACCCCCTCCGGCGCGTGGAACTCGACCGTCGTCCGGTCCCCGTCGTACGGGCGCACCCGGACGTCGCCGCAGCCGGCCGGGTGCTGGATGCCGGACATCAGCAGCTCGCGCGCGAAGGTCCACGAGACCTCGACGCCCTCCAGGGTGGCCAGGGCGGGGAAGGCCATGCGGACGGCGAAGGGATCCGAGCGGTCGTAGCAGAGGGTGACGGGGACGGTCTCGACCTTCGGGGCGGTGGCGACCAGTCGTGCCTGTACGGCCTGCTCGATGACAGTGATCAAGGCTCGCTCCCTTGCAGCGGATCTGCTGCCGGGCTGTGGGGTGGAACCCGGCAACCGGATAGACGCCGGAATCGGCAAATCCGTGCAGGGCGGATGACGTGAGCTGCGTCACCGGTTGGCCGGAATCCGCCCGTGTGATCGCACAGAGTGACCGTATGGGAGGCGAGGGGAAGGGGGTCTCACTCCTTTCCGCAGGCTCCGGAGTGATCGCAATAAGGCTGGTTACCGCTCACTCCACAGGCGCAAAGCACCGCCCTGGTCTCCCGGTGGACCGCTCCGTCCGGGGTGGTCACGCTCAGTTCCCCCCGCAGGAACAGCTGGCCGAGAGGCGACCGTGACACGCTGGTCGGCCGGTCCCCCTCCTCCGCCGCCGCCGGGCCGGCGGCGAGCCGGTACTGGAGCGCCCCGGACGGGCAGCGCCGCACCACCTCCGCGACCCGCTCCGGCGCGGCCCCGTCCGGCCGGATCCAGGGGTGCCCGGCACTGTCGAACACCTCGGGCAGACCGCCCACGCAGCGGGCGGCGTGCAGGCACCGGCCGGCGTCGTAGGTGACGGTGATCCCCTCACCCGCGTACGCCCTGGGCTCGTTCGCATCCTTGGAGGCCATGGGCCCACGGTAGGAACGCGCGGCCGGGAACGCACCCTGGACGGCGAAATAAGGGTGCGTTAGCTTCCCGCGCCATGAGACTTCTGGGAGTTGGCATGTGCGCGGCGGCCCTGCTGGCGGCGGTGGTGGCGGCCCCGGCGCGGGCGGACACCGGGGCGGCGGGCCTCGCCGCCCCCGGCGCGCGGGGCGTGGGCTGGGCCCTGAAGGACACGGGCCCGGCGGCCGCGCAGGGGGTCCGCTTCCGCGGACTGGCCGCCGTCGGGCACGACGAGGCCTGGGTGGCCGGCTCCAAGGGAACGGTTCTGCGCACCGGCGACGGTGGCCGCACCTGGCAGGACGTATCGCCGCCCGGCGCGGTCGCGGAGGGGCTGGAGCTGCGCGACATCGAGGCTTTCGACGCCCGGCGGGCGGTGGCGCTGTCCATCGGCGAGGGCGCGGCCTCGCGGATCCTGCGGACCGAGGACGGCGGCGCGACCTGGACCGAAGCCTTCCGCAACCCCGATCCGCGGGCCTTCTACGACTGCCTGACCTTCTTCGACTCCCGGCACGGGCTGGCCGTGAGCGACCCCGTGGACGGAAGGTTCCGCATCCTGGCCACCGACGACGGCGGGCGCGCCTGGCGGGTGCTGCCCGACGCCGGGATGCCGCAGGCCCTGCCCGGCGAGGCCGGTTTCGCCGCGAGCGGGCAGTGCCTGGTGGCGTCCGGGCCGCGCGACGTCTGGCTGGCCACCGGGGGCGGGGCGGCCGCGCGCGTGCTGCACTCCGGCGACCGGGGGCTGACCTGGCGGGTCGCCGACTCCACCGTCCCGGGCGGCGACCCGGCGCGCGGGGTCTTCGCCCTGGCCTTCCAGGGACGTACGACGGGCCTCGCGCTCGGCGGTGACTACCGCACCGGCCAGGCCTCGCCCCTGGCGGCGGCCCGCTCCGCCGACGCGGGGCGCACCTGGACCCAGGCGGCCACGCCGCCGCCGGCGTACCGCTCGGGCGCGGCCTGGTACCCGTACGGGCGCACGGTGGCCCTGGCGGTGGGCCCGACGGGCACGGACGTCACGCTGGACGCGGGGCGGAGCTGGCGGGGGCTGGACGGGGGATCGTTCGACACGGTCACCTGCGCGGGCGACGGGGGCTGCTGGGCGGCGGGGGAGAAGGGGCGGGTGGCCCGCCTGGAGCGGCGCGGCTGAGCCGGGCGGCGTTCCGCCGGGCAAGCCGCGCGGCCGAGCCGGGCGGCGTTCCCCCGGGCAAGCCCCGGCCCCCCCACGCCCCGGACGCCGGCGGGGCCGCGCACGGCCCCGTCGGCGTCCGAGGCGACCGGGTCCGCTACGACGGGAGGGACTCGCGGACCTCCGTCAGACCGGCCGAGGTCTTCGAGGCGATGAACTCCGTGATCCGGTACTCGCACACCCCCGCCAGCACGAACGGATCCCCGGCCGCGATCTGCTCGACCTCGGCCCGCGAGACCCCGCGGGCCAGGATGACCCCGCCCTCGCGCGGGACCTTGCGCCCCGAGGCGAGGAAGACACCGGACGCGTAGTACTCGTCGAGCCAGGCGATGTGCGCGTCCATCGCCTCCTCGACGTCCTCGATGGGCGCTGTGTACATGAGCTCCATGATGAACATGATCGCCACGCTACCCTCGCACTCCATGACACGTGTGAAGACCCCCGCCGACGAAGCCGAGGCCCGGGCGATACAGGACGAACTCCGCAAGCACGTCGTGCTCGACGAGCCCGGCCCCGAGCCCGGCGCCGGACTGGTCGCCGGGGTCGACGTGGCCTACGACGACGAACGCGACCTCGTCGCCGCCGCGGCCGTCGTCCTCGACGCCGCCACCCTCGACGTCGTCGCCGAGTCCACCGCCGTCGGCCACGTGAGCTTCCCCTACGTGCCCGGCCTCCTCGCCTTCCGCGAGCTGCCGACCGTCCTGGCCGCCCTGGAGGCGCTCCCCGTCACCCCCGGCCTCGTCGTCTGCGACGGCTACGGCCTCGCCCACCCGCGCGGCTTCGGCCTCGCCTGCCACCTAGGGGTGGTGACCGGGCTGCCGACCATCGGCGTCGCCAAGAACCCCTTCACCTTCACCCACGAGGAACCGGGCGCCCCGCGCGGCGCGGCCTCTCCGCTGCTCGCGGCCGACGGGACCGTCGTCGGCAGGGCGCTGCGCACCCGGCACGGGGTCAAGCCGGTGTACGTGTCCGTCGGCCACCGCGTCTCCCTCGACAACGCCTGCGCCCACACCCTCGCGCTGAGCCCCCGCTTCCGGATCCCCGAGACCACCCGGCACGCCGACTCCCTGTGCCGGCGCGCCCTGCGCGAGGCCGTGGAAGGGGCAGCGGGTTAGTAGAACAAGCGGACTGCCCTGATGTATACAGGCGAACTCGGCCGGTAGGCCCGAGCCGTGATATGCGGCGCAACGCCCCTTGTGCTCATCTTTGTCCGGCACTTGTGCCGGTACGTGCGGCGCACACGGCAGCGAAAGGGGCACACAGGTGAGCAAGGGAACGAGCAGGGCGGTCCAGAGGAAGCGGCACCGGCGGGCGCTGGCGGCGCTGGGCGCGGCGGCCCTGGCCGCCGGGCTCGCGGCCGGCACGCCGGCCGCGGCCGAGCCGAAGCAGCCCGACGGCGTTCCGGTCGCCTGTGATGGCAAGGTGTACGTCTCGTTCGGCAACCCGGACCAGCTCTACACCGCCGAACGGGAGCCCGGGAGGGTGCGGTTCGAGACGCTGGGCGCGCCGACGCCGTTCCTCTACAACGCCATCGGCGTGAACCCGGACGACCGCTTCCTCTACGCGCTGACGTTCGGCGGTGCGACCAACGAGCTGGTCCGCTTCGACGGCAACGGGGACTTCACCACCCTCGGTGCCATCGCGGGCCTGCCGAAGGCCGTCTACATCTCGGGCACGTTCGACGACGAGGGCAACTACTACGTCCTCGCCGACGACACCGGCCAGATCTACCGGATCGACGTCGAGCACCGCAGGGTCACCGGCGTCGTGAACGTGCCCGAGCTGGCCGATCCGGAGCTGGACGTCTTCGACATCGCCTTCCGCGACGGCTTCCTGTGGGGCTCGACGGACTCGGGCGCCATCACCCGGGTCGACATCGCCCAGCAAAGCGTGGACTTCTTCCCGGGCGTCCTCCCGGGTGGTGAGGACTTCGGCGGAGTCTTCGTCTACGGCAACGGTGACCTCGGGTTCTTCCGCAACTCCGGAGAGCTCATCCGGGTGCGGGTGAAGAACCCGACCGGCTCCAACCCCCGCTTCACCGTCCTGTCGCGGCAGACCACGACTCCGGCGACCAACCTCGACGCCACCTCCTGCTTCTTCGACTCGTCCGCCGATCTGGCGGTGCGCAAGCACGGCCCCGAGAAGGTGCGGGCGGGCGAGCGCGTCACCTACACCGTCGAGGTGAAGAACGACCACAAGGGCGACTCCTCCGGCTGGTCGCTGACCGACGACCTCCCCGCCAAGCTCCTGGACCCCAGCACCTCGACCGAGGGCTGCGGGATCACCGATGGGCTGCTCTCCTGCACGGGCGGCCCGCTGGCGGAGGGCGGACGCGTGAAGATCACGGTGACCGGCACCGCGGCGAAGGTCACGAAGCCGACCCGCGTACCGAACACGGCCACGGTGTTCGGTGACGACGAGGACCCGCGCAAGGAGAACGACAAGGGCTTCGCGTCCACCGTGATCAAGCCCCCGCACGAGGACGGCGACGGCGCGGCGAGGTGAACGTGCGGCCGGGGCCCGGACGCGGGCGGACCGGGCCCCGGCCGGCAAGCCCTAGCGCTCCGCCGCCACCCGGAAGCGGATGCCCGCCTTCTGGAGGCGGGCCAGCAGGGCGTCGCCCATGGCCACCGCCGTGGTGAGCTGGCCGGAGGTCTCGGGGAGGGCGTCGTACGCCAGGCACAGCGCGGACTCCGCCAGCATCTTCGCGGTCTCCCCGTAGCCCGGGTCACCGCCCGACACCTCGGTGAACACGCGGTGCCCGCCGCCCTCCCCGACGAAGCGGACGGTGAACCAGCTGCGGGCGCGCCGCTCCGCGTCCGGGCCGGAGCCCGGCTCCCAACGGGACGTCAGCCACCGCCGGCCCGCCGGGACCTGGGCCAGCGCGGCCGCCGCGCCCAGGGCCGCCGTCCCGCCCAGGGCGACCGGCAGGTGGCGGACCGAGGCGTAGTGCCGGTAGCGGAAGTCCGGACCGTACCGCTCCAGCGCGGCCGCCGACCGGGTCACCACCCGGGGGTCCAGGGTGGGCAGCGGCAGCGCCCAGGTCCCGGTCTCCCGGCTGAACCGGGGTGCCCCCACCGGGCCCCGCACCCGGCGCCCCGGCAGCCGGGGCTGGTACAGCCGGCGCTCCCGCGCGGCGGCCAGGGTCTGCGGGCCGCGGCCCAGGGCGGTGACGGCGGAGGCGAGGGTGCCGCCGGAGAAGAGCGCCGAGGACCGGACGAACCCGTCCACCCGCAGCGGCTCCCCGGCCGGCAGCAGGCCCACCGTGAAGTAGGCCCCCAGGTCGGCGGGGACGGAGTCGAACCCGCAGGCGTGCACCAGCCGCGCCCCCGTCTCCCGGGCCCGCGCGTCGTGCGCGACGTACATCCGGTCGACGAACTCCGGCTCGCCGGTGAGGTCCACGTAGTCGGTACCGGCCCCGGCGCAGGCCGCGACCAGCTCCGCCCCGTACCAGACGTACGGTCCGACGGTGGTGGCCAGCACCCTCGTCCGGGCGGCCAGCTCGCGCACGGCCCGCCCGTCGGCGGCGTCGGCGCGCAGCAGCGGCAGGCCGGCGCAGGCCGGGTCCAGGGCGGCCAGCCGCTCGCGCAGCCGCTCCAGTTTCGCGAGGTCGCGCCCGGCCAGGGCCCAGCGGCAGCCGGCCGGGGCGTGCCGGGTGAGGTACTCGGCGGTCAGCGCCCCCACGAACCCGGTCGCGCCGAAGAGCACGAGGTCGAAGTCCCGTTCCGGGCCACTGCGGTGGACGTGCTCGTACATGAAACGTTCCTCCCGGCTGATGTCGGTGGCTGAGGCTAGCGTGAAAGTCGACTGTCCGTGCGAGCAGGTGTGACCTGCGGTAAGTGGGAGGGTTCGATGAAGGCTGCGGTGCGCAAGTGGGAGACGGTGCGCGCGTTCGCGCTGGGGCTGCCCGAAGCGGTCGAGGAGCATCCCTGGGGCCCCGAGGACGGGGTGGTGAAGGTCAACAAGAAGATCTTCGTCTTCCTGGGGAACGCGGACGGCCCCGAACCGCCCGGCCTCTCGGTGAAACTCAAGGACGAGGCCCTCCACGGGCACGCGCTGGCCGCCCCCGGCGCGGCGCCCACCGGGTACGGCCTGGGCCGGGCGGGCTGGGTGTCGGTGCCGCTGGGGGAGAGGGGGGCGCCCACGGCGGAGGTGCTGTGCGAGTGGGTGGAGGAGAGCTACCGGACGGTCGCGCTCAAACGGCACGTCAAGGAGCTCGACGCGAGACACCCGTCGTGAAGGCGGCCACCGCGCGGGGGAGATTGAGCCAATCGGCTAAGCGCTTGCTCTTGTGCTGAGTGGGACGCGTTCCTAGCATCGCTGGTGTTACATCAGTTGTGTCACACACGCACCAGGGACGCTGGGGGCCCGATGACCGAGGCGAAGACAGGGACCGGCCCGCTCGCCGGGGTGCGCGTCGTGGAACTGGCGGGCATCGGACCCGGCCCGTTCGCCGCCATGCTCCTCGCCGACCTCGGAGCCGACGTCGTCCGCGTCGACCGGCCCGGCGGCGGCGGGCTCGCCATCGACCCCGCCTACGACGTCACCAACCGCAACAAGCGCTCCGTCCTGGTCGACCTCAAGTCCGGCGAGGGCCCCGCCCGGGTGCTGGACCTGGCCGAGCGGGCCGACGTGCTCATCGAGGGCTTCCGCCCCGGCGTCGCCGAACGGCTCGGCGTCGGCCCCGCCGAGTGCCTCGCCCGCAACCCGAAGCTGGTCTACGGCCGGATGACGGGCTGGGGCCAGGAGGGCCCGCTCGCCCACACCGCCGGGCACGACATCGCGTACATCGCCGTCACCGGCGCCCTCGGCATGATCGGCGCCCCGGACGGGCCTCCGGCCGTCCCCGCCAACCTGGTCGGGGACTACGCGGGCGGCTCCCTCTACCTGGGCATCGGCGTACTCGCGGCCCTCCAGCACGCCCGCACCCCCGGCGGGGCCGGCCAGGTCGTGGACGCCGCGATCGTCGACGGCACCGCCCACCTCACCGCCATGATCCACGGCATGGTCGCGGCCGGGGGCTGGCAGGACCGGCGCGGCGCCAACCTCCTCGACGGCGGCTGCCCCTTCTACGGCACCTACGAGACCTCCGACGGGGGGTACATGGCGGTCGGCGCGCTGGAGCAGCGGTTCTACGACACCTTCGTGCGCCTCCTCGGCATCGCCGACGGGGCCCCCGCCCGCAAGGACCTGGCCCGCTGGGGCGAACTGCGCGAGGCCGTCGCCGCCCGCTTCAAGACCCGTACGCGCGCCGAGTGGATGCAGGTCTTCGAGGGCACCGACGCCTGTGTGGCCCCCGTGCTCTCCCTGGGCGAGGCACCGCACCACCCGCACCTCGCCGCCCGCGCCACCTTCAGCGACTTCGGCGGGATCACCCAGCCCGCCCCCGCACCCCGCTTCTCCGCCACGCCGACCGCCATCGCGAGCGGCCCGGCGCGGCCGGGAGCCGACACCGAATCCGTGGCCCGCGACTGGGACGTGCCGGGCCTGAGCGCGAAGGGCGCCTGATGGAACTGTCCATGCTGCTCGACTACGCGGGCGACCCGCGCCGGGCCGCCGACGAGGCGGCCGCGCTCGAATCGGCGGGCCTCGACGCCGTCTGGGTCGCCGAGGCCTGGGGCTTCGACTCCCCGACGATCATGGGCTACCTGGCGGCGCGGACCGAACGGATGAAGATCGGCTCGGCCATCGTCAACGTCTACTCCCGCACCCCCGCCCTGATCGCCCAGACCGCCGCCGGCCTCGACGCGATGTCCGGCGGCCGGGCCCTGCTCGGCCTCGGCGCCTCCGGCCCGCAGGTGATCGAGGGCTGGCACGGCAAGCCGTACGACAAGCCCCTCGGCCGCACCCGGGAGACCGTAGAGCTGTGCCGGCGCATCTGGCGCCGCGAGACCATCGACCACCACGGCATCACCGACATGCCGCTGCCGCCCGAGCGGGGCGGCCGCCACGGCAAACCGCTGAAGATCCTCACCCGCCCGGTCCGCGACCGGATCCCCGTCTACATCGCCTCCCTCGGCCCGGCCAACGTCGCCCTGACCGCCGAGATCGCCGACGGCTGGCTGCCCACCCTCTTCATCCCCGAGAAGGCCCGCGCCGTCTGGGGGAGCGCCCTCGCCGAGGGAACGGCCAAGCGCCCCGCGGAGCTCGGCCCGCTCCAGACCGTCGCCGGCGGCCTGCTGGCCATCGGCGAGGACGCGGCGAGCGCCCGCGACCTGGCCCGCCCGCAGATCGCCCTGTACGTAGGCGGCATGGGCGCGCCCGGCCGCAACTTCTACAACGACCTCGCCGTGGCCTACGGGTACGAGGAGGAGGCCCGGAAGATCCAGGAGCTCTACCTCTCCGGCCGCAAGCGCGACGCGGCCGCCGCCGTCCCGGACGAGCTCTGCGAACTCACCACCCTCTGCGGGCCCGAGGGCTACGTGCGCGAGCGCGTCGAGGCCTTCCGGGAGGCGGGCGTCACCATGCTCAACGTCACGCCCGTCGGCCCCGAGCCGGCCAGGCTGATCGAAACCGTCAAGAGCTGGCTCTAGGGGGCCCCGATGCAACGCCGCATCTACGACGCCGACCACGAGGCGTTCCGCGAGACCGTCCGCACCTTCCTCACCAAGGAGGTGCTGCCGCACTACGAACAGTGGGAGAAGGACGGCATCGTCAGCCGCGAGGCCTGGCGCGCCGCCGGCCGCCAGGGACTGCTGGGCCTCGCCGTCCCCGAGGAGTACGGAGGCGGCGGGAACCCCGACTTCCGCTACGCGGCCGTACTCGCCGAGGAGTTCACCCGCGCCGGAGCCCCCGGACTGGCGATCGGCCTGCACAACGACATCATCGGCCCCTACCTCACCTCGCTGGGCACCGAGGAGCAGAAGCGCCGCTGGCTGCCCGGATTCTGCTCGGGCGAGACCATCACCGCGATCGCGATGACCGAACCGGGCGCCGGCTCCGACCTCCAGGGGATCCGCACGAGCGCCGAGGACCGGGGAGACCACTGGCTGCTCAACGGCTCCAAGACCTTCATCTCCAACGGCATCCTGGCCGACCTGGTCATCGTCGTCGCGAAGACCACCCCCGAGGGCGGCGCCCACGGGCTGTCCCTGCTCGTCGTCGAACGCGGCGCGGAAGGCTTCGAGCGCGGCCGCAACCTCGACAAGATCGGCCAGAAGTCCCAGGACACCGCCGAACTCTTCTTCAACGACGTACGCGTCCCCAAGGAGAACCTCCTCGGCGAGCTCAACGGGGCCTTCGTCCACCTGATGACCAACCTCGCGCAGGAGCGGATGGGCATCGCCATGGCCGCCATCGCCGCCGCCGAACACCTGCTGGAGATCACCACCGCGTACGTCAAGGAACGCGAGGCCTTCGGCCGCCCCCTCGCCAAGCTCCAGCACATCCGCTTCGAGATCGCCGAGATGGCCACCGAATGCGCGGTCACCCGGACCTTCCTCGACCGCTGCATCACCGACCACGCGAACGGCGAACTGGACCACGTCCACGCCTCCATGGCCAAGTGGTGGGCCACCGAACTCCAGAAGCGCGTCGCCGACCGCTGCCTCCAACTGCACGGGGGATACGGCTACATGACCGAGTACCGCGTGGCGCGGGCCTTCACCGACGGCCGCATCCAGACCATCTACGGAGGCACGACCGAGATCATGAAGGAGATCATCGGCCGCTCCCTCCTCGGCTGACGCCCCGACCCTCCCCGACCTCCGCCGGACCTCCCCCCGAAAGGCACGACCTGTGAGCACCGAAGCGTACGTGTACGACGCGATCCGCACCCCGCGCGGACGCGGCAAGGCCAACGGCGCCCTGCACGGCACCAAGCCGATCGACCTGGTCGTCGGCCTCATCCACGCCCTGCGCGAACGCAACGCCGGCCTCGACCCCGCCACCATCGACGACATCGTCCTCGGCGTCGTCGGCCCCGTCGGCGACCAGGGCTCCGACATCGCCCGCATCGCCGCCATCGCCGCAGGACTCCCCGACACCGTCGCCGGCGTACAGGAGAACCGCTTCTGTGCTTCCGGCCTCGAAGCCGTCAACCTCGCCGCCGCCAAGGTCCGTTCCGGCTGGGAGGACCTGGTCCTGGCCGGCGGGGTCGAGTCCATGTCCCGCGTCCCCATGGCCTCCGACGGCGGCGCCTGGTTCGCCGACCCGATGACCAACTGGGACACCGGCTTCGTCCCCCAGGGCATCGGCGCCGACCTGATCGCCACCATCGAGGGATTCACCCGGCGCGACGTCGATGAGTATGCCGCCCTCTCCCAGGAGCGGGCCGCCACCGCCATCAAGGAGGGCCGCTTCGCCGGCTCCGTCGTCCCCGTCACCGACCGCAACGGCCTGGTCGTCCTGGACCACGAGGAGTTCGTCCGCCCCGGCACCACCGCCGACACCCTCGCCAAGCTGAAGCCCTCCTTCGCCGACATCGGCGACCTCGGCGGCTTCGACGCCGTCGCCCTGCAGAAGTACCACTGGATCGAGAAGATCGACCACGTCCACCACGCCGGCAACTCCTCCGGCATCGTCGACGGCGCCTCCCTCGTCGCCATCGGCACCCGCGAGGCCGGTGAGCGGAACGGCCTGCGCCCTCGCGCCCGTATCGTCTCGGCGGCCGTCTCCGGCTCCGAGCCCACCATCATGCTCACCGGCCCCGCCCCCGCCACCCGCAAGGCCCTCGCCAAGGCCGGTCTGACCATCGACGACATCGACCTCATCGAGATGAACGAGGCCTTCGCCGGCGTCGTCCTGCGCTTCGTCAAGGACATGGGCGTCTCCCTCGACAAGGTCAACGTCAACGGCGGAGCCATCGCCCTCGGCCACCCCCTCGGCGCCACCGGCGCCATGCTGCTCGGCACCGTCGTCGACGAACTGGAGCGCCAGGACAAGCGCTACGGCCTCGTCACCCTCTGCGTCGGCGGCGGCATGGGCGTCGCCACCATCGTCGAACGCGTCTGATCCGTCCTGATCCCTGATCCCACCTCTGACACGGAAGTAGCGAACATGAGCGAGTCCACCACGATCCGCTGGGAACAGGACGAGACCGGCGTCGTCACCCTGGTCCTCGACGACCCCGACCAGTCCGCCAACACGATGAACCAGGCCTTCAAGGACTCCATCGCGGCCATCGCCGACCGCGCCGAGGCCGAGAAGGACACCATCCGGGGCATCATCTACACCTCCGCCAAGAAGACCTTCTTCGCCGGCGGCGACCTCAAGGACATGATCGCGCTGCGCCCCGAGCACGCCCAGCTGGCCTTCGACACCGGCACCGAGATCAAGCGGTCCCTGCGCCGCATCGAGACCCTCGGCAAGCCCGTGGTCGCCGCCATCAACGGCGCCGCCCTCGGCGGCGGTTACGAGATCTGCCTCGCCTCCCACCACCGCGTCGCCCTCGACGCCCCCGGCTCCAAGATCGGACTGCCCGAGGTCACCCTCGGCCTGCTCCCGGCCGGCGGCGGCGTCACCCGCACCGTCCGCCTGATGGGCATCGCCGACGCCCTCCTGAAGGTCCTCCTCCAGGGCACCCAGTACGACCCGCGGCGCGCGCTCGCCGCCGGCCTCGTCCACGAACTGGCCGCCACCCCCGAGGAGATGCTCGCCAAGGCCCGCGCCTTCATCGACGCCAACCCCGAGTCGAAGCAGCCCTGGGACGTCCCCGGCTACAAGATCCCCGGCGGTACGCCGTCCAGCCCGCGCTTCGCCGCGAACCTTCCGGCCTTCCCCGCCAACCTCAAGAAGCAGCTGAACGGCGCCCCCTACCCGGCCCCGCGCAACATCCTGGCCTGCGCCGTCGAGGGCTCCCAGGTGGACTTCGAGACCGCCCTGACCATCGAGGCCCGCTACTTCACCGAGCTGGTCACCGGCCAGACCGCGAAGAACATGATCCAGGCCTTCTTCTTCGACCTCCAGGCCGTCAACGCCGGCCGCAGCCGCCCGCAGGGCGTCGAACCCCGCAAGGTCCGCAAGGTCGCCGTCCTCGGCGCCGGCATGATGGGCGCCGGCATCGCCTACTCCTGCGCCCGCGCCGGCATCGAGGTCGTCCTCAAGGACGTCACCCCCGAGGCCGCCGCCAAGGGCAAGGCGTACTCCGAGAAGCTGCTCGACAAGGCCCTCGCCAAGGGCCGCACCACCGAGGCCAAGCGCGCCGAGCTGCTGGCCCGGATCACCCCGACGGCCGCGGTGGCCGACCTGGCGGGCTGCGACGCCGTCATCGAGGCCGTCTTCGAGGACACCGCGCTCAAGCACAAGGTGTTCCAGGAGATCCAGGACGTCGTCGCCCCCGACGCGCTGCTGTGCTCCAACACCTCCACCCTGCCCATCACCGGTCTGGCGGAAGGGGTTTCGCGCCCCGCCGACTTCATCGGCCTCCACTTCTTCTCGCCCGTCGACAAGATGCCGCTGGTGGAGATCATCAAGGGCGAGCGCACCGGCGACGAGGCCATCGCCCGCGCCTTCGACCTGGTCCGCCAGATCAACAAGACCCCGATCGTGGTCAACGACTCACGCGGCTTCTTCACCTCGCGCGTCATCGGCCAGTTCATCAACGAGGGCGTCGCCATGGTCGGCGAGGGCATCGAGCCCGCCTCGATCGAACAGGCCGCCGCCCAGGCCGGTTACCCGGCGAAGGTGCTCTCCCTGATGGACGAGCTCACCCTCACCCTGCCGCGCAAGATCCGCAACGAGACCCGCAAGGCCTTCGAGGCCGAGGGCCGCACGTGGACCGAGCACCCCGCCGACACCGTCATCGACCGCATGGTCGACGAGTTCGGCCGCCCCGGCCGCAGCGGCGGCGCCGGCTTCTACGAGTACGACGAGGCCGGCAAGCGCACCCGCATCTGGCCGGGCCTGCGCGAGCACTTCGCCAAGCCGGACGCCGCCGGGATCCCGTTCGAGGACATGAAGGAGCGCATGCTCTTCGCCGAGGCCGTGGACACCGTCCGCTGCCTGGACGAGGGCGTCCTCACCTCCATCGCCGACGCCAACATCGGCTCCATCATGGGCATCGGCTTCCCGGCCTGGACCGGCGGCGTGATCCAGTACATCAACGGCTACGAGGGCGGCCTGCCCGGCTTCGTGGCCCGCGCCCGCGAACTCGCCGCCGCGTACGGCGAACGCTTCATCCCGCCGGCCTCCCTGGTGGCCAAGGCCGAACGCGGGGAGACGTACTCCGACTGACCCGCCCGCGGGCGGCGTTCACCCGGTCTCCGGCTCCGAGGTGAACGCCGCCCGCAGCTCCTCCCGCAGCGAGCGCTGGAAGGCCGTCACCAGGGCCTGCACCACCATCGGCTGCATGTGCGCCGACAGGGCCTTCATCGACTCGATCCGCTCCAGATCGCTCTCGCCCTCGGTGAACGGCCCCCACACCTCGTCCCGGAACAGCGCCGTCAGCTCGTGCGCCGCCGTCCTCGCGTGCTCCAGCAGGATCCGCCGCGCCACCAGCAGCGTCTCGTGCGCGATCGGTACGTCGAGCAGCGCGACCCCCAGCCGCAGCAGGCCCAGGTCCACCCGGAAGCCCTCGCCCGTCTCCGACAGCACGTTCATCGCCGCCAGCCGGCGCAGGTCCGCGTCCGCCAGACCCCGCCCGGCCCGCTTCTCCAGCTCGTCCCGCGACACCTCCCGCGCCGTGTCCGGCGCCCAGGTCGCCACCAGAGCGCGGTGGATCGCCAGATCGTGCGGGCTCAGGTCGTCCGGGAGGGCGTCCAGATAGCGCTGGATCGCCGACAGGGTCATCCCCTGGTGCTGGAGCTCCTCGATCAGCGCCAGCCGCGACAGGTGCTCGGGCCCGTAGTGCCCCACCCGACGGGGTCCGATCACGGGAGGGGGCAAAAGCCCGCGCGTGCTGTAGAACCGTACGGTGCGGACGGTGACACCGGCCTTCGACGCCAGCTCGTCGACGGTGAGCATCGGCTCGGTCGCCCGGTGGTCGGCCATCGTCCGCTCCTCGCTCTCTGCTGCACGGCTTGGGTTCAACAGTATTGCTGTCGCACCAACGATGTGAAACGGCCAGGAGCTGCCCATGACCACGAACCTGCGACTGCCCGGACGTCCCGAGGAGCTCACCCTCCCCTCCCTGCTCGCCCGCAACGCCGCCGAACACCCGGACCTGCCCGCCCTCTCCTGGCGTGACGGGGGCGGGGACGGGGCAGAGGCCGGGGCCGGGGCCGGCTGGCAGACGCTCACCTGGAGCGAGGTGCGCCGCCGCGTCGCCGTCCTCGCCGCCGGATACACCGCCCTGGGCGTCGCCCGCGGCGAACACGTCCTGCTGATGATGGGCAACCGGCCCGAGCACTGGCTCAGCGACCTCGCCCTCGTCCACCTGGGGGCCGTCCCCGTCACCGTCTACGGGACCTCCGCACCCGAACAGATCGCCCACATCGCCCGCCACAGCCGCGCCCGCCTCGCCGTCGTCGAGGGCGCCCGCGAACTGGCCCGCTGGGCCCCGCTGCTGGACGACCCCGCCACCCCCCTGGAACGCCTCGTCGTCGCCGAGGCCGCCGAAGCCGGCCCGCACACCGCCTACGGCTCCCTCTACGCGAGCGGCGCCCGCCTGCACAGCCCCGACGCCTTCGAGAAGGCCTGGCGGGAGGCCCGCCCCGAGGACCCCCTGACCGTCGTCTACACCTCGGGCACCACCGGCGACCCCAAGGGCGTCCGGCTCAGCCACCGCAACATCGTGCTCCAGTCCGTGCGCCTCGACCGGCACGTGAACCTCCCCGAGCACGCCGAGCACATCTGTTACCTGCCCTTCGCCCACATCGCCGAGCGGATCCTCGGCATCTACCTGCCCCTGCTGCGCGCCGCGCACGTCCGGCTCGTCGCCGACCCCGCCGCCGTGGCCGGCGCGGTGCGCGAGCTGCGGCCGGTGCAGTTCTTCGGAGTGCCCCGGGTCTGGGAGAAGCTCGCCGCCGGCGTACGGGCGGCCCTGGCGGGCCTGCCCGAGGAGCAGCGGCGGGCCATCGACGGGGCCGGGGACGTGGCCCGCGCCCGGGCCGGGCACCGGGAGCGCGGCGAGGAGGTGCCGGCCGCGCTGGAGGCCTCGTACGCGGAGGCGAAGGAGCGGGTGCTGGACCCGCTGCTGCGGCTGGCGGGGCTGGACCGGCTGGTCTGGACGGCCAGCGCCACGGCGCCGATGCCGATCGACGTGGTCCGCTTCTGGGCCGGCTGGGGGATCACCATCATGGACGCCTGGGGGCTGACCGAGACCTCCGGCGTGTGCACGGTCAACAGCAACGGCCCCGGCGGGTTCCGGCTGGGCTCGGTGGGCCGGCCGATCGAGGGGCTGGAGCTCAGGCTCGCCGAGGACGGCGAGGTCCTGACGCGCGGAGCGACCGTCTTCGACGGCTACCTGCGGCCCGACGGCACCGTGGAGGGCGCGGCCGACGCGGAGGGCTGGTTCCCCACCGGGGACATCGGCCGGCTCGACGAGGACGGCTTCCTGTGGCTGACCGACCGCAAGAAGGAGCTGATCATCACCTCGAACGGCAAGAACGTGGCCCCGGCGCTGGTGGAGAACACCGTCAAGGAACACCCCCTGATCGGCCAGGCCCTGGTCCACGGCGACGGCCGCTCCTACCTGGTGGCCCTGCTGGTCCTGGACCCCGAACTGGCCCCGGCCTGGGCCGCCGCCCGGGGCATCGAGACGACCACCCTGGCGGAGCTGGCCGTGCACCCGGCGGTGCTGGGGGAAACGGCCCGCGCGGTGGAGGCCGCCAACGCCCGCCTCAACCGCACGGAACAGATCAAGCGCTACCGGCTGCTGGCCGAGGAATGGGGCCCGGAGACGGGCGAACTGACCCCGACGCTGAAACTGCGGCGCAGGGTGGTCCGCGAGAAGTACGGGGCCCTGATCGAGGGGCTGTACGAGGGGGAGTGAGGCGGGGGCCCTCGCGGGGGCCGGCCATCGCCCCCGCGAGGGGTCGGGGGTCTCGGGGTGCGGGCCCGCCATCTCCCCTTCGAGGGGCCGGGGGCGGGCCGGTGTCTGCCCACCCGCCTCCCCGGGTGCGGGCCGGTGGGTGGGGGCGGCGACCCGCCAGGCGGTGACGGGACGGCCGGGCGGGACCCGAGCCATCGGGGTCCCGGCGGGGCGGTCTCAAAGATGGCTTGGGGGTTTCCCGTCAGTCTCATCGTCCTTCCGCGTCGGGCCGCCCTGTCAAGGGCGCTCCTTCGTCGCGTCGCTTCGCGATCGCCTGCGGCGACCCTTGACAGACCGTCCCGCCACGGAAAAACGAAGACTGCCGGGAACCCCCCAAAGGAACGGGACGGTCCGGAGAGGGACATGCGGCGGGATCAGGGATCAGTCGGGGAGGTCGGGACACGGCAGACCAAACCTCCGGGCCGATATAGGCAGCAAGCTGGGCCACCCCACGCATCAGATCGCTACGCGCTTCTCCCGTCTCAGCGTCCAACGGCCGTCTGGGGCCGCTACCCGAACCTAGGGCCAATGAGATCGGCATCCGGGGCCGATAGGCGCATCAGATCGCTACGCGCTTCTCCAATTTCAGCGTCCGGCGGCCGTCCTGGGCTGGGATGATGTGCCGGTCGTGCGGTCAGCTGTGAGACGGCGGCTGCGTGATGAATCCGCGTGTCGGGCGTTTCTCCGGCTCGCGGGACGTCGGTTGCTGCGTCTGACGCCAGACCTTGACGAGCTCGGCGTACCGAGGGTCTGTCCACTCCTGCATGAGTCCTCCCACCTGTAGTCCTTGCTGCGGATCGTGCACCGACAGCGGATGGGTATCAAACCGGCTCGATGTTGCCGACTGCGGTGGTGAACTCGCGGCCGGAGGCGTTGCGGATGTAGGCCAGCTCCACCCAATGCTCGCTGCCGGCGGTCGAGACGTTTTCGTTGATCACGGCCATCAGCTCGCCTTCGACACCGGACGGGAGATCTCGAACGCGTTTGCGGAGGAGGCGATGAGGGACGTACTCGTACTGATCACTCATCTGCCGCCTCCGGTGAGGTGCTCATGAAGTGCTCCCATCCAACGCGGGCACGGTCGAGCAGGTCCGCGGTGGGCAGGGTCAGCGGGGCGGTCCCGGTGGCCGGGGCGTCGGGGGTGTCCAGGCTCAACACGCCACGGGGAATCGGACTCGGCACGGAGGCTTCCTTCCGTTGTCGGGGGTGGTGGACATCAGCGTCCCGGCGGGGTGGAACGCCTGCGAGGCAAGTGGGCGGAAGTTCAGCGGCAATTCGGAGGTGCCGGGCGCAGGGATTGGAGGCAAATGCACCGCGCCGCGTGCATTCACGGGCCGGCTCCGCCTAGGTTTTGTAACGGCCCACGACAGGAGCGAAGTGATGCGGACCCCCGCCAACGAGAAGCTGTTCGCTGCCAGAACGGCGCAGGGCTGGTTCTCGCAGGAGAGAGCCGCTGAGGAGATCTCGAAGGCCGGAGCCGCAGCACTCGGCCGCCCCGGGTACACGATCAGCGTGCGGACCTACCGAGCATGGGAGTCGAAGAACCCTCCGTGGCCACGCCCGGACCAGGCGACCGCGCTCCGAGCCGCGTTCGGCCGGGGGCCGGAAGCACTTGGCTTTCCCGGGTTCCCCGAGGGAGTGTTTGACAGTCGCCCGGGACTCCGGGAGATGATCCCGTCTGTGGACCGCCGAACAGCCTTGGGAGCCGGCGCGGCCGTGATGGGCCTGCCCTCGCTCAACTCATCCCCGCCTCGTGCCGCCTCAGACCTCCGCATCGGCCGTGACGAGATCGACCTTCTGGCCGCGACCGCCACCGACCTCGACGCGATCGATCAACGATTCGGCGGCGACCGGCTCTGGCGCACTGCGAAGATGCACCTGTCCTGGGTCCACCACGTGATAGACCACGGCTCTTACGCCGAGGACATCGGCCAGGAGCTGCACACCATCGCCGGGCAGCTCACCACGTCGTTGGGCTGGTTCTGCTACGACGCCGAGCAGCAGACCGAGGCCCGGGTGTACTTCTCCGAGGCCCTGAACACTGCGATGGTCTCGGGCGACGACCGGCTGGCCACCCGGACGCTGTCGAACATGGCCCGCCAGTCGGTGGACCTTGGCAAGCCACGTGAGGCGATCCGCTTCGCCCGCACCGCCGAGCGCCACGCGGCACGCTGGGACTCGCCGCCCCGGGTGAACGCGCTCTTGGCGATCCGGATCGCCCAGGGCTATGCACGGCTCGGCGACGAGATGAACGCCTCGTATTCGATCAAGCGGGCGTGGCAGGCATTCGACCAGGGCATCAGTGATCGTGATCCCGAGTGGACCCGCTTCTTCAACGAAGCCGAACTGGTCTGCCTGGAAGGCATGTGCCGTTCCGATCTCGGCCAATACAAGCGGGCCGTGCGCCTCCTGGACCGGTCGGCCGCCCTTCAAGGCATCGAGCATTCCCGTAACCGGGGGATGTGCCTCGTCCGGCTGGCGGACGCCGCCGTCCAAGCACGTGAACTCGACCGCACCGCCGAGGCCGCGCGTGAGTCCTTGCGCCTGATCCAGGGCGGGCAGGCGTCCATGCGCAACCGGAGGCAACTCAACCTGGTCAGGGACAAGCTTTACGGCCATTCCAGCCCGTCAGCCCGGGAGACCGCCGACTTGATCGCCGCGCAGATCGCATAGCGCGAGCATGGAAGGAACCGCATGCCCCACCGCACAGCGCCACAGCTCACCTTCGCCCGCCACACCCCTGAAACGGCGCGAGCGCGCATGGCCGAGTTGCTCGCCGTGTACGCCGAGGTCTACGACACCCCTCCCTATGCCGGTGACCCCTTCTTCTCCGTGACGACGTACGCCGATCGGCTTACGGCGGCGTTCGACATGACCGGTTTCGAGGTCGTGACCGCCGAACTGGAAGACGGATCTCTTGCGGGCTACGTACACGGGGTGACCTTGACTCCGGACCGGCCCTGGTGGGTGTCCCTCGCCGACCAGCTTCCCGCCGACGTAGCCGAGGCGGCCGAGTCCGGTGAGGTGTTCTGGCTGCGCGAGCTGATGGTCCTGCCGGAGCACGCGAACCGGGGCATCGGCCGGGCCCTCCATGACGAGATGGTGGCCGGACGGCCTGAGCCGTGGACGACGCTCACGTGCATCGTCGACAACGAGCCGGCCCGATCGGCCTACCCCCGCTGGGGCTATGACGTCATCGGCCGGATCAAGCACGCCCCGGAATCGCCGCTCTACGACGCCATGCTCCTACCGCCTGCCTAAACCTCCTCCCACCCCCGAATGCCGATCCATCCGTCATCTGGTGCGGGTACCAGCCCCCGACAGCGGCCGGACGCCGAGATGAGAGAAGCGCGTAGCGATCTGCCGCGCCCACCGCCCCCGGATGCCGATCCCGTCGGCCTTCGGGGCGGGTAGCGGCCCCGGACGGCCGCCGGACGCCGAGATGAGAGAAGCGCGTAGCGATCTGGTGCGTGGGCCGGCCCGGATTGCCGTTTGGCGCTGTCGGGGGCCGGATGTCTGGTCTGCCGGCCCCCGACCGCCCGGCTCATCGCTGATCCCGCCGTGTGTTCAAGGAACGTCCGTCCCGTTCCTTTGGGGGGTTCCCGGCAGTCTTCGTTTTTCCGTGGCGGGACGGGCTGTCAAGAGTGGAGCGCAGCGACATCGCGTAGCGACGCGACGAAGGAGCGCTCTTGACTGACCGGCCCGACGCGGAAGGACGATGAGACTGACGGGAAACCCCCAACCCTCCTCTGAGACCGTCCGGCTCAGGCACCGCCCTCCGTGGGGTTCCGGTCCGCTGTCCCGGGCCGGTCGTCGTGGCCGCTCCGGCACGGAAAACGTGACGCGTTCCTCCGTCCGGCCTGCGATGATCGCGGCCGCGGCATCACCGGCTCAGCGCCGCCGAGGTGAGATCGTGCGGCGGAAGGAGGGCACCATGGCAACCAGGGCAAGCGTGGACCAGGCCTCGGCGCGTATCCCCGATACCACGGCGGGCGGCACGGTCATCCTGCTCAACGGCGCCTCCAGTTCGGGCAAGACGAGCATCGCCCAGGAACTTCTCGACCTTCTCGACGGGACGTGGTTCCACGTTCCGGTGGACGCCTTCCATGCCATGCGCTGCGATCGCGAGATACCCGACGAAGAGCTCCAGGCTGAGATCGACCGCACCGCGAAGGGCTTCCATCGCGCCGTCGCCGGAATGGCGGCAGGCGGCAACAACCTCGTCGTCGACTATCCGCTCAGCCGCCGCTGGCGCCTGCTCGATCTGCTCGGCCTGCTCGTTCCCGAAGACACGGTCCTGATCGGCGTCCGCTGCCCGCTGGACGAGCTGAAACGTCGCGAGATCGCTCGCGGCGACCGGCAGCCCGGGCTGGCCGCCATGCAGTACGGGGAGGTGCACTCCCACGCACTCCATGACCTCGACCTCGACACCAGCCTCAACAGCCCGCGGGAATGCGCCGTTCGCATCCGCGGCTTCCTGCCGGTCCGGCCGCGCCCCACCGCCTTCGAAACGCTCCGGCAGACGATGTGCGCTACGCCCTGACCACGTTCAGGGCAGCCACCGCCCCGCCCCCGCCCCTCGCGGGGGCGATGGCGGGCCCGGGCCTCGGGCGGGGTGGTTAGCGGCCCACCACCGGGTAGTGGTCCGAGAGGTTGGAGTACGTGTACGACGTGCCCCAGCTGGAGACCGTCCAGGGGGCCGACTCCTCCTTGACCACGTTGTTCTCCCAGCCCGCCGGGCGGGCGTTGCCCTTGCGGTAGAGGACGTAGTCCAGGTCCTCGCGGGGGTCCGTCGGGTAGCGGTAGTTGGCGATCGAGTTGAGCGCCGTGTCGAAGGAGTACGGGTGGCCCGTGCGCGCGTCGGCCGGGGACAGGTCGAGGTCGCTGAGCATCGAGTTGTACTCCGGGCTGCGGGAGTCGACGTTCATGTCGCCCGCCACGATGACCTGTTCGCCGGCCGGGATGTTCTTGGCGTCCAGGAAGGCGTCTATCGCCTTGAACTGGCGGCTGCGCATCTGGGCCGCCTCACCCGCGCCGCAGCCGGGGTCGGTGGACTGGGCGTGCGTGCCGACCACGTGCACCCTGGTGCCGTTGACGTCGAGCACCACGTACGCGAAGCCCTTGTTGGACCACCAGTCGGCGCCGCACGCGTCCTTGTAGACCACCTGCTCCTTGCGCACGATCGGCCACTTGCTGAGGACCGTGACGCCGCCGTCCTCCGGGGTGGTGGAGGAGTAGGAGCCGCCCGTCGCGTCCCAGCCGCTCTTACTGCGGCCCACGACCGGGGTCTGGTACGGGTACTGGGCGGCGGCGTTCGCCTTCAGCGCGTCGGACGCGCCGTTGTCGAAGGTCTCCTGGAGGACCACCACGTCGTGGCCCTGGAAGAAGGAGGCCTTGGGGATCGCGGCGGCGCGGTGGTCCTGGCCCCAGTTCGGGTACAGGTTCGTGCTCATCAGGAACGTGTTGTACGTCAGCACGCTCAGCCGGGGCGCGGCGCCGCTCTCGGCGGCCGTGGCGGCGGGCGCGGAGGCGAGGGCGAGGGCGGCTGCGGCCGCGGTCGCGGCGACGGCCGTGGCGGCGGCGCGGCTGCGGTGCGTGATCTGCTGCATGGAGGTCTCCATCAGTCCTGTGGGATCCCCGGGAATCCGGCGGGGGAGGGGGGAGAGAAGATCGACGCCGTCATACAAGCAGCCGCGGTTACTTCGGGGTAACACCCGTGACAAGACTTTCTGTCCGGACCACGACTTCTCGCGCTCGCATAATGGAACTCATGAACCACACGGGTCGCATAGCCCCCGAAACCCCCACCGGTCGCCCCGACCCCGAGCCCCCGCCGCCGGGCGGAGTGCTGTGGAGCACCGCCGGGGACATCCGCTCCCTGCTGACCCTGCCCGCCGCGTTCACGATGCAGGTCGCCCACCCCGCCGTCGGGGCCGGGGTGGACCGGTACTCGGTCTTCCGCACCGACCCCTGGGGGCGCGGCGAGCGCTCCCTGCGCTCGGTGATGCTCTGGGTGTACGGCGGGGACGAGGCGGCCGCCGAGGGCCGCCGGGTGCGCCGCCTGCACAAGGAGATCCGGGGCACCGACACCCGGGGCCGGCGCTACCACTCCCTGGACCCGGCCTGCTACGCCTGGGTGCACGCCACCGGCTTCCCGGTCGCCCGGTACGCCGGGCGCTACCTGTTCCGCCGCACCACCCCCGAGCAGGACCGGCAGATGTACCGGGAGTGGCTCCAGGTGGGCCGGATCCTGGGGCTGCGCGACCGGGACATGCCGCAGACCGTCGAGGAGTTCTGGCCGTACTACCGCCGGATGCTGGCCGAGGAGATCGAACCGACCAAGGTCGCCCGCGAGCTGGTCTCCACCGACGCCGACCTGCCCCGCCCCGAGCCCGCCTCCCCGGTCCTGCGGCTGCTGCTGAGGCTCACCTGGCCGCTCCTGCGCGCCGGCTACCTGCGCTTCCGGGCCTTCGTCACCGTCGGCTACATGCCGCCCGACGCCCGGGCCGCCATCGGCCTGGAGTGGACCCCGGCCCAGGAACGCCGGCTCCGGCGGTTCAGTACCGCCGTACGGCTCCTCGTACCGCTCCTGCCCGAACGGCTGCGCTACCTCCCGCCGGCCCGCGCCGCCCGGGCGCGGTGGCGCGCCGGGACCCGCTGAGGGGTCCCGGCGCGCGGGTCCGCGTACCGCGGCCGGTCAGTGCTCGTGGATGTTGTTCGTCGCGGCGATCTTCTTCCAGGACTTCGGCTCCACGGCCGGCTTCGCCGGTGCCAGGGCGCGCGCGCCCGCCTTGGCGGCCGGGGCGCCGAACGCCGGCTTGCCCGGGGTGTACAGCCAGGTGTCGAAGAGCTGGGCGAGCGGCTTGTTCGAGATCTTCTCCGCGTACCGGACGAAGTCCCCGACCTTCGCGTTCCCGTAGGCCCGCTCGGTCGGCCAGCCCTTGAGGATCTGGAAGAACTTCTCGTCGCCGACCTCGTTGCGCAGCGCCTGGATCGCGATCGCGCCCCGGTCGTACACGGCCCCGTGGAACTGGTTCTCCGCACCCGGGTCACCCGGCTTGACCTGCCAGAACGGGTCCTCGGCCGGGCGGGTGTCGTACGCCCACTGGGCGAGCTCCTGCGCCGTGCCCTCGCCCTCCTTCTCCGACCACAGCCACTGGCTGTAGCGGGCGAAGCCCTCGTTGACCCAGATGTCCTTCCAGTTGTCGACGGACACGCTGTCGCCGTACCACTGGTGCGCCAGCTCGTGCACGACGACCGAGACGTTCGCGCCGTTCGCGAACTGGCGCGGGCTGTAGAACGGCCGCGTCTGGGTCTCCAGCGCGAAGCCGGTGGGCACGTTCGGGACGTAGCCGCCCAGGGCGTTGAAGGGGTACGGGCCGAAGACCGACTCCAGCCACTCCGCGACCTCGCCGGTCCGCTCGACGCTCGCCCGCGCCGAGCCCGCGTTGTCGCCCAGGTCCTTGCTGTACGCGTTGAGGATCGGCAGGCCGCTCGCCGTCTTGTCGGTGGTGATGTCGAACTTGCCGATGGCGAGGGTGGCCAGGTAGGTGGCCTGCGGCTTGTTGGAGCGCCAGTTGTAGCGGGTCCAGCCCAGCTTGGAGGTCTGCGACTGGAGGACGCCGTTGCTGATGGCCTGGGTGCCGTCCGGGACGTTGACCGAGATGTCGAACGTGGCCTTGTCGAGAGGGTGGTCGTTGCTCGGGAACCACCAGACCGCCGAGTCGGGCTCCTGCGCCGCGATGCCGCCGTCCGGGGTGCGCTGCCAGGCGGACCAGCCGTCGATCTTGAACTCCGAGGGCTTTCCGGCGTACTTGACGACGACGGTGGCCTGCTTGCCCTTAGCCAGCGGCTGGGCGGGGGTGACCTCCAGCTCGTGCGCGCCGGAGGTGGCGAACTTCGCCTTGGCCCCGTTGACCCGGATCTCGCTCACCTTGAGGCCGAAGTCCAGGTTGAAGCGCGACAGGTCCTGCTTGGCGGTGGTCAGGAGGGTGGCCGTGCCCTCCAGCAGGTCCGTCTTCGGCTGGTACTGCAGGCGCAGGTCGTAGTGGGAGACGTCGTAGCCGCCGTTCCCGCTCTCCGGGTAGTAGCTGTCGCCGATCCCCGGCGCACCCTGGACGGAGCTGGCCGCCGACGCCGGGATCACCAGCAGGAGGGAGGCGGCCAGGACGCTCGGGGCGATCACTTTGCGGTACACGAAGAGCTCCAAGGGGTAGGGGAGACAGATCGGTTCGACGTTCGTGGTGGGTCGTCCGTCGTACGTCGTTCGACCGTATTCACCCGTGGCGGCTCAGGTCATGTCCATGGCCCCTGCTGTCACACGATCGCCATTCGGCCGTCATGATCACGGCCCCGTACGGTGCGCCGTCCGGGGGACCGGGGTTCGGGGGAGTCCGTTCTGAGGCGTTCTCACACCCGCCGGGAGGGCCGCAGGTTGGCGCGAATGCGCCTGCCGCCCTCCGCCTTCGCGCGCTCACGGGCCGCCCGGCAGGAGGGCGGCCGCGGCCAGCGCCAGGTAGACCCCGCCGACCGCCCAGTGCCGCCGGGCCAGCGCGCGCGGGCTGCGGCGCAGCAGGCGGCTGACCATCCCGCCCGTGCAGGCGTAGCCGACGTCGAGGAGGGCGCCCAGGACCAGGAACACCGCGCCCAGCAACCGCATGCGTGCCTGCGGGTCGGCCGCGTCCGGTTCGACGAACTGCGGGAGGAACGCCAGGAGGAACAGGGTCGCCTTGGGGTTGAGCAGGTTGACGAGGAAGCCGTCGAGCCAGGCGCGGCCCAGCCGGACGGGGGCCGCCGCCCCCTCCCCGAGGGGCAGGGCCGACGGGCCGCCGCGCAGCGCCCGTACGCCCAGGTACAGGAGGTAGGCGGCGCCCGTGTACCGCAGGGCGAGGAAGGCGGCGGGGGAGCCGGTCACCAGCCGGGCCACGCCCGACACGGCGACGGTGAGGTGGACGACGGTCGCGCTCTCCACCCCCGCCGCCGTGGCGAGGCCCGCCCGGCGGCCCTGCGCGGCGGCGCGCGTCACGATCAGGATGAGGTTGGGGCCGGGCAGCAGGATCAGGGCCGCCGAGGCGGCGAGGAAGCCGAGGAGGGTGCCGGTGGTCATGCGTCCAGGCTGGCCGGAAGGGGACGCCCGGACCCGGGCCAATCGGGGGACAAGTGGACCGCCGCGCCGCGCGCGCCGGGACGCCGGACGGGCGGGACGGCGGAGGTGCGGGACGGGCGGGACGGCGGACTCGCGGACGGCCTCGCGCCCGGGGAACGGGCGGCGGGCGGGGCGGGGAGGCCCCGCGCGGCGGACCCGTCCGGGAGGCTAGGCGGCATACCGGCTAGTCGGTAGGGTGCCCCCCATGACCCTCGCCCCGCATGCCGCCCGCCGCTGCTGGCACGCCGCCGTCAACCCCCTTCACGCCACGAGCTACTTCTCCCCCGAGATCTTCGAGGAGCTCGGCGCCCTGGGCGTCACCCACCGCGTGGCCGTCAACCTCGCCAGCCGCTCCGCCGCCATGGGAGCCGTCGGCCCCGGCGTGGTCACCGCGACGTTCTACAACTACCGCCACGACCTGGTCACCCGCCACCTCCCCGCCGTCTGGGACACCACGACCCCCGAGCAGGTCCTCGCCGCCCGCCTGCGCGCGGCCGACCGCACCCTGCGCCGGCTCCTCGGGCCCGGGACCATCGCCTCGCCCGAGCTCGCGGAAGCCGCCGACCTCGCCCTGCGCGCCACCGAGGCCTGCACCCGCCACGGCCGGACCCTCTACGCCGCCCACGCCGACCTCCCCGTCCCAGAGGAGCCGCACCTGCGGCTGTGGCACGCCACCACCCTCCTGCGCGAGCACCGCGGCGACGGGCACCTCGCCGCGCTCCTCCTCACCGGCCTCGACCCGCTGGAGGCGCTCGTCAGCCACACCGCCACCGGCCGCGGCATGACCGCGAAGTGGATCAAGGGCAGCCGCGGCTGGGAGCAGTCCGACCTCGACGCCGCCGCCGACCGGCTCCGCGCCCGCGGCGTCCTCGACGCCGCCGGGGAGCTCACCGAAGAGGGCCGCGCCCTGCGCGAACGGCTGGAGACCGAGACCGACCGCCTCGACGCCGCCCCGTACGAGCACCTCGGCGCGGAAGGCGTCGCCCGGCTCCACACGCTCGGCGGGGCCCTCGTCCAGCAGGCCGTCGCCGCCGGGGCCTTCCCGCCCGGACTCTCCGGAAAGGGCTGAGGGGCTCCCCGCCGCCGTCACCGGCACCTGCCACAATTGGCAGCCTTCCACGCACACGCACGAAGGCAGGCGGGACCGCAGTGACGACGATGTCCATCGAAGGCAGGATCGCCGAGGAGCTCGGCGTACGGGAACGGCAGGTCAAGGCCGCCGTCGAGCTGCTCGACGGCGGCTCCACCGTGCCGTTCATCGCGCGCTACCGCAAGGAAGCGACCGAGATGCTCGACGACGCCCAGCTGCGCACCCTGGAGGAGCGGCTGCGCTACCTGCGCGAGCTGGAGGACCGCCGCGCGGCGGTCCTCGACTCCGTACGGGAGCAGGGCAAGCTCGACGCCGAGCTGGAGGCCCGGATCAACGCGGCCGACACCAAAGCCCGGCTGGAGGACATCTACCTCCCCTTCAAGCCGAAGCGCCGCACCAAGGCCCAGATCGCCCGCGAAGCCGGCCTGGAGCCGCTCGCCGAGGGGCTGCTGGCCGACCCCTCCACCGAACCGGCCGCCGCCGCGGCCGCGTTCGTCGACGCCGCCAGGGGCGTCGCCGATCCGGCGGCCGCCCTGGAG
The DNA here is from genome assembly GCF_040301925.1 of Streptomyces sp. NPDC000075. NCBI lineage: Bacteria > Bacillati > Actinomycetota > Actinomycetes > Kitasatosporales > Streptomycetaceae > Streptomyces > Streptomyces sp. NPDC000075. The sequence continues at coordinate 74,306 of NZ_JBEPFL010000016.1, forward strand.
GGCGCCCGCGCCATCCTCACCGAGAAGTTCGCCGAGGACGCCGACCTCATCGGCGACCTCCGCGAGCGCATGTGGGGCCGCGGCCGCCTCGCCGCGAAGGTCCGCGAGGGCAAGGAGGAGGCGGGGGCGAAGTTCTCCGACTACTTCGACTTCGCCGAGCCGTTCACCGCCCTCCCCTCCCACCGCGTCCTCGCCATGCTGCGGGGCGAGAAGGAGGAGGTGCTCAGCCTGGACCTGGAGCCCGAGGAGCCCGCAGAGGCCGCCGCCGGCTCCCCGGCCCCCACCTACGAGGGCCTGATCGCCCGTCGCTTCAACATCGCCGACCGGGGCCGGCCCGGCGACAAGTGGCTGGCCGACACCGTCCGCTGGGCCTGGCGCACCAAGATCCAGGTGCACCTCGGCATCGACCTGCGGACCCGGCTGCGCGCCGCCGCCGAGGACGAGGCCGTACGGGTCTTCGCGGCCAACCTCCGCGACCTGCTGCTCGCCGCCCCCGCCGGCACCCGCGCCACCCTCGGGCTCGACCCCGGCTTCCGTACCGGTGTGAAGGTCGCCGTCGTCGACGCCACCGGCAAGGTCGTCGCCACGGACGTGATCCACCCGCACGTTCCCGCCAACAAGTGGGACCAGTCCCTGGCCACCCTCGCCCGCCTGGCGAAGGACCACGCCGTCGAGCTGATCGCCATCGGCAACGGCACGGCCTCCCGCGAGACCGACAAGCTCGCCGGGGACCTCATCACCCGCCACCCCGAGCTCGGGCTGACCAAGGTGATGGTCTCCGAGGCCGGCGCCTCCGTGTACTCGGCCTCCGCCTTCGCCTCGCAGGAACTGCCCGGCATGGACGTCTCGCTGCGCGGCGCCGTCTCCATCGCCCGCCGCCTCCAGGACCCCCTCGCCGAACTCGTCAAGATCGACCCGAAGTCCATCGGCGTCGGCCAGTACCAGCACGACCTGTCCGAGGTGAAGCTCTCCCGCTCCCTCGACGCGGTCGTCGAGGACTGCGTCAACGGCGTCGGCGTGGACGTCAACACCGCCTCCGCGCCGCTGCTGTCGCGGGTCTCGGGCATCAGCGGCACCCTCGCCGAGAACATCGTGGCCCACCGCGACGCCAACGGCCCCTTCCGCAGCCGCAAGGGCCTCAAGGACGTGGCCCGCCTCGGCCCCAAGGCGTACGAGCAGTGCGCGGGCTTCCTGCGCATCCGCGGCGGCGACGACCCGCTCGACGCCTCCGCCGTGCACCCTGAGGCCTACCCGGTGGTGCGGGCCATGGGCAAGAAGGCGGGCGGCGAGGTCGCGGCGCTGATCGGCAACACCTCCGTCCTGCGTTCCCTGCGCCCGGATGAGTTCGTCACCGAGGCCTTCGGCCTGCCCACCGTCACCGACATCCTGCGCGAGCTGGAGAAGCCGGGCCGCGACCCGCGCCCCGCCTTCAAGACGGCCACCTTCAAGGAGGGCGTGGAGAAGATCGGCGACCTCGCCCCGGGCATGGTCCTGGAGGGCGTCGTCACCAACGTGGCCGCCTTCGGCGCCTTCATCGACATCGGCGTCCACCAGGACGGCCTGGCCCACGTCTCCGCCCTGTCGAACACCTTCGTCAAGGACCCGCGCGACGTGGTCAAGCCGGGCGACATCGTCAAGGTCAAGGTCATGGACGTGGACATCCCGCGCAAGCGGATCTCGCTCACGCTGCGCCTGGAGGACGAGGCCGGGGCCGAGCGCGGAGCGGGCGCCCCGCGCCAGCGCGACGAGCGCCGGGGCGGCGGCCGTCCCCCGCAGCAGCGCGGCCAGGGCGGCCAGGGCCAGGGCGGTCAGGGCCGGGGCGACGGGCAGGGACGCGGCCAGGGCCAGCGCGGCGGCGGCCAGCGCCAGGGCGGCGGCGCGGGCCAGCGTTCCGGCGCCCCGGCCCCCGCCAACGGCGCCATGGCCGACGCCCTGCGCCGGGCCGGTCTCACCGGCGACCGGGAGGACCGCCGCAAGCGGTAGCGCGGCACGTCGCGCGCGGTCGGCAGACCTGGCCGGATAAGGCCCCCGAGGAGGGGCCGGCCTTGCCAACTCCCGTACGTGATCTGTAGGCATGGTGGAACGCCCGTTCGTCTCGCGCGGACGGGCGTTCCGCGTTTCCCCCTCAGGGACCGCACTCCCGAGGCCGCCTCAAGGCACAGGACGTCATGCCGAAGCCCACCCACGCCTACCGACGCTGCCCGAGAAAGGGTCCGAAGAGGGAACACATGCCCTACCGGAATCTCAGCCTGCGCAGACGCTGCGAGATGATTCTCGGTCACCTGGATCTGACGCACCCGTTCTCCCTGGACACCCTGTGCGCCCGCATGGCCGAACGGCGCGGCCGCCCGATCCGGCTCCACCCCTTGCCACGCGAGGCCGCCGAATCCGGCGTCTGCGGCCTGTGGGTGGGCACCGACACCGTGGACTACGTCTTCTACGAGGCCCACACCACCCCCCTGCACCGCGAGCACATCGTGCTCCACGAGCTGGGCCACATCCTCTTCGGCCACCACTCCCTGGAGGGCGAGGAAACCGGCGGCCCGGCCCCCGTGATCCTGGGGCGCACCAACTACACCACCCGCCAGGAGCAGGAGGCGGAGATGCTCGCCAGCATGATCCGCATCCACACCGCGGGCGCCGGACACTCCCGGCCCGCCCCCGGACCCCGGGGCGCCCTCGCCCGGCTGGAGTCCGCCATGGGGTACGAGCGGGGCCACCGTGACGGCAGCTGAACTCACGGCCCTCGGGGACCGCCTGGCGGTCCCCGGCGTGGTCTGCCTGTGGATCGCCGTCCTGCTGCGCGCCCCCGGCGCCCTGCGCTCCCCGCAGCAGCGCGGGCTGTGGCTCGCCGTCGCCACCGCCGCCGGCGCCATGACGCTGAACCTGCCCGACGTCGTCGCGTACGCCATGAGCCGCGAGGCCTCGTACGCGCACACCATCGGCCTGATCCGCAACCTCATCGGCGTCCTGTCGGCGGGCGCCGTGCTCTACTTCGTGGCCGCCGCCACCCGGGGGCGCGCCCTCCAGCTCGCCTCCTGGGCCGGCACCCTGCTCTGGCTCGGTGTCCTCGTCACCCTGGACGCCGCCGCGCCCGCCCACGGCACGCACACCATCCCGAGCTCCGGGGCCCCCGTGCCCTCCCTGCCGTACTGGCTCGTGCTGATCTCCGCCCACCTGATCGCCAACACCATCTGCGTGTACGTGTGCTGGCGCTACAGCCGGCGCACCGAGAGCCGCGGACTGGCCGCCGGACTGCGGCTGTTCGGCCTGGGCACCGGCCTGGCCTGGCTGTTCTGGTTCGCGTACCTGCTCAAGGCCCTGTTCGCCAGCACCTGGGCGATGCCCGCCCTGCCGCTGCTGATGAACCTGCACGGACTGCTGCGCGCCGCCGCGATCCTCGTGCCCACCCTGTTCACGCTGCGCCACACCCTCGCCGACACCGCCACCGCCTGGCGGCTGTGGCCGCTGTGGCGGGACCTGGTCCAGGCCGTCCCGCACGTGGTCCTCTCCCGCCCCCGCGCCGGGCGGGTGCTGGAGGTGCTGTGGCCGCCCGTACCGCGCAACCTGCTCGTCTACCGCAAGGTCATCGAGACCCGCGACGCCATCCTGATCCTGGGGGAGTACGTGGCCCCGGGCGTCCCCGAGCTCGCCCGCGGCCACGTCGCGGGCAGCCGGATCCCCGAGCAGCGGCACACGGCGGCCGCGCTCGCCTGCGTACTGAGGGAGGCGCGCCGGGCCAAACTCGCCGGACTGCCCGGCCGGCCGGCGCAGGCGTCCGCCCTGGAGCTCCCGGCCGCCATGCAGACCTCGGCGGAGGGCGGCGGCCTGTGGGAGGAGGCCCGCTTCCTGGTGCACGTCGCCCAGGCCTACGCCTCGCCCGAGACCTCCGCCTTCGCCCCGGGACCCGCCGCCTGAACCACCGGCACCGACCGCGACACCGAGGAAGTGAACCCTTCTTGACCACCACCGTTCTGATCACCGGCGCCAGCGCCGGCCTGGGCGCCGCCTTCGCCCGCGGCTTCGCGGCCAAGGGCTGCGCCCTGGTCCTCGTCGCCCGGGACAAGGCCCGCCTGGAGGCCGTGGCCGCCGCACTCGGCAGGGACTTCGGGACGGTCTGCGAGGTCCTGCCCGCCGACCTCCTCGACCCGGCCGGCCGCACGGCCGTCGAGGAACGCCTCGCCGACACCGCCCGGCCCGTGGACGTCCTCGTCAACAACGCCGGGTTCGGCCTGCCCGCGCCCTACCCGTACAGCCCCGTCGAGGACGAGGAGCGGATGCTCGACCTCCTCGTGAAGGTCCCGCTCCGGCTCACCCACGCCCTGCTGCCGGGGCTCAGGGAGCGCCGCCGGGGCGCGGTGCTCAACGTCTCCTCGGTCGCGGGCCTGCTGCCGACCGGGACGTACGGGGCGGCGAAGGCCTGGCTCACCGCCTTCAGCGAGTCCCTGCGGGTCGACATGGCCCCGTACGGGGTCCGGGTGCTGGCGGTGCTGCCCGGCTTCACCCGCACCGAGTTCCAGGAACGCGCCGGGATGGACGTCAGCGCCCTGCGCGAGGGCTTGTGGCTGGAGCCCGAGGCCGTGGTGGCCAAGGCCCTGCGCGACCTCGCCCTGCGCCGCCCGGTCAGCATCACGGGCCGGGGGTACCAGGCGTACGCCCTCGCGGTGCGCCACCTCCCGCGCGCCTTCGTGGCGGGCCGGATGGCCCGCAAGCGCAGGGCCCCGGCCGGCCGGGCGGACTGAGCGCGGGCGCGTTTGCCGGGCCCGCTTCCGGGCAGCCGCCGGGCGAGGGGGCGGCTGTGCGGGGGCGGGAGGAGGACCTGTCATGGACGAGCAAGGCGGCGCCGGAGGTGTTCCGCTCCACGAAGACGACGACGCACGGCGGCGGCGCGGGCCGCACGCGGGAGGGGACGCCTCCCGCAAGCCGCCCCGGCCGGAGCCCGGCCCCGTCCGGCGCGAGGACACGGACGAGGCCAGCCGCCTCGACCACCCCGGGGTCCCGGAGCCGGACGAGCCGCGCAAGCACCGAGGCGGCGGCAAGGGCCCGGACGAGCTGTAGGGCCGGTCAGAGCTCGGTGACCTTGCCGTCCGCGACCTCCAGGCGGCGGGTCACGTGGACCGCGTCCAGCATCCGGCGGTCGTGGGTGACCAGGAGCAGGGTGCCCTCGTAGGCCTCCAGTGCCGACTCCAGCTGTTCGATCGCCGGCAGGTCCAGGTGGTTGGTCGGCTCGTCCAGGACGAGGAGGTTCACCCCGCGCCCCTGGAGCAGTGCCAGGGCCGCCCGGGTGCGCTCGCCCGGGGAGAGGGTCGCCGCCGGGCGCAGGACGTGCGCCGCCTTCAGGCCGAACTTGGCCAGCAGCGTGCGGACCTCCGCCGGCTCGGTGTCCGGGACGGCCGCGCAGAAGGCTTCCAGCAGCGACTCGTCGCCGAGGAACAGCCCGCGCGCCTGGTCGACCTCGCCGACCAGCACGCCCGAGCCGAGCGTGGCGGCGCCCGCGTCCGGGACCAGCCGGCCCAGCAGGACCGCGAGGAGGGTGGACTTGCCGGCGCCGTTGGCCCCGGTGATCGCCACCCGGTCCGCCCAGTCGATCTGGAGGGTGGCCGGGCCGAAGGCGAAGTCCCCGCGCTTGACCGCCGCCTCGCGCAGGGTGGCGACCACCGAGCCGGAGCGCGGCGCCGCCGCGATCTCCATGCGCAGCTCCCACTCCTTGCGGGGCTCCTCGACGACCTCCAGCCGCTCGATCGCCCGCTGCGTCTGGCGGGCCTTGGCGGCCTGCTTCTCGCTGGACTCGCCGCGCAGGGCCCGGCCGATCTTGTCGTTGTCGGAGGACTTGCGGCGGGCGTTGCGCACGCCCTTGTCCATCCAGTTGCGCTGCATCTGGGCGCGGCCCTCCAGGGCTGCCTTCTTGTCCGCGTACTCCTCGAACTCCTCGCGGGCGTGGCCGCGGGCCCGCGCGCGCTCCTCCAGGTAGGACTCGTAGCCGCCGCCGTAGAGGTTGATCTGCTGCTGGGCCAGGTCGAGTTCGAGGACCTTGGTGACGGTGCGCGTCAGGAACTCGCGGTCGTGGCTGATGACGACCGTGCCCGCGCGCAGCCCCGTCACGAACCGCTCCAGCCGCTCCAGACCGGCGAGGTCCAGGTCGTTGGTGGGCTCGTCGAGGAGGAAGACGTCGTAGCGGGAGAGCAGGAGGGAGGCGAGGCCGGCGCGGGCGGCCTGGCCGCCGGACAGGGCCGTCATCGGCAGGTCCAGGCTCACCGCCAGGCCCAGCTCGTCCGCCGTCTCCTGGGCCCGTTCGTCCAGGTCGGCGCCGCCGAGGTTCAGCCAGCGGTCGAGGGTCTCCGCGTACGCGTCGTCGGCGCCCGGGGTGCCGTCCACCAGCCCCTGCGTGGCCTCGTCCAGGGCGGCCTGCGCGGCCGCGACGCCCGTACGGCGGGCGAGGAACTCGCGCACCGTCTCGCCCTCCCGCCGCTCGGGCTCCTGCGGCAGGTGACCGACGGCCGCTCCGGGCGGGGAGAGGCGCAGCTCACCGGTCTCGGGGGTGTCCAGCCCGGCGAGCAGCCGCAGCAGGGTCGACTTCCCGGCGCCGTTGACGCCGACGAGGCCGATGACGTCGCCGGGTGCGACGACGAGGTCGAGGCCGGCGAAGAGCGTGCGCTCGCCGTGCGCGGCGGTGAGGTTCTTGGCGACGAGGGTTGCAGTCATGATGCCCCGATCCTATCGGCGCGCCGCCCGCCTACCCGCCGGTCAGGCGCAGCCCGGCCCACAGGGCCGCGACCGCCGCCGCGAGCGCGGCGGGGGTGGTGAGCAGCCCGAGGCGGGTGAAGTCCCCGAGCCGTACGTCCTCGCCGTGCGCGTGCAGCATCCGCCGCCACAGCAGGGTGGCCAGCGAGCCCGCGTACGTGAGGTTGGGGCCGATGTTCACCCCGATCAGCACGGCCAGGACCACGCCCGGCCCGCCCGGGGCCGCCAGCGGGAGCAGGGCGAGGACGGCGGGGAGGTTGTTGATCAGGTTGGAGAGCACGGCGGCCGTCCCGGCCACGGCCAGCAGCGCGGGCAGCGCGTCCCCGTCGGGCAGCAGCCACTCCAGCCCGTCGCCGAGGCCGTGGTCCACCACGGCCCGTACGACGACCCCCAGGGCGAGGACGAACAGGCAGAACGCCGGCGCGGTGGAGGCCGCCAGCCGCCGCACGGTGGTCTCCCGGCGCCACAGCGCCCGTATGCCCAGCGCCACCGCCCCGGCCAGCGCGGCCCAGGCCGGGCTCGCCCCCGCGAAGGAGGCCACGGCGAAGCCCCCCAGGGTCAGCAGCAGCACCGCCAGGGCGAACCGGGGGAGCGGGGCGGGCTCGGCCGCCCCGGGGACGTGCTCGGGCTCCGCAGCCAGGTCGGCCCGGAAGAACCGGCGGAAGACCGCGTACTCCACCCCGATCGCGACCGCCCAGGGCAGGGCCATCAGCGCCGCGAACCGGGTGAAGGTCAGCCCGCTCGCCGTGAAGGCCAGCAGGTTCGTCAGGTTGGAGACGGGCAGCAGCAGCGAGGCCGAGTTCGCCAGATGCGCGGTGGCGAACACGTGCGGGCGCGGCCGGGCGCCCAGCCGGGCGGCCGTCGCCAGCACCACCGGGGTCAGCAGCACCACCGTGGCGTCCAGGCTCAGTACGGCCGTCACCGCCGAGGCAACCAGGAACACCCCGCCCAGCAGCCCCGCCGCCCCGCGCCCGGCCGCGCGCCGGGCCACGGCGGATCCCGCGGCCCGGAACAGCCCCTCGTCGGCGCACAGCTGGGCCAGGGCCAGGATCACGGCCAGGAACCCCACCACGGGCAGCAGCCCGCGCAGCTGCTCCCACGCGTCGGCCGGCGACACCACCCCGAGCGCGATGAGCAGCCCGGCCGCCGGCACGGCGGCCGCCGCCTCGGGCAGCCCGCGTGGGCGCAGCACGGCGAAGGCCAGGACGAGGAGCAGCAGGGCGCACGACAGGGACTCGGCGAGGACGGTGTTCAGGACGGCACTCCGGGCGGGGCTGACGGGGACCGGCCAAGGATCGCACGGCCCCGATGGCCGGATAGGTGGGATGCCCGTCATTGCGGCCATCGCCGACGGCGTCACACCATGGAGGCATGCCGCTGCGAAACGTGCTGGTCGTCCTCTACGACGGGGTCCAGAGCCTGGACGTGACGGGCCCCGTCGAGGTGTTCGACGGAGCCCGGCGCTGCCGCCCGGACGACGGCGGGTACGCGGCCCGGACGGTCTCCCCCGGGGGCCGTCCGGTCCGGACCGGCAGCGGGCTGACCCTGCTCCCGGACGGGGCCCTGGAGGACGCCCGCCCCGGCCCGGACACCACCCTGCTGGTGCCCGGCGGCCGGTTCACGGGGGACTTCGAGCCGAGGATCACCGACTGGCTGCGTGCGCACGGGGCTCGGGCGGGCCGCCTGGTGTCCGTCTGCACGGGCGGCCTGCTGCTCGCGGAGGCCGGGCTGCTGGACGGGCGGCGGGCGACGACGCACTGGTCGGTGTGCGAGCGGATGGCACGGGACTACCCGAGGGTGGCGGTGGAACCGGACCCCATCTACGTCCGGGACGGCCCCGTGGCCACCTCGGCCGGGGCGTGCAGCTTGGGGTCTCCCCGCCGGAAGGCAGGGGAAGGATCACCGAGCACCCGGGCGGCGACCTGAGCGTGGAGGCCCTCGCGGCCCGTGCCGCGCTGTCGCCCCGGCACTTCGCGCGGGCCTTCCAGGCGGAGACGGGGGTCACGCCGGGGCGGTACGTCGAGCGGGTGCGGGTGGAACACGCGCGGCGGCTGCTGGAGCAGTCGGGGGAGGGGGTGGCGGGGATCTCCCGCGCGTGCGGGTACGGCACGCCGGAGGCGCTGCGCCGGACCTTCGTCCGGACCCTGGGGCAGTCCCCGGCCGAATACCGCCGCCGCTTCGGAGCTCCGCCGTGACGGGCCGCCGCTGCGCGGAGCCGCTTCCCCGCCCGCCCTTCCGCCCCCGGGAAACCCCTGCCCACCGTCACGACAACCCCTCCGGAGGAGACATGCAGATCGCCGTCCTGCTCTACGACCGTTTCACCGCCCTCGACGCCATCGGCCCCTACGAGACCCTCAGCCGGCTCGACGGTGCCGAGACCGTCTTCGTCGCGGAGCGGCCCGGGCCGGTGCGCACCGACAACGGCGCGGCCGTCCTCGTCGCCGGGAAGGGGCTTGACGAGGTGACCCGCCCGGACATCGTCATCGTCCCCGGCGGCCCGCACCCCGAGATCGAGATGAAGAACCCCGCGGTCCTCGACTGGCTGCGCGCCGTCGACGCCACCACCACCTGGACCACGTCCGTCTGCACCGGCTCACTGCTCCTGGCCGCCGCCGGTCTCCTCGACGGGCGCCGGGCGACCAGCCACTGGCTCTACCTCGACCACCTGGCCCCCTTCGGTGCCGAGCCCACGGGGGAGCGCGTCGTCTTCGACGGGAAGTACGTCACCGCCGCCGGGGTCTCCTCCGGGCTGGACATGGGGCTCGGGCTGCTCGGGCGGATCGCGGGGGACCAGTACGCGCAGACCGTGCAGCTGATGTGCGAGTACGACCCCCAGCCGCCCTACGACGCCGGTTCCCCGGCCAAGGCCCCGGCCGAGATCGTCGCCCGGCTGCGTGCAGTCAATCCCCTGACGGAGCGGGACGCCAGCTGAACTCCGGCTCCCGGCGTTCCAGGAAGGCGGCGACACCCTCGGCGGTGTCGCCGCTCGCGGCGGCCTGCCCGCTCCAGTACGCGTCCCGGTCGGTGCGCCCGTCCGCGAACTCCTTCGCCGCCGCCTGCGTCAGCCGTGACCGGGTGGCCAGGATCCGGGTGAACTCCGCCACCCGCTCGTCCAGTCCGCCCGCCGGCAGCAGCTCGTTCAGGAACCCGGCCCGCAGGGCGGTCTCCGCCCCGATCAGCTCCGCCGAGAACAGCAGGTACTTGGTCCAGGCCGGGCCGACCAGCGAGGCCAGCCGCCGGGTGGAGGAGGCCGGGTAGACGACGCCCAGCTTGGCCGGGGTCACCCCGAACCGGGCCCCCTCCTCCGCGAACCGCAGGTCGCACGCCGCCGCCAGCTGGCTGCCGCCGCCCACGCAGAAGCCGCGGATCGCCGCCACCGTCGGCTTCGGGAACGCGGCCAGGGCCTCCTCCGCCGCCACCGCCAGGGCCTGCGGGTCCTCGTCCCCGGTGAGGGAGGAGATGTCGGCGCCCGCGCAGAAGGTGGCGCCGGCCCCGGTCAGGACCAGCACCCGGACGGCCGGGTCGGCGGCCAGGGGCGGGAGCAGCTCCGGGAGGGCCCGCCACATCGCGGCCGTCATGGCATTGCGCTTGGCGGGGTGGGAGACGGTGACCGTGGCGATCCCGCCGGCGACGGAGGTGCGCAGGGTCGCTTCCCCCGCCGTGTCCATGGCTGCGTCCATGCGCCGGATGCTATCCCGGGGCGACGATCCTATGATCAAGGGGACTCCGTCCCAGGGGGGTGCGAGGAGGTGGCACGCCCATGGGCGCCGACCGCAGCGAGCAGCAGCAGGACAAGCGCAGGCTCAACCGCAGCTTCGGGCTGCTGGCGTTGCTCGGGGTGATCCTCGTGCTGGCCGGGCTGGTGGGCCTGGTCTATGCCGGGGTGGCCACCCTGACCTCGATGTTCCTCTTCGGCTGGCTGCTGCTGCTCGGCGGTGTGGTGGGGCTCGTGCAAGCCGTGCAGTCCCGCAGGAGCAACTACTTCTGGCTGGCCGTGATCGTCGCCGCGGTCAACCTCGCCGCCGGTTTCGTGATCCTGCGCCGCCCCGAGGCGAGCGCCGAGGCGCTGACCATGTTCGCGGCGCTGCTCTTCCTCACCGGCGGGGTGTTCCGCCTCGCGGGCTCCCTGGTGGTGCGCGGGTCCAACTTCGGGCTCGCGCTCGTCCAGGGCGCCTTCGGCATCCTGCTGGGCGTGCTGATCCTCGCGGAGTGGCCCGGCAGCAGCCTGTACGTGATCGGGACCTTCTTCTCCCTCGCCCTGCTGTTCGACGGGCTGAGCCTGGTGGCGGTGGGCATGGGGGCCCGGCGGATCCTCGGCCTGGTCAAGGACGACGCGGGGGCGGCCGCAGGGGAAGACGAGGCAGACGCTGCCAAGCGGAGCGTGCGGGATCAGGAACAGTCCAACAACTGACTCCGTCATACGCCGGTGGTCAGATTGTGTCCGATTGCTGCTGACTTCTGGTCAGTGACGCGGTCCGGACCAGGCTGCTCGCCACTCTTGACGCGTGGAGACGATCGAGCGTGAAGACGGGGGCCGGAAGATGGACGACAGCGGGAGCATCCCGCAGGCCAGGGGAGGTGAGACGGCGGCTCCGGCCGACCCCCTCACGTACGAGGGGGTGTGGCGCTTCACCGCGCCGGCGGTAGAAGAATCCGTTCCGCAGGCCCGCCGCGCGGTCCGCGACCTGCTCGGCCGCCAGGGGGTGCCGGCCACGCAGGACCTCGTGTACTCCCTGCTGCTGATCGTCTCCGAGCTGGTGACGAACTCCGTCCGGCACGCCGCCCTGCTCTCCCCGGAGGTGGCCGTCGAGGTGGCGGTGGGACGGGAGTGGGTACGGGTGGCCGTCGAGGACGACCACCCGTACCGGCCCAAGGCGCTGGAGGCCGACTTCGGCCAGACCGGCGGCCGGGGCCTGCTGCTGGTCCGCGAGATCACCCTGGAGGCCGGCGGGGTGTGCGACGTCGAGCACACCTCCACCGGCGGCAAGGTGATCTGGGCCGCCCTGCCCCTCCAGGCCCCGGCCCGCCCGCTCTGACCCCCGCGTCCCGCACCCGAACGGCGTAGCGGCTACCAGCCGGCCGCGTCGCCGGTCAGTTCGCGGATCGCGGGACGCGCCGCGTCGAGCACCGTCATGAACCAGGCCGAGAACGGCACCTCCGCGTGCCGCTTCGCCAGCTCCTCGGCCGTGACGAAGGCGGTGTCCCCGACTTCCTCCGGATCCGGGTCCGGCGACGTCTGGGCCAGTCCCACGAACAGGTGGTTGTACTCCTGCTCCACCAGGCCCGACGCGGGGTCCGGGTGGTTGTAGCGCACCGTTCCCGCCTGCGCGAGCAGCGAGGGCGACAGGCCCAGCTCCTCGTGGGTGCGCCGGGCCGCCGCGGCGAACGGGGACTCGCCGGGGTAGGGGTGACCGCAGCAGGTGTTCGACCAGACGCCGGGGGAGTGGTACTTCCCGAGGGCGCGCTGCTGGAGCAGCAGCCGGCCCCGCTCGTCGAAGAGGAACACGGAGAACGCCCGGTGCAGCAGGCCGGGGGCCTGATGGGCGGAGAGCTTCTCCGCCGTGCCGATGGTGTTTCCGGACTCGTCGACCAGTTCGAGCATGATCGGTTCTTGAGCGCCGGTGCCGGCGGACGCGCTGTTGTCGGCGTCAGTGGCTGATGTGGTCGGCATACCCATCCTTCGCTTCGGACTTCGGTCTTCAGTCTGCCGTACAAAAGAGGCTTGTCCCCACTTCGGCCATCCGCGCATGTCCGCCCCCCGCCGCGTGATAAACGGCGGAGGGCGGACGAGGTGTCAGCGCGTCAGATCCCGAACGGGGCCGGATACCCGATCGTGCCCGCCGGCACCGGAACGGAATCGTCCAGTACCAGCGCCATCATCGCCTCGTCCGGCACCTCGAAGGGCGGCCGGATCCCGTAGCGCGACGCCGGGACGAAACCGAAGCGCGGGTAGTACGACGGATGCCCCAGGACCAGCACCAACGCCTCCCCGCGCCGCGCGGCGGCCGCGAGGAGCGCCCGTACGACGGCGCTGCCCGCACCCGAACGCTGGAGCGCGGGATCGGTCGCCACCGGCGCGAGCGCGAGCGCCGGTACGCCGTCCACCTCGCACCGGGTCAGCAGGGCGTGTGCCGCCACCTTCCCGTCCGGGCCCTCGGCCACGTAGGAGAGCCCCGAAAGCCAGGATCCGTCGGCGCGCAGCGCGTCGACGAGATCAGCCTCCAGCGGGGTGTCGAAGGCCGCCAGGTTGACGGCCCGCACGGCCGCGACGTCGGCGGCCGTCTCGGGACGCGTCCGCCAGCGGCCCTTGCCCGGAGCCCCGTCCCCGGCGCTCACCGGGACCCTCCGGAAAGCCGGGTGGTGGTGCCGGAGCCGTGATGATCGGTGGTGCTGATGATGTCGGTCAACGTGAACCCTTGAACGGGGGCTCCGGCCGACGGGGTCTGCCGCTGTGGTGCGGGAAGGGGATTCAGACCCGGCCGGACGCCCGGGAAGACGGGGAGATGTACCGGAGTTCGCCGCACATGGCGGCGACGGCTGCGACGGTCATCAATCCACCTCTTCCATGTTCCGATCCGGCGTCCACCCTAACATCCACCCTCAAACCGGACGGATGGGGGCCGAACGGCTGATGAAAGCCGTCTTCCATTCATCCGATAGCCTCTGCCGACAGCCGCAGCCCCCGTGCCGCCGCGCTTTCTGCCGCCGCCCACGAGGCGGCCGCCCGGAACGTTCGTTGCAAGGAGTGAGTTCGTCTGTCGACCGTCATCCTCACCGGCCTGCCGGTCCCCGGATCACCGCTTGAAGACGAGCTCCGTTCGCTCGGGTTCGAGGTCCGCCCGGTCCCCGCTCCCGAAGACACCGCCGCCGCCCTGGCCGCTGTGCCGGCCGGGGAGCGGGTGGCCGTCGTCGACAGCGGCTTCGTCGGGCACGCGCACGCGCTGCGCCTCGCGCTGACCGACCCGCGCTTCGACGCCTGCGCCGTGACCGGCGCCTTCGCCGTCCAGGCCGGGGCCCGCGCGGCCCTGGAGAAGGCCGCGCAGCTCCCCCCGGACGGCGAGGGCCCGTACGCGGACCGGCTCGCCGCCGCCGTCGAGGCCGCCGGGACCGTCGTGCGGCGGCCCGAGCTCGGCACCCTGGTCGCCGCCGTGCCCTCCGGCGAGGCGGATCGCGCGGAGGCGCTGGCCGCCGTCGCCGCCGTGGACGACGAGGCCGTCCGGCTGCGCACCGCCGTGAAGTCCCGCGACGGGTTCTTCACCACCTTCTTCATCAGCCCCTACTCGCGCTACATCGCCCGCTGGTGCGCGCGCCGGGGCCTGACCCCCAACCAGGTCACCACGGCCTCCCTGCTCACCGCGCTGATCGCGGCGGGCTGCGCCGCGACCGGCGAGCGCTGGGGATACGTCACCGCCGGCGTGCTGCTGCTCGTCTCCTTCGTGCTGGACTGCACGGACGGGCAGCTCGCCCGCTACTCGCTCCAGTACTCGACGCTGGGCGCCTGGCTGGACGCCACCTTCGACCGGGCCAAGGAGTACTCCTTCTACGCCGGGCTCGCGCTGGGCGCGGCCCGGGGCGGCGACGACGTCTGGGCGCTGGCGCTCGGCTCGATGATCCTGATGACCTGCCGGCACGTGGTGGACTTCTCCTTCAACGAGGCCAACCTCGATGCCACCGCCGTGGGCAAGTCCGTCACCGGCAGCCCCACGGCCGCCCTCTCCACCCGCCTCGACAGCGTCGGCTGGACCGTCTGGGTCCGGCGGATGATCATCCTGCCGATCGGCGAGCGCTGGGCGATGATCGCGGTCCTGACCGCCGCCACCACTCCCCGGATCGTCTTCTACGCCCTGCTGATCGGCTGCGCCTTCGGCGCGCTGTACACCACCGCCGGCCGCGTCCTGCGGTCGGTGACGCGCAAGGCCGAGCGGACCGACCGGGCCGCACAGGCCCTGGCCGACCTCGCCGACTCGGGCCCGCTCGCCGGGCTGGTCGCCTCCCACCCGCTGCGCACCCTGCGGCTGCCGTTCGCCGTGCTGGGTGCGGCCGTGATGGTCGGCGCCGCCTGCTACGAGCCCTACGGCAGCCTGGTCGTCGTCTTCGCCGCCCTGCTGTACGTCCTGCTCAGCGGTGACGCCGTGGGCACCCCGCCGCGCGGCCCGCTGGACTGGCTGCTGCCCCCGCTGTTCCGGGCCGCCGAATACACCACGGTGCTCGTCCTCGCCGTCAAGGCGGACGTCCCCGGGGCCCTCCCGGCCGCATTCGGACTGGTCGCGGCGGTCGCCTACCATCACTACGACACCGTCTACCGCATCCGCGGTGGCTCGGGCGCCCCGCCGCGCTGGCTGGTGCGGACGACGGGCGGTCACGAGGGCAGGGTCCTGCTGACCGCGGCCCTGGCCGCAGTCGTCGCCCGTGAGGCGTTCCCCGTCGCGCTCACGGCCCTGGCCGTGTTCGTGGCCCTGGTGGTGCTCGTGGAGAGCATCCGCTTCTGGGTCTCCGCCGGAGCACCCGCCGTACACGACGAAGGAGAACCCGCATGATCGGCCTTGTCCTCGCTGCCGGTGCCGGACGCCGTCTGCGTCCCTACACCGACACCCTGCCCAAGGCGCTCGTGCCCGTCGGCCCCGAGGGGCAGGAGGACAGCCTCACCGTCCTCGACCTGACCCTGGGCAACTTCGCCGAGGTCGGCCTGACCGAGGTCGCCATCGTCGTCGGCTACCGCAAGGAGGCCGTGTACGAGCGGCGCGAGGCCCTGGAGGCCAAGTACGGGGTCAAGATCACGCTGATCGACAACGACAAGGCCGAGGAGTGGAACAACGCCTACTCCCTGTGGTGCGCGCGTGAGGTCCTGAAGCAGGGCGTGATCCTCGCCAACGGCGACACCGTCCACCCGGTCTCCGTCGAGAAGACCCTCCTCGCCGCCCGCGGCGACGGCCAGAAGATCATCCTTGCCCTCGACACGGTCAAGAACCTGGCCGACGAGGAGATGAAGGTCGTGGTCGACGGCGCCGAGGGCGTGCGGAAGATCACCAAGCTGATGGAGCCGTCCGACGCGACCGGCGAGTACATCGGCGTCACCCTCATCGAGCCCGAGGCCGCCGAGCAGCTGGCCGAGGCCCTGAAGACCACCTTCGAGCGCGACCCCGACCTCTACTACGAGGACGGCTACCAGCAGCTCGTCAACGACGGCTTCACCATCGACGTGGCCCCCATCGGCGACGTGAAGTGGGTCGAGATCGACAACCACGACGACCTCGCCAAGGGCCGGACGATCGCATGCCAGTACTGACGCGGCTGATCCCCTCGCCGGTCGTCGTCGACATCAGCCGCGGGGCGATGGACAAGCTGGACGGCATCCTCGCCGACCAGCGGATCTCCGCGTCCGGCCGGCTCGCGATCGCGATCAGCGGGGGCTCCGGGCAGGCGCTGCGCGCCCGTTTGGAGCAGGCCCTGCCGCACGCCGACTGGTACCCGGTCGTCGACGGCACCATCGACTCGGCGGTCAAGCTCGCCGACGACATAAAGGGCCGCCGCTACGACGCGGTCGTGGGTCTGGGCGGCGGCAAGATCATCGACGTGGCGAAGTACGCCGCGGCGCGGGTCGGGCTGCCCATGGTGGCCATCGCCACCAACCTCTCCCACGACGGCATCTGCTCCCCGGTGTCCATCCTGGACAACGACAACGGCCGGGGCTCCTACGGGGTGCCCACGCCGATCGCCATGGTCATCGACCTCGACGTGATCCGCGAGGCGCCCACGCGCTTCGTCCGCGCCGGCATCGGCGACGTGATCTCCAACATCTCGGCCATCGCCGACTGGGAGCTCTCGCACCGGATCACCGGCGAGGCCGTGGACGGCCTGGCCGCCGCCATGGCCCGCACGGCGGGCGAGTCCGTGCTGCGCCACCCCGGCGGCTGCGGCGACGACGAGTTCCTCACCGTGCTCTCCGAGGCCCTCGTGCTCTCCGGCATCGCCATGTCGATCAGCGGCGACAGCCGCCCCTCGTCCGGCGCCTGCCACGAGATCAGCCACGCCTTCGACCTGCTCCACCCCGGACGCTCCGCGCTCCACGGCGAGCAGGTCGGCATCGGCGCCGCCTTCGCCATGCACCTGCGCGGCGCCCGCGAGCAGTCCGGGCTCTTCGTCGAGGTGCTGCGCCGCCACGGCCTGCCCGTGCTGCCCGAGGAGATCGGCTTCAGCGCCGACGAGTTCGTCGCGGCCGTGGAGTACGCCCCCCAGACCCGCCCGGGACGGTTCACCATCCTGGAGCACCTCAACCTGTCCGCAGCCGAGATCAGGGACGCTTACGCCGACTATGCCCAGACCATCCGTAGCTGAACTGCGCCCCGTCGTTCACCCGGCGGGCGTCAAGGACCGGCGCAGTGGCGAGCACTGGGGCGGCCGCCTCTACATGCGCGAGATCTCCCTGCGCGTCACCCGCCTCCTGGTCACGACCAAGGTCACGCCCAACCAGCTGACCTACGTGATGACCCTGAGCGGCGTCCTGGCCGCGCCGGCCCTGCTGGTGCCGGGCATCTGGGGCGCCGTCCTCGGGGTGCTCGCCGTCCAGGGCTACCTGCTGCTCGACTGCGTCGACGGCGAGGTCGCCCGCTGGAAGAAGCAGTTCTCGCTCTCCGGCGTCTACCTGGACCGCGTCGGCGCCTACCTGTGCGACGCGGCGGTCCTCGTGGGCTTCGGGCTGCGCGCCGCCGACCTGTGGGGCGGCGGCCGGGTCGACTGGCTGTGGGCCTTCCTCGGCACCCTCGCGGCGCTCGGCGCCATCCTGATCAAGGCCGAGACCGACCTGGTCGGCGTCGCCCGCCACCAGGCGGGCAAGCCCGTGGTCCAGGAGTCCGCCGCCGAGCCGCGCTCCTCCGGCATGGCCCTGGCCCGCCGGGCCGCCGCCGCGCTGAAGTTCCACCGCCTGGTCCTCGGGATCGAGGCCTCGCTCCTGATCCTGGTGCTGGCGGTCCTCGACCAGGTCCGCGGCGACCTGTTCTTCTCCCGCCTCGGCGTCGCCGTCCTGGCCGGCATCGCGCTGCTCCAGACGGTGCTGCACCTGGTGTCCATCCTCGTGTCGAGCAGGCTGCGGTGAGCGCCCCGCTGCGCGTCGGTGCGGTGATCATCACCATGGGCAACCGCCCCGACGAGCTGAAGGCGCTCCTGGACTCGGTGGCCCGGCAGGACGGCGACCCCGTCGAGACCGTCGTCGTCGGCCAGGGCGTCGAGGTCACGGGCCTGCCCGAGGGCGTGAGGACCGTGCACCTCCCGGAGAACCTGGGCATCCCCGGCGGCCGCAACGTCGGCATCGAGGCCTTCGGCCCCGGCGGCCGCGACGTGGACGTCCTGCTCTTCCTCGACGACGACGGGCTGCTGGAGCGCACCGACACCGCCGAGCTGTGCCGGCAGGCCTTCACGGAGGACCCGGAGCTCGGGATCATCAGCTTCCGGATCGCCGACCCGGACACCGGCGCCACCCAGCGCCGTCACGTTCCCCGGCTGCGCGCGTCCGACCCGATGCGCTCCTCCCGCGTGACCACCTTCCTGGGCGGTGCCAACGCCGTCCGCACGAAGGTGTTCGAGCAGGTCGGCGCCCTGCCGGCCGAGTTCTTCTACGCCCACGAGGAGACCGACCTGGCCTGGCGCGCCCTCGACGCGGGGTGGCTGATCGACTACCGCGCGGACATGGTGCTGCTGCACCCGACGACCGCCCCCTCCCGCCACGCGGTCTATCACCGTATGGTGGCGCGTAACCGGGTGTGGCTCGCCCGCCGGAACCTGCCCGCCCCGCTGGTCCCGGTCTACCTGGGGGTCTGGCTGGCGCTGACGCTGGTGCGCAGGCCCTCGGCGGCCGCGCTCAAGGCCTGGTTCGGCGGGTTCAAGGAGGGTCTGACCACCCCCTGCGGTCCCCGTCGCCCCATGCGGTGGCGTACGGTCTGGCGGCTGACGCGACTGGGCCGACCGCCTGTCATCTGAGAAGCTCGCGTCTGGGACCATGGGCCCCGACCACGGGTCCGGCGCTCCAGGCCCGATGCCCCACCTGCGCATCTGGAAGACGGAAAGTTTCAACTTGTGAGTGACACAACCCCCGACGGCGCCCTCGCCACGAGCAAGCCGCCGTCCGACGACGCGGGGCTGACCCCGGCGCAGCTCGCCGCCAAGTACGGCCTGTCCGTCAGCGGCGCGCGGCCCAGCCTGGGCGGATACGTGCGCCAGCTCTGGGACCGGCGCCACTTCATCATGGCGTTCTCCCGGGCCAAGCTGGTCGCCCAGTACAGCGAGGCGAAGCTCGGGCAGATCTGGCAGGTGGCGACCCCGCTGCTCAACGCGCTGGTCTACTACCTGATCTTCGGCCTGATCATGAACGCGGGCCGCGGCATGGAGAAGGGGGTCTACATCCCCTTCCTGGTGACCGGCATCTTCGTCTTCACCTTCACCCAGAGCTCGCTGATGGCGGGCGTCCGGGCCATCCCCGGCAACCTGGGCCTGGTCCGCGCCCTGCACTTCCCGCGCGCCTCCCTGCCGATCTCCTTCTCGATGCAGCAGCTCCAGCAGCTGCTGTACTCGATGATCGTCGTGCTGATCGTCACGGTCTCCTTCGGCAACTACCCGAGGCTGTCCTGGCTGCTGGTCGTCCCGACGCTGGCGCTCCAGTTCGTCTTCAACACCGGTCTCGCGCTGATCTTCGGGCGGATGGGTTCCAAGACCCCCGACCTCGCGCAGCTGATGCCGTTCATCACCCGCACCTGGATGTACGCCTCGGGCGTCATGTTCTCGATCAGCGGGGCGCTCAAGGACCGGCACGTGCCCGGGTGGGTCACCGACGTGCTCCAGTGGAACCCGGCGGCCATCTACATGGACCTGATCCGGTACGCGCTCATCGACGACTACGGCCGGCACAACCTGCCGCCGCACGTCTGGGCCTTCGCCGTCGGCTGGGCCGTCGTGATCGGCCTCGGCGGTTTCGTGTACTTCTGGAAGGCTGAGGAGCGTTACGGCCGTGGCTGAGAACAACCGGGGCAAGGTCCCCACCGTCATCGCCGACGACGTGCACATCGTCTACCGCGTCAACACCGGCAGCTCCGGCAAGGGCAGCGCCACCGCCGCCCTCAGCAAGATCATGCGCCGGGGCAACCGCGACGCACCCGGTGTCCGCCGGGTCCACGCGGTGCGCGGCGTCTCCTTCACCGCCTACCGCGGCGAGGCCATCGGCCTCATCGGCTCCAACGGCTCCGGCAAGTCCACCCTGCTGCGCGCCATCGCGGGGCTGCTGCCCTGCGAGTCCGGCAAGGTCTACACCGACGGCCAGCCCTCGCTGCTCGGCGTCAACGCCGCCCTGATGAACGACCTCACGGGCGAGCGCAACGTCGTCCTCGGCGGTCTCGCGATGGGGATGAGCCGCGAGCAGATCAAGGAGCGCTACCAGGACATCGTCGACTTCTCGGGGATCAACGAGAAGGGCGACTTCATCTCCCTGCCGATGCGCACCTACTCCTCCGGTATGGCCGCCCGCCTGCGGTTCTCCATCGCCGCCGCCAAGGACCACGACGTCCTGATGATCGACGAGGCGCTGGCCACCGGTGACCGCAAGTTCCAGGTCCGCTCCGAGGCGCGCATCCGCGAGCTGCGGGAGAAGGCCGGCACGGTCTTCCTGGTGAGCCACAACAACAACTCGATCCGCGACACCTGCAGCCGGGTGCTGTGGCTGGAGAAGGGCGAGCTCCTCATGGACGGGCCCACCGAAGAGGTCGTCGCGGCGTACGAGAAGGCCAGCAGCCACTGAGCCGTCCACGCCCCGCCAGGCCCCTGCCGCTCCCCGCGGCGGGGGCCGCCGACATTCCGGGCACGGGGGCCACCCGATAGGCCCCCGCGGTGTTGTACAGCGTAAGCTGGACCAGTTCTCAATCGCGCCAAGAGGGGACGATTCCCCGCAGCCGGTTCGCCCGGGATACTCCCCGGTAAACTCCGCGGCGTGTCCGAAATGGGATGACTTGGGTCGGCAGTGTAGAACGGGAGACGTGACGGCAATGGCTACGGGAATTCTGCGGCCCCCAGGCACAGCGGCCGTCCCGGCCCCGGGCGGCGGGCGGTGACCCCCGGGCACGGCCTCCGCCCCCCGTCGGCCCCGGCCCCCGGCGCAGCCGCCGGCGCCACCCTCGCCAAGGCCTCCTCGGAGAACTTCCCCGTCGCCCCCGCCTTCCTGCCCCGCGCCTGGCGCCAGGGCCTCATGGCCGTCTACGGGTACGCCCGCCTCGTCGACGACATCGGCGACGGCGACCTCGCCCCGGGCGGCCGCGACGCCGTCCTCCTCGGCCTCGACCCGGCCGCCGCCGACGACCGCCCCGCCATGCTCGACGCCCTGGAGGCCGACCTCCTGCGCGTCTTCGGCGCCGCCGACGGCCCCCCGCGCCACCCCCTCCTGCTCGCCCTCCAGCCGGTGGCCCGCGAGCACCGCCTCAGCCCCGAGCACTTCCTCGGGCTCATCGAGGCCAACCGCCTGGACCAGCGGGTCGCGCGCTACGCCACGTACGGGGAACTCCTCGCCTACTGCGAGCTCTCCGCCAACACCGTCGGCCGCCTCGTGCTGGAGCTCACCGGCACCGCCACCCCCGAGCGGATCCGCCGCTCCGACGCGATCTGCACCGCCCTGCAGATCGCCGAACACCTCCAGGACGTCGCCGAAGACCTCGGCCGCGACCGGATCTACCTCCCCGCCGAGGACATGCGGCGCTTCCGCGTCACCGAGGCCGACCTCGGGGCCCGCTCCGCCGGAGCCTCCGTACGCGCCCTGATCGCCTTCGAGACGGAACGCGCCCGCGGGCTGCTGGACGAGGGCACCCCGCTCGTGGGCAGCGTCCACGGCAGGCTGCGGCTGCTGCTCGCGGGGTTCGTGGGAGGCGGGCGCGCCGCCCTGCGGGCCGTTACGGCCGCCGGCTTCGACGTCCTGCCCGGCCCGCCCAAGCCCACCCGCGGCCTCCTCCTGCGCGAGGTGGCCGCCGTCCTGCGCACCGCGCCGAGAAAGGGGTGAGCCCCACCGTGGAGGGCCTCCACCACGCGTCCGCTCCGTCCGCCCCGGTCCTCGCCGCCTACAGCTACTGCGAGGCCGTGACCGGAACCCAGGCGCGCAACTTCGCGTACGGCATCCGGCTGCTGCCCACCGACAAGCGGCAGGCGATGTCCGCGCTGTACGCCTTCTCCCGCCGCGTCGACGACATCGGCGACGGCACCCTCGACCCCGGGGCCAAACTGGCCCGCCTGGAGGAGACCCGCGCCCTGCTCGGCCGGATCCGGGCCGAGGAGATCGACGAGGACGACACCGACCCGGTCGCCGTCGCCCTCGCGCACGCCGCACGCCGCTTCCCCATCCCGCTCGGCGGCCTCGACGAGCTCATCGACGGGGTCCTGATGGACGTCCGCGGCCAGGAGTACGAGACCTGGGACGACCTCAAGACCTACTGCCGCTGCGTCGCCGGCGCCATCGGCCGGCTCTCGCTCGGCGTGTTCGGCACCGTCGGCCCCGGCGAGCACGCCGAGGAGTACGCCGACACGCTGGGCCTGGCCCTCCAGCTCACCAACATCCTGCGCGACGTCCGCGAGGACGCCGGGAACGGGCGCACCTACCTGCCCGCCGAGGACCTCGCCAAGTTCGGCTGCGCCGAGGGCTTCCAGGGCGGCCGCGCCCCCGCAGGCTCCGACTTCCCGGGCCTCGTCCACCACGAAGTGCGCCGCGCCCGCGCCCTGTTCACCGAGGGCTACCGGCTGCTGCCGATGCTCGACCGGCGCAGCGGTGCCTGCGTGGCCGCCATGGCCGGCATCTACCGGCGCCTGCTGGACCGCATCGAACGCGAACCCATGGCCGTCCTGCGCGGCCGCGTCTCGCTGCCGACCCACGAGAAGGCGTACGTGGCCGTCCGCGGCCTCTCCGGCCTCGACGCCCGCACCGTCTCCCGCCAGAGCGCCCGGAGGCGCGCCTGATGCCCCCGACGACAACCCCACCGGCCCCCACCCGAACCGGCACCCCCCGACTTGCCCCGGCGGGGAGCGCCCCGGGCCTCGGGGCAACCCCGCGGCGCGTGAGCGCGTCCGTACGGGCGGGCCTCGCCCCCGCCGCAGCACACCCCGGCCCGCAGGGCCGCCGCACCACCACCCCGGAGGCCTCATGAGCGGCAGCGACCAGCACGCCGTCGTCGTCGGCGGCGGGCTCGCCGGAGTCACCGCCGCCCTCGAACTCGCCGACGCCGGACTGCGGGTCACCCTCCTCGAAGGACGCCCCCGCCTCGGCGGCCTCGCCTTCTCCTTCAAGCGCGGTGACCTGACCGTCGACAACGGCCAGCACGTCTACCTGCGCTGCTGCACCGCCTACCGCTGGTTCCTCGACCGCGTCGACGGCGCCGCCCTCGCCCCGCTCCAGGACCGGCTCGACGTCCCCGTCCTCGACGTCGCCCACCCCGCCGGACCCCGCCTCGGCCGGCTGCGCCGCAGCGCCCTGCCCGTCCCGCTGCACCTCGCCGCCTCCCTGGCCCGCTACCCGCACCTCTCCCTCGCCGAGCGGGCCTCCGTCGGCCGTGCCGCCCTCGCCCTGCGCCGCCTCGACCCCGCCGACCCCGCGCTCGACGGCCTCGACTTCGCCACCTGGCTCGCCCGCTACGGCCAGAGCCCGCGCACCGTCGAGGCGCTCTGGGACCTCGTCGGCATCGCCACCCTCAACGCCACCGCCGAGCAGTCCTCCCTGGGCCTGGCCGCCATGGTCTTCAAGACCGGCCTGCTCTCCGAGAACGGCGCCGCCGACATCGGCTGGGCCCGCGTCCCGCTCGGCGAGCTCCACGACACCCTCGCCCGCAAGGCCCTCGACTCCGCCGGCGTCCGCACGGAGCTGCGCACCCGCGTCACCGGGATCTCCCGCACCGCCGAAGGGGACTGGCGGGTCGACACCGACGGCGAGTCCCTCGACGCCGCCGTCGTCGTCCTCGCCGTCCCGCAGCGCGAGGCCCACGGCCTGCTGCCCGCCGGCGCGCTCGCCGACCCCGACAAGCTCCTCGACATCGGCACCGCCCCCATCCTCAACGTCCACGTCGTCTACGACCGCAAGGTGCTCCGGCAGCCCTTCTTCGCCGCCCTCGGCACCCCCGTCCAGTGGGTCTTCGACCGCACCGACTCCTCCGGGCTCACCGACGGCGGCCAGTACCTGGCCCTGTCCCAGTCCGTCGCCCACGACGACATCGACGAGCCCGTCTCCGTCCTGCGCGCCAAGTACCTGCCCGAACTGGAACGGCTGCTGCCCGCCGCCCGGGGCGCGAAGGTACGGGACTTCTTCGTCACCCGCGAGCGCACCGCCACCTTCGCCCCCGGCCCCGGCGTCGGCCGGCTGCGCCCGGGCCCCCGGACCGACACGCCGGGGCTCTATCTCGCCGGTGCGTGGACCGCCACCGGCTGGCCCGCGACCATGGAGAGCGCCGTCCGCAGCGGCCTCGGCGCGGCACACGCCGCGCTCGCCGCTCTCGGCCGCCCCCGGGAACATCCTCTGCAGGAGGCGGTATGACGACCACCACGAGCACCACCAGCACAGCACGTACAGGAACCAGAGGAGAGCCAGTGAACCCGGGGAACCCGGCTGTCGAGAACACGGATGCCGGCGCGGGCACGGCAGGAGGGGGCGTCGAGAAGGCCGACACCCTCGCCCTCCTCGAACGCGGACGCACGCTGTCGACCCCCGTGCTCCGCGCGGCCGTGGACCGGCTGGCGGCGCCCATGGACACCGTCGCCGCCTACCACTTCGGCTGGATCGACGCCGAGGGCAACCCGGCGGACGGCGACGGCGGCAAGGCCGTCCGCCCCGCCCTCGCCCTGCTCTCCGCCGAGGCCGCCGGAGCCGCCGCCGAGGTCGGCATCCCCGGCGCCGTCGCCGTCGAACTCGTCCACAACTTCTCCCTGCTGCACGACGACCTGATGGACGGCGACGAGCAGCGCCGCCACCGCGACACGGTGTGGAAGGTCCACGGCCCCGCGCTCGCCATCCTCGTCGGCGACGCCCTCTTCGCCCTCGCCAACGAGGTCCTGCTGGAGCTCGGCACCGTCGAGGCCGGCCGCGCCACCCGCCGGCTGACCACCGCCAGCCGCAAGCTCATCGACGGCCAGGCCCAGGACATCTCCTACGAGCACCGCGAGCGCGTCAGCGTTCAGGAATGCCTGGAGATGGAGGGGAACAAGACCGGAGCCCTGCTCGCGTGCGCCGTCTCCATCGGCGCCGTCCTCGGCGGCGCGGACGACCGCACCGCCGACAAGCTGGAGGAGTACGGCTACCACCTCGGCCTCGCCTTCCAGGCCGTCGACGACCTCCTCGGCATCTGGGGCGACCCCGAGTCCACCGGCAAGCAGACCTGGAGCGACCTGCGCCAGCGCAAGAAGTCCCTGCCCGTCGTCGCGGCCCTCGCCGCGGGCGGACCCGCATGTGAGGAGCTCGCCAGGCTGCTCGCGGCCGACGCCAAGAGCAACGACTTCGAGAACTTCTCCGAGGAGGAGTTCGCCCACCGCGCCTCCCTCATCGAGGCCGCCGGCGGCCGCCAGTGGACCGCCGACGAGGCGCGCCGGCAGCACGCGATCGCCGTACGGGCGCTCGACGACGTGGACATGCCGCAGCGGGTGCGGGAGCAGCTCGTCGCCCTCGCCGACTTCGTCGTCGTGCGCAAGAGGTGATCTTCGCCGGATTGTGGATATGAATCGCGAGTCGGCGGCCGGGGACCCCTCCTGAGGGAACCCCCGGCCGACGGCAGACCCGGGCACAGCCGAAGCACTGTACGAAGGGGAAGCCATGACAGCGACGACCGACGGCGGCGGTGCGATCACCGGCGGCGCGGATCCGCGACACGACGCCGCGGCGGCCCCGGCCGCCGTGGCCGCAGGCCCGTCCGGCGAGGACACCGGCCTGCTGAAGGCGGTCCGGGAGGCCGCCGACCGGGCCGCCCGGGAACTGCTGGACCGCCAGGACCCGGACGGCTGGTGGAAGGGCGACCTCCAGACCAACGTCACCATGGACGCCGAGGACCTGCTGCTGCGCCAGTTCCTCGGCATCCGCGACGAGGAGACCACCCGGGCCGCCGCGCTCTTCATCCGCGGCGAGCAGCGGCCGGACGGCACCTGGGCCACCTTCCACGGCGGCCCGCCCGAACTCTCCGCCACCGTCGAGGCGTACGTGGCCCTGCGGCTGGCCGGGGACCCGGCCGACGCCCCGCACATGGCCCGCGCCTCGGCCTGGATCCGCGAGCGCGGCGGGATCGCCTCGGCCCGGGTCTTCACCCGGATCTGGCTGGCCCTCTTCGGCTGGTGGAGCTGGGACGACCTGCCCGAACTCCCGCCCGAGCTGATCTTCCTGCCGTCCTGGGTGCCGCTGAACATCTACGACTTCGGCTGCTGGGCCCGCCAGACGATCGTCCCGCTCACCGTGGTCTCCGCGCTGCGGCCCGTCCGCCCGGCCCCCTTCGCCCTCGACGAGCTGCACACCGACGCACGGAACCCCAACCCGGCCAGACCCCAGGCCCCCGCGGCCAGTTGGGACGGGGCCTTCCAGCGGATGGACAAGGCCCTGCACCTCTACCGGCGCGTCGCCCCGCGCCGGCTGCGCAAGGCGGCCATGGCCGCGGCGGGCCGCTGGATCATCGAACGCCAGGAGAACGACGGCTGCTGGGGCGGGATCCAGCCCCCCGCCGTGTACTCCGTCATCGCCCTGCACCTGCTCGGCTACGACCTCGGGCACCCGGTGATGCGGGCCGGACTGGAATCCCTCGACCGCTTCGCCGTCTGGCGCGAGGACGGCGCCCGCATGGTCGAGGCCTGTCAGTCCCCGGTCTGGGACACCTGCCTCGCCGCCATCGCCCTCGCCGACGCGGGCGTCCGCCCCGACCACCCGGCCCTGGTCAAGGCCGCCGACTGGATGCTCGGCGAGGAGATCCGGCGCACCGGGGACTGGGCCGTGCGCCGCCCCGGACTCGCCCCCGGCGGCTGGGCGTTCGAGTTCCACAACGACACCTACCCCGACATCGACGACACCGCCGAGGTCGTCCTCGCCCTGCGCCGCATCCGCCACCCCGAGCCGGGGAAGGTCGAGGCCGCCATCGCCCGCGGCACCTCCTGGACCCTCGGCATGCAGTCGAAGGACGGCGGCTGGGCCGCCTTCGACGCCGACAACACCAGCCCCTTGCCCAACCGGCTGCCCTTCTGCGACTTCGGGGAGGTCATCGACCCGCCCTCGGCCGACGTCACCGCCCACGTGGTCGAGATGCTCGCCGTCGAGGGCAGGGCCGCCGACCCGCGCACCCGGCGCGGCATCGCCTGGCTGCTCGCCGAACAGGAGGCGGACGGCAGCTGGTTCGGCCGCTGGGGCACCAACTACGTGTACGGGACGGGCTCGGTGGTGCCCGCCCTCACCGCCGCCGGGATCGCCCCCGGCCACCCCGCCGTCCGGCGGGCCGTCGGCTGGCTGGAGTCCGTACAGAACGAGGACGGCGGCTGGGGCGAGGACCAGCGCTCCTACCGCGACCGGGCCTGGGCCGGGAAGGGAGCCTCCACCCCCTCCCAGACCGCGTGGGCCCTGATGGCCCTGCTCGCGGCGGGGGAGCGGGAGGGGGAGGCCGTCCGGCGCGGGCTCGCCCACCTGGTGGAGACCCAGCGCGCCGACGGGACCTGGGACGAGCCCTACTTCACCGGGACCGGCTTCCCCTGGGACTTCTCCATCAACTACCACCTCTACCGGCAGGTGTTCCCGCTCACCGCCCTGGGCCGCTACCTGTACGGGGACCCCTTCGGCCCCGCCGCCCGGGGGACCGTCGAGGCCGCGGCCGCCGTCCCGGCCGAGGGGGCCTGATGTCCGCCCGGGCGGACCCGTCCGCCGTGCCGCTGCTGATCGCCTGCGCCCTGCGCATCGAACGGGCGGCCCTCGGCGGGGGCCGCGCCCCGGGCGGCAGCGCCGTGCTGCGCACCGGCATGGGCCCGCGCGCCGCCGACCGGGCCGTGGCCCGGGCCCTGGAGCGGCCCGGGATGGAGCGGGCCGCCGTCCTCGCCACCGGATTCTGCGCCGGCCTGGTTCCCGGGATGAACCCCGGAGACCTGGTCGTCGCCGAGGAGACCCGCGACCCGCGGGGCGCGGTCGCCTGCACCGCCACCGCCCTGCTCGCCGAGGCACTGTCCCGCGCCGTCCCCGGCCGGACCGTGCACACCGGCGCACTGACCGGATCCGACCACGTCGTCCGCGGCCAGGAGCGCGACCGGCTGCGCGCCGGCGGCGCCATCGCGGTCGACATGGAGTCCGCGGCCACCCTGTGGACCGCCTCCGGGGCGGGCCGCCCCGTTGCGGCCGTCCGGGTGATCGTGGACGCTCCGGAGCACGAGCTCGTCCGCATCGGCACGGTGCGCGGTGGAATATCTGCCTTCCGTGTACTGCGTGCCGTACTGCCCGCGTTCTACGACTGGCACCGTTCGTTGCCGCTTTCCAGGAGGTGAATCCAGATGGCCATGCCGTTGCGACAGTCCATCAGGGTCGGGACGTATCTTCTCGAACAGAAGCTCCGCAAGCGCGAGAAGTTCCCGCTGATCGTCGAGCTGGAACCGCTCTACGCGTGCAACCTGGCCTGCGAGGGGTGCGGGAAGATCCAGCACCCGGCGGGGGTGCTCAAGCAGCGCATGCCCGTCGCCCAGGCGGTCGGCGCGGTCCTGGAGTCCGGCGCGCCGATGGTGTCCATCGCGGGCGGCGAGCCCCTGATGCACCCCCAGATCCACGAGATCGTGCGCCAGCTGGTGGCCCGCCGGAAGTACGTCTTCCTCTGCACCAACGCCCTGCTGCTCCGCAAGAAGATCGAGAAGTTCACCCCGTCCCCCTACTTCGCCTTCGCCGTGCACATCGACGGACTGCGCGAACGCCACGACGAGTCCGTGGCCAAGGAAGGGGTCTTCGACGAGGCCGTGGCCGCCATCAAGGAGGCCAAGCGGCGCGGATTCCGGGTGACCACCAACTCCACGTTCTTCAACACCGACACCCCCCAGACCGTCATCGAGGTGCTGAACTACCTCAATGACGACCTCCAGGTCGACGAGATGATGATCTCGCCCGCCTACGCCTACGAAAAGGCCCCCGACCAGGAGCACTTCCTCGGCGTCGAACAGACCCGGGAACTGTTCAAGAAGGCCTTCGCGGGCGGCAACCGCCGCCGCTGGCGGCTCAACCACTCCCCGCTCTTCCTGGACTTCCTGGAAGGGAAAGCGGATTTCCCCTGCACCGCCTGGGCCATTCCGAATTACTCCCTCTTCGGCTGGCAGCGCCCCTGCTATCTGATGAGCGACGGATACGTCCCCACCTACCGGGAACTGGTGAACGACACCGACTGGAGCAAGTACGGCCGCGGAAAGGACCCGCGCTGCGCGAACTGCATGGCGCACTGCGGGTACGAGCCCACCGCCGTCCTCGCCACCATGGGCTCCCTCAAGGAGTCCCTGCGCGCCGCCCGCGAGACGGTCGCCGGGAACCGGGACGCGTCGTCATGACGGAGCCGCGGGCGGCGGCCGGCCGGGGCGGCGGGTTCGACCTCGCCGCCCTGCTGGCCGAGCGCGGCGGCGAACGCTACGAGCTGCACGCCCGCCACCTCAACCACCAGCTGCCCCGCATGCTGCGCACCATCGGCTTCGACAAGGTCTACGTACGCGCCGAGGGCGCCCACTTCTGGGACGCCGAGGGCAACGACTACCTCGACATGCTCGCCGGCTTCGGGGTGATGGGCCTGGGCCGCCACCACCCCGTGGTCCGCCGGGCCCTGCACGACGTCCTGGACGCGGACCTCGCCGACCTGACCCGCTTCGACTGCCAGCCGCTGCCCGGCCTGCTGGCCGAGAAGCTGCTCTCCCACAGCCCCCACCTGGACCGCGTCTTCTTCGGCAACAGCGGCACCGAGGCGGTCGAGACCGCCCTGAAGTTCGCCCGCTACGCCACCGGCCGGCCCAGGATCCTCTACTGCGACCACGCCTTCCACGGGCTCACCACCGGCTCCCTGTCGGTCAACGGGGAGGGCGGCTTCCGCGACGGCTTCGCCCCGCTGCTGCCCGACACGAAGATCGCGCTCGGGGACCTGGCGGCCCTGGAGCGCGAGCTGCGCCGGGGCGACGTGGCCGCCTTCGTCGTCGAGCCGATCCAGGGCAAGGGGGTGCACGCGGCCCCGCCCGGGTTCCTGCGCGCCGCCCAGGAGCTCCTGCACCGGCACAAGGCGCTCCTGATCGCCGACGAGGTGCAGACCGGACTGGGCCGTACCGGGGACTTCTACGCGTACCAGAACGAACCGGGCGTGGAGCCGGACCTGGTCTGCGTGGCCAAGGCCCTCTCCGGCGGCTACGTGCCCGTCGGGGCGACCCTGGGCAAGGACTGGATCTTCCAGAAGGTGTACTCGTCCATGGACCGGGTGCTGGTGCACTCCGCGAGCTTCGGCTCCAACGCGCAGGCGATGGCCGCCGGGCTGGCGGTCCTCCACGTCATGGAGGACGAGGAGGTGGTGGCCAACGCCCGTGCCATGGGCGACCTGCTGCGCGGGCGGCTGGCCGCCCTGGTGGACGAGTACGAGATGCTGCACGAGGTGCGGGGCCGCGGGCTGATGATCGGCATCGAGTTCGGCCGGCCGTCCTCGCTGGGCCTGCGCGGCCGCTGGGCGATGCTCCAGGCGGCCCGCAAGGGGCTGTTCGCGCAGATGGTCGTGGTGCCGCTGCTCAACCGGCACCGGATCCTCACCCAGGTCTCGGGGGACCACCTGGAGGTCATCAAGCTGATCCCGCCGCTGATCGTGGACGAGGCGGACGTGGACCGGTTCGTGGCCGCCTTCCGCGAGGTCATGGACGAGGCGCACGGCGGGGGCTCACTGATGTGGGACTTCGGCCGGACCCTGGTGAAGCAGGCGGTCGGCAACCGCTAGGCGGTGGGGTCGGCGTACGGGGCCCCGGTTCGCCGGGGCCCCGCGCCGGGCCGGTCAGTCCAGCAGCCGGTCCCGCAGCCGCTCGCGGGTCGCGGGGGTGAGCCCGAGGCCCTCCCGGAGGTAGCGCTCCACCCCGCCCCAGTGCGCGTCGATGGTCTCGTACGCGGCGGCCAGGTACGCGGGCCGGGCATCGAACAGCGGCGCCAGCAGCTCGGTCACCTCGGGGTCGCGGGTCTCGGGGGTGTCGTCGCGGCGCACCATCCGGTAGCGGTTGTGCGGGGCGTCCGACTCCATGTAGTCCGCCGTGATCGCGTCGCGGTCGACCCCGAGCGCGAGCAGGGTGACGGCGACCGCCAGCCCCGCCCGGTCCTTGCCGGCCGCGCAGTGCATCAGCGCCGGCACGCTGTCCTCGGCGAGCGCCTGCACCACGCGGCCGTGCTCGGCGGTGCGGGTGCGGACCATCTCCCGGTACGACTCCGCCATGCGGGCGGCGGCCCTGCCCCCGCCCAGGAGCGCGCGGAGCCGGTCGATGCCGCCCTCGCGGACCATCCGCCAGAACTCCCCGCCGTCGGCCGGGTCCGAGAGCGGGATGTTCACGTTGCGCACGCCTGGCAGTTCGACGTCCGGCCCCTCCAGGGCCCGGTCGGCGCGGTTGCGGAAGTCGAAGACGGTGTGCAGACCGAGGGAGGAGAGGAACTCTGCGTCGGTTTCGGTGGCATGCGCCAGATGTCCGCTTCGGAACAGTCGTCCCGGCCTGACCCTCCGTCCGTCCGTGGTCGGCAGTCCGCCCACGTCACGGAAATTGCGCACTCCGGTCATCTCGGGCGTGGGCTCGGGGTGTGCGGGCAGGTCCTGGGGTATCTGCTGGGTCACGTCTGCTCCTTCGCGCGTGCCGCTTGTCCGAATTGCTCTGGTTGGGACCAACTTGCCATAGGTGGACGAGAGATCGGGCCGAACTCCGTGAGCCAGATCATACGGTGACCGTGCGTGCCTGATCGCGAAAACCGAATTCCCTTGCCGGGGCGGCTGTTGCGGATCCGGAATGGACGCAGGGTGACC
Source organism: Streptomyces sp. NPDC000075 (assembly GCF_040301925.1). NCBI lineage: Bacteria > Bacillati > Actinomycetota > Actinomycetes > Kitasatosporales > Streptomycetaceae > Streptomyces > Streptomyces sp. NPDC000075. Next base: position 106,042 of record NZ_JBEPFL010000016.1, read on the forward strand.
GTCATTCCGTTGATCCCTCATACCTGCTATTCCGTCAGGGAATTCACGGCTTGTTGCCCGTGGTCCCGCTGGATTACCTTCGCGAGCGATCCGGGTGGACCGCCTAATCCTGCCGCCGCCCGGGAACCTCACCCGACCAACCATGCGCGCGGCAGGAGCGGGGGAACCAGGTGAACCGCCGTTCCGGATCATTCCGGAACGGCTCGGGGTGAAGCCGTACCCGTACGGCCGGACATCTCCAGTCCGAACCCGACAGCTCACCTCGCAGGCGCCGGAGAGGAATTCGCCATGCCCGGAAAGGGTAAGCACCGCCGTCCGAAGTCCCGTTCCATATCCCGCGGCCTCGCCCTCGCCGGCACCGGCGGCGCGGCCCTCGCGCTGCCGCTGACGGCCGCCGCGGGCGCCCAGGCCGCGACCCCCGCCGCCGCGGCCCCGGCCGCCGCCCCGGCCCAGGCCCCGACGGCGGCGCGGACGGCCGCCCCCGCCGCCCCCTCCACCTACACGGTCGTCTCCGGTGACTGCCTCTCGACGATCGCCGCCGGGCACGGCCTCTCCGGCGGCTGGGAGCGGCTGTACGCCGACAACCGCGAGGCCGTCGGCGACGACCCGTCCCTCATCCACCCGGGGCTGCGCCTGACCCTCGGCGGCCGGGGCGCGGCCCCCGCCCCGAAGGCGGCTGAAGCGCCCGCCGAGGAGACCTCGACCGGCACTCCGGCGGCCGGTGAGGACGCCTCCGGCTCCGCCGCCTCCGAGGGCTCCGCCGCCGGGGCGGGCACGGCCGGCGCCTCCGGCGCCACGCCGCTGAAGGGCGCCGCCGCCCCGTCCCGCGGAATGAAGCAGTCCGCTCCGGCCGCCCAGTCCGCGCCCGCGAGCGCCGCCGGGTTCGTCGCCCCCGTCAGCGGCGGCGTCTCCACCGCGTACCGCACCCCCGGCGCCATGTGGTCCTCCGGCTACCACACCGGCGTCGACTTCATCGCGAGCACCGGCACCACCGTCCGGGCCGTCGGCGCGGGCACCGTGGTTTCCGCAGGCTGGGGCGGTGCGTACGGCAACCAGGTCGTCATCCGGCACGCCGACGGCAAGTACTCCCAGTACGGCCACCTGTCCCAGCTGAACGTCTCGACGGGCCAGACCGTCACCGCCGGCCAGACCATCGGGCTCTCCGGCGCCACCGGCAACGTCACCGGCCCGCACCTCCACTTCGAGATCCGCACGGGCCCCTCCTACGGCTCCGACATCGACCCGCTGGCCTACCTCCGCTCGAAGGGCGTCAGCGTCTGAGACCGTCCGGCGGCATGGCGCCGGCAATGCGTGGGGCCGGGACCCGAGGGGGGTCCCGGCCCCGCTTGTACTTATTCCTTATCCCCCGCGTGGTATAGATCACGGTCCGTCAACCCCTCATTACGTTGGCGTAGGTTGGCGACGGGGGTGAAGGATGGGTTCCCGTGGCAGCGACGAAGACGACACTCAAGACCATCGGCTCGTACGCGGCGATCGGGGACAGCTTCACCGAAGGCGTGGGGGACCCGGGACCCGGGGATTCCTATCTCGGCTGGGCGGACCGGTTCGCCGTGCTCCTGGCGGATCAGCGCGACGAGCACGACTTCCGGTACGCGAACCTCGCGGTACGGGGCAAGGTGCTCGACCAGATCGTGGAGGAGCAGGTTCCGCGGGCCAAGGAACTCGCCCCCGACCTCGTCTCCTTCTGTGCGGGCGGCAACGACATCATCCGGCCCGGCAGCGACCCCGACGACGTCGCCGAACGCTTCGAGGCGGCCGTGGCCGACCTCACGGCCTCCGTCGGCCTCGTGATGATCACCACCGGCTTCGACACCCGGGGCGTCCCGGTCCTCAAGCACCTGCGGGGCAAGATCGCGACGTACAACGTCCACGTGCGGGCCATCGCGGACCGCTACGGCTGCCCCGTGCTCGACCTCTGGTCGCTGAAGACCGTACAGGACCGCCGCGCCTGGGACGGCGACCGCCTCCACCTCTCGCCCGAGGGCCACACCCGCGTCGCGCTGCGCGCCGCGCAGGTCCTCGGCTACGACGTGCCGGCCGACCCCGACCAGCCCTGGCCGCCGGCCGCGCCGCGCGGCTCCGTGGACGTCACCCGGGACAACATCCAGTGGGCGCGTGAGCACCTCGTCCCCTGGATCGGGCGGCGGCTGCGCGGGGAGTCCTCCGGCGACCACGTCGAGGCCAAGCGCCCGGACCTGCTCCCGCTGTAAGCCGTACGGCAGGGCCCGGCCCCGGGCCGGGCCCCTGCCGCACGGCCCGTACGCGCGGACGGGAGACGGCGGGGCGGAATCCCCGGAAGCCGGTGCGCGTTGGGATGGTCGTGGGCGTACCCCACCCCACCCGCACTCCCCAGGAGGCGCCTTGACCGGCTCCCTTCCCCTGCGTCCCCGGCTGCGCGCCCTGCGGCCCGAAGCCTTCGGCGCGGACCCGTCCGGCGCACGGCTGGAGCGCATCCTGCGCTCCCCGAACTTCGCCGACGGCGTCTTCCAGAACCCGGTGGGGGCCAGGACCAGGCCTTCCGGCTCCATGCTGGAATTCGCCAAGATCTACTTCCACAAGGAGCAGCGGATCCGGCGCAACCCCGGCGCGCCGATCCCCGTCTACCCCACCACCCTCGCCGAGCTGGCCAAGCCGCCGGCGAGCGGACTGCGCCTGACCTGGATGGGGCACTCCAGCGTGCTCGCCGAGATCGACGGCCGCCGCGTGCTCTTCGACCCCGTCTGGGGCGAGCGCTGCTCCCCCTTCCCCTTCGCCGGCCCCAAGCGCCTGCACCCCGTACCGGTGCCGCTGGCCTCCCTGGGCGAGGTCGACGTGGTCGTCATCTCCCACGACCACTACGACCACCTGGACCTGCCCACCGTCAAGGCTCTGGCCGGTACGGACACGGTCTTCGCCGTCCCGCTCGGGGTCGGCGCCCACCTGGAGCGCTGGGGCGTCGCCCCGGGCCGGCTGCGCGAGCTGGACTGGAACGAGACCACCGAGGTCGCCGGCCTCTCCCTGACGGCCACCCCGGCCCGCCACTTCTGCGGGCGCGGCCTGCGCAACCAGCAGTTCACCCTGTGGGCCTCCTGGGTGGTCGCCGGCGAGGAGCACCGGATCTTCCACAGCGGCGACACCGGCTACTTCCCGGGCTTCAAGGAGATCGGCGCCGAGCACGGCCCCTTCGACGCCACGATGATCCAGATCGGGGCGTACTCGGAGTACTGGCCCGACATCCACATGACCCCCGAGGAAGGCATGCGGGCCCACCTCGACCTCCAGGGCGGCGCCCCGGCCGGCACGATGCTGCCCATCCACTGGGGCACCTTCAACCTGGCCCCGCACCCGTGGGACGAGCCCGGCGAGGGCACCGTCGCCGCGGCCGGCGCCGCCGGGGCGGCCGTCGCCCTGCCCATCCCGGGCCAGCCCTTCGAACCCGGAGCCCCGGACGCCCCGGCCGCACCCTGGTGGCGCCCCTTCGTCGCGGGCACCACCCCCCTCGCCGGCCTCACCGCCCCCGCGGGGACCGGCGCGGCCGAGCCGGTCCCCGCCCCGTCCGCCGGGATCGGTGAACCGGAGGCCGTGGGTTCCTGAACCGGCCCGGGGTTCCCCGGCCCGTGGAGCGCGCACGCCCCGAGCCGTACGGGCGTGCGCGCTCCCGGCGCATTCGGGCTGTCGTACGAGCGCTCCGTCGGGAGCGGGAAGCAGCGCGGCCAAGTTCCCCAACTGGGCAACGACCGCGGGAGCGTGCGGTCTAGCGTGGGTATCCGGTGATCAACACCGGGCCCCGGAACTGGAACCGGGTTCCGGACCCACGTACCGAGGACGCCGATGTCCGCACTCCGCCCCGCCCGCCACGCCCCGTCGAGACACGCCGCCCCGGGAACCGGCCGGCAGATACGCCCCCAGCCGGTCCGCGCCGCCGTGCTGCCCACGCTCGCCGCCGGGCTCAGCGGCACCGCCGCCGTGATCTTCACCCTCCAGCTCGGCGGGGGCGCCGGGGAGCGGGACGCGCGGCTGTGGCCGGTGCTCGCGGGCTGCGCCCTGCTGGCCGTCGGAGCGCTCGCCGCCGCCCTGCTGGGGGCCCAGCGCACGGCCAAGGCCGTCCGCGACCGGTGCGAGGCGCTGCGGCGCTCCAGCATGCGCGGCCGCCAGGAGCTGCGCACGGCCGCCGAGCGGCTGGAGCGCGGGGAACGGCCGGCCCGCCCCGTGCGGTCCGGCCGGGGCGCCCCGCCGGCCGGGGCCGGACGGGCCGGGGCGGACGAGTTCTGGCTGCTCGCCCAGGAGCTGCGCGGCGCGCGCGAGCAGGCGCACGAGACCCTCCTACGGCTCGCCGTCCCGGCCGCGCCCAGCGACAGCGACCGCAAGGTGGAGGTCTTCGTCAACCTCGCGCGCCGGCTTCAGTCGCTCGTGCACCGCGAGATCTCGCTGCTCGACGAGCTGGAGGACACGGTCGAGGACCCCGACCTGCTCAAGCAGCTCTTCCACGTCGACCACCTCGCCACCCGGATCCGCCGCCACGCCGAGAACCTCGCGGTGCTCGGCGGAGCCGCCTCCCGGCGCCAGTGGACGCGGCCGATCGACCTGAGCGAGGTGCTGCGGTCCTCCGTCGCCGAGGTGGAGCAGTACACGCGCGTCAAGGTGGTGCCCCCGGCGGGCGGCACCGTACGCGGGCACGCCGTCGCCGACGTGGTGCACCTGCTGGCCGAACTCGTCGAGAACGCCACGGTGTTCTCCGCCCCCGACACCGACGTGGTGGTGCGGGCCGAGCGGGTGACCGCCGGGATCGCGGTCGAGGTGGAGGACCGCGGGCTGGGCATGCCGCCGCAGGAGCAGAACCGGATGAACGCCCTGCTGGGCGACCCCGACCAGGTCAGCGTCCGGCACCTGCTGGCGGACGGCCGGATCGGCCTGTTCGTGGTCTCCGCCCTGGCCCGGCGGCACGGGATCGCCGTCGAGCTGAAGTCCAACATCTACGGCGGCGTGCTCGCCGTCCTCGTGCTGCCCCAGGGCCTGCTGGGCGCGGAGGCCCCGAGCGCGGCCGACGCCCTGGGCGGCTCCCGCACCACCTCCTGGGGCACGGCCGAGACCGCCCCGCCCCTGGAACCGGCCCGCGTGCCCGCCCCCGCCGCCCCGCCCGCACCGGGGCCCGCCCCCGCCGGGGGAAGCGGCCGCACCCTGGACCTCGGCCTGGTGCCGGCCTCCCCGGAAGGGTTCACGGCCCCCCGCGCCCCGGCGGGGGCCGGACCGGAGCCGGTGCGGGACCGGGGGGCGGAGGCCGCCGTCGGGGCGGCCGGGCACCCCGAGCCCCTGCCCCGCCGGGTGCCCGCCGCCCGGGCCGACCGCGACGACCGGCCGCCGCTGCCCCGGCGGCTGGCCCAGACGCACCTCGCGCCGCAGCTGCGCGAGGCCCCCGCCCCCCGCAGGCCGGACGCGGACACCGAACAGCCCGTGCACGACCCCGGCCTGATGGCGGCCTTCCAGCGGGGCTTCGGCCTCGCCCAGACCTCCGAGCAGCAGACATGACCCCCCGCGTGAACACCCGCACGAACCCCAGCAAGGAGCACACCCCCATGGCCGGCGAAGTGGCGACGCAGACGAAGACAGGCAGCCTCTCGGACCTCGACTGGCTGCTCGGCGGACTGGTCCAGCGCGTCCCGTACACGCGCGCCGCGGTCCTGCTGACCAACGACGGGCTCGTCACCTGCGTCCACGGCCTGGACTCCGACAGCGCCGACCACATGGCCGCCCTCGCCTCCGGCCTGTACTCCCTCGGCCGCAGCGCGGGCGCCCGCTTCGGCGATGGGGCCGAGGTCCGCCAGGTGGTCGTCGAGCTCGACAGCGCCCTCGTGTTCGTCTCCGCCGCCGGCTCCGGCACCTGTCTGGCCGTCCTCGCGGACCGCGAGGCCGACGCGGGCGTCCTCGGCTACGAGATGGCGATGCTGGTCAAGAGCGTACGGCCGTACCTCGCGGCCCCCCCGCGCCGCCCCGTCGCCGCCGTCTCCGACGCCGACCCCGGGCGATGAGGGTCCGGGCCGGGGGGGCTCACGGGGCGGTGGCCGGGGCGGCGCGCGACACGCCCTGGCTCGACGACTCGGCCGGCCGGGTCATGCGCCCGTACACGGCCAGCGGCGGCCGCACCCGGGCCGCCGTCGCCCTCGACCTGCTGTCCCTGGTGAGCGCCACCGGGGCCCGGCCGAGGATCCCGCTCGGGGCCGAGCACACCCTCGCCCTGCGCTGCTGCGCGGCCGCGCCCGCGGTGACGGTCGCCGAGGTGGCCGGCCAGCTGCGGCTCCCGGCGGTGGTGGTCAAGGTGCTGCTGTCCGACCTCATGGAGCACGGGGCCGTGACGGCGCTGGCCCCGAGGTTCCCGGGCGGCGGCGGCTCCTTCGCCGCCGACGACCAGACGCTGCTGAGGGCGGTGCTCGATGGCCTGCGCCGCCGGCTCTGAGGCCCCGGCCCTGCCCGCGACCCTGAAGATCCTGGTCGCGGGCGGGTTCGGGGCGGGGAAGACCACCTTCGTGGGCGCGGTGAGCGAGATTCCGCCGCTGTGCACGGAGGAACTGCTGAGCGGGATCGGCGAGGCGGCCGACGGCCCGCTCGACGGGGTGGACGCCAAGACCGCGACCACCGTGGCCCTGGACTTCGGCCGGCTCACCCTCGACGACCGGCACGTCCTCTACCTGTTCGGCACGCCCGGCCAGCAGCGCTTCTGGTTCCTGTGGGAGGAGCTCTGCGCGGGCGCGCTGGGCGCGGTGGTCCTCGCGGACACCCGCCGCCTCGCCGACTGCTTCCCCGCCGTGGACTTCTTCGAGCGGCGCGGCATCGGCTTCGTCGTCGCCGTCAACGAGTTCGACGGGGGCCACCGCTACACGGCCGAGGAGGTCCGCGCGGCGGTGGGGCTCGGCCCGGAGGTGCCCGTCGTCCACTGCGACGCGCGCCTGACGGGTTCCGGTACGGGGACGCTGGCCGCCCTCGTCCACCACCTGCTGTCCACGGCCCGGCGCACCGCCGCCGGGCCGCCGGGACGGTACGCCCACCACTTCCGACCGGGGGAACCGCCATGAACCGCTACGAGTCGACCGGACACCTCCTGCTCACCCCCGTGGACCGGGAGGCGCCCGCACGGGCCGTCCGGCTGCGCGAGATGAACCTGGGGGAGCGGGTGGACGCCGAACTCGACGCCTTCGCCCGCCGTTTCGCGCAGACCCTCGACGCCCCGTACGCGGGGGTCAACTTCGTCGGTGAGGACCGCCAGTTCTTCGCCGGACTGCACCACGGGCCGGACGCCCCGGCGAGCGGCTACCCGGCGCGGGTACTGCCCCGCGACCACGGCTACTGCCCGCACGTGGTGGTGCGCCGCCGGGCCCTGGTCCTGGAGGACGTACGGGACTTCGCGCGCTTCGCGGGCAACGCCGTCGTGGACGGGAGCGGGGTCCGCTCCTACCTGGGGGCGCCGCTCACCGACCGGCGGGGCATCGTCCTGGGCACCGTGTGCGCGGTGGACACGGTGCCCCGGCGGTGGGGGCTGGCGGGCCTGACGACGGCCAAGGCGCTCGCGGCGGAACTCGCCGGCCTGCTCCAGGAGCGCGCGGACCGCACGGCCTGAGGGCCCGTCAGCGCAGGAAGGACGTGATCCGCCGCCGCAGGGAGGCGGCGTCCAGGCCGTGGGCGGCGGTGTGCTCCCCGATCGTCCCGAACCGGCGCAGCTCGGCGCGCCCCACCCCGAGCGGCAGCACCCGGTGCGGGACGTCGAGCAGCGCCCGCCCGGCCGCCGCCGCGGAGGTCCCGGCCAGGTACGGCTCGACCAGGACCACGTCGGCCGTGGCCCGCCCGGCGGCGGCGCGCAGGGCGGCGTCGTCGAAGGGGCGCACCGTGGCGGCGTACAGGACGGTGACGTCGAGCCCCTCGGTCGCGGCGAGGACCCCGTCCAGCATCGGCCCGACGGCGAGCACCACGCCCGCGCCGCCCTCCCGCACGGTCTGGAACCCCAGGTCCCCGCCCGGGGCCAGCGGGGCCGCGTTCGACATCTGCGAGAGCCGGACGTAGACCCGGTCGTCCCCGGCGGCGTACGCGTGGCGCAGCAGCGCCTCCGCCTCGTCGGGGTGCCCGGGCACGTGGACGGTCCAGCCGTCGAGGGTGTCCAGCAGGGCGACGTCGCCGGGGGCCATGTGGGTGTATCCGCCGGCGGGCCAGTCGTAGCTGGCGCTGGAGCTGACCAGGACCCCGCCCGTGTCCTGGTGGCCGAAGTCCAGCTTGACCTGCTCGAAGGGGCGCTCCACGAGGAAGCTGGCGAAGGTGTGGACCACCGGCCGCATCCCGGTGAGGGCCAGGCCGCCGCCCACGCCGACGAGCAGCTGCTCGCGGATCCCGACGTTGATCACGCGGTCGGGGTGGCGCCGCTGGGCGGGCCGGAAGCCGTCCATGGTGATCTCGGCGAGTACGAGGGCCAGCCGCGGGTCCTCGTCGAGGAGCCGCGAGGTGACCTGGACGAACCGCTCGCGCATGGTGTCCGCGGTGGTGACGGTGTCCGTGGTGTTCACGGGGTTCCCCCTCAGTACTTCTTCTCGACACGGGCGACGACGGCGTGCGGCCGGCCCGGATGCGGTGCGGTGAAGGCGGCGTGCAGGGCCGCGTGGTCGCGTCCGTCGACGGTGGCGGTGCTCCAGCCCGCGGCCTCGAAGCGGGAGGCGATGCCGCCGGGCCAGCCGTGCGTGGCGGAGCCGTTGTCGACGACCACGGTGTGCAGGGCGTCCAGCCCGGCCGGGCCGGCGTAGGCGATGGCCTCGTGGTTGCTGCCCTCGTCGAGCTCGGCGTCCCCGATCAGCACCCAGACGGCGGGGTCGTCCAGCCCCTGGGCCCGCAGCCCGAGCGCGCTGCCGACGGCGAGCGGCAGGCCGTGCCCGAGGGAGCCGCTGGAGATCTCCACGCCGGGGACCAGGACGCGGTCGGGGTGGTGCCCGAGGGGGGAGTCGAAGGTGCCGAAGCCGGACAGCCGGTCCACGGGGAAGAACCCCTTGGCGGCGAGCACGGCGTAGTAGGCCATCGGCCCGTGCCCCTTGGAGAGCAGGAACCGGTCCCGCCCGGGGTCCTCCGCGCTTCCGGGCGAGACCCGCAGCACCCGGTCGTAGAGCACCCACAGCACGTCCAGGGTGGACGTGGCGGCGGGTCCGTGCTTCTCGTCCCCGGTCATGAGGGCCATCAGACGGCCCAGGTCCTCGTAGCGGAAGCGGGTGTCCGCGGTTGCGTGTGTCATGCGGGAACCATGCGACCTCAAGCGGACTTGAGGTCAACACCGTAAAAGGTGCGCGCGACCACCCGTGGAAGTGCGGTATGGTTCTCATGCCGGTTCAGCCGGGGGAAACCCCAGGTCAGCGGCATCGGGACGTGGCGCAGCTTGGTAGCGCACTTGACTGGGGGTCAAGGGGTCGCAGGTTCAAATCCTGTCGTCCCGACTGTGCGGAAACGCAGGTCGGAGGCCGTTCTCTCTACGTGAGGGGACGGCCTTTCGCGTACCCTCGGAGGTCGCCCGGTGGCCCTCCGTCGCCGTCGTAATGGGCTAATCCCCGCAGCTCCGATAGCATGTTCGGCCTAACAATGATCACGTCGAAACATGAACATCGGCTGAAAAATTGATATCTGCGGCATCGCGAGTGTTTTCCGGAAATGACGGTGGAATCGAGCCCCCCGTGTGGCGCCGGCCCCGGGTGGTGCTCTGGGCTGCCGCGAGCGTGGTGGGTCTGGCATTCCTCATCGGTCTGGAGATCATCTCGCGCCATTACGGCACGCCGGGGCCGATCACCACCCAGGCGCGGGAAGTGATCTTCCCTCCCAAGTCGGGGACGGTGCTGTACGCCGCCATGACGCTGATGCTCGTGACGCTCCCCTGGCGGCAGCGGTTCATCGCCGTCGGCGCCGCGGTCGGCATCGACCTGGTCTTCTGGCTCGTGCGCCGGCTGGCCGACGCCCCCACGATGTTCGGCAACGGCGCGCTGATCGTCACCCTGGCCTGCGCCGTCATCGCCGTCACGCGCCGCACCGGCCGGGAGCGCGTCCTGCTGCTGAAGGGCGTCGGGCTGGCCCTGCTGCTGGTGGCCGGCCGCAAGACCGGCTACACCTGGCTGGACATCACCGCGCAGACCCGCCCGATGGTGCTCGACCAGTACGTGGCCACCGCCGACCACGCGCTCGGCAACCCCTCCTGGGTGGCCGGGCAGATCGTCCGGGCCACCGGCTCCGTCGGGGCGCACGTCCTGGAGTGGGTCTACATCCAGCTCGCGGTGGGCGCGGTCGTCGTCGCCCTCTACCAGCTGCGCCGGGTGGCGGCCGAGCGCCGCTTCCCGACGCACCACCTGGTGCGCACCTTCCTCGTGATCGGGCTGCTCGGACCGGCCGTCTACATGATCTACCCGGTGGTCGGCCCGATCTTCGCCTACGGCGCGGACGGCGGGCGGTGGGCCCTGGCCGACCTCTGGCCGAACACGCCCGCGCCGCTCGGAACTCCGCAGGCGATGATTTTCGACGGAACCACCCCGCGCAATTGCATGCCGAGCCTGCACACGGCATGGGCCACCGCGATCTTCATTCATTCGCGCAAGGGGCCGCGCGCCCTGCGTTTCCTCGGCGCGTTCTGGCTGGTCGCGACGCTCGGGGCGACGCTGGGATTCGGTTACCACTACGGCGCCGACATCCTCGCCGGCGTGGTGTTCACCGCCACGATCGAAATGGCGCTGCGCGCCTACGACCGGGGCTGGGACCGGCGGGGAATGCTGCTGGCGGGCTTCGGAACCGCCGTCTTCACGGCGCTGCTGCTCTCCTACCGCTTCCTGTCGCAGGAGCTGGCCGCGCTTCCGTGGCTGTGCGGGCCGCTGCTGGTGCTGGCGACCGCCTCGGTCGTCTACGGCGCCGTGCGGACCGTCCGGCTGTGGGACCGCGAGACCCCGGCGGCCTCCGTGCCGGCGCCGCGCCGCGAGGCGCAGCCCGAGCTGGTCTGAGCCGCGGGCGCGCCGTCGGGGGAATCCGGCGGCAGGTCCGTCAGCAGGCCCGTCCGCAGGCTCTCCAGCGTGCGGGTGAGCAGCCGGGACACGTGCATCTGCGAGATGCCGAGCCGCTCGCCGATCTGCGACTGGGTGAGCTCCTGCCCGAAGCGCAGGGACAGGATCTCCCGGTCCCGCGCGGGGAGCTCCGCCAGCAGCGGCTTGAGGGACTCCAGGCACTCGATGCGCTCGTAGACCGGCTCCTCCTCGCCCAGCGGGCGCTGGGCCGTCCCCGAGTCGGCGTCTTCCTGCGCGGGCGCGTCCAGCGAACGCGAGGCGTACACCTGGGCGGCCCGGCGGCCCTCGGCCAGCTCGTCCTCCGTCAGCCCCAGCCGCTCGGCGAGCTCGACGTCGGTGGCGCCGCGTCCCAGGTCCTGTTCCAGTTCGTCGGAGGCCTTGGCCAGGTTCAGCCGGAGCTCCTGGAGCCGGCGGGGGACCTTCACGGCCCAGCTGGTGTCGCGGAAGAAGCGTTTGATCTCACCGGTGACGGTGGGCAGCGCGAAGGTGGTGAACTCCACCCCGCGGTTGACGTCGTACCGGTTGATGGCCTTGATCAGGCCGATCGTGCCCACCTGGACGATGTCCTCGAACGGCTCGCTGCGGCCGCGGAAGCGGCGGGCGGCGTACTTCACCAGGCTGAGGTTCAGCTCGACGAGGGTGTTGCGCACGTAGGAGTACTCGGGCGTGCCCTCCTCCAGTGCGTCCAGCCGGCGGAACAGGGACCGCGACAGGGTCCGGGCGTCGGCGGTGCTGGCCTTGAGCGGCTCGGCCAGGAGGTCCGCCACGGGCTCCTCCAGGGGGGCCTGCGGCGGAGTGGTATGGCAGGTGCCCGAGGGGCTCGTGCGAGCGGTTCGGGTGCGGGTCTGCTGGATTCGGGTCATGGAACGGACCTCCGGCCCGTGGTGGTTTACTCCTGTTTCATACCCGTTCACAGCAGAACGACCCTTTTATCCTGCCGGTGCGTCTCAGGTCACCCGTACCACCACCAGGCTCGTGTCGTCGTCCGTGTCCCCGAGGACCGCCGCCATCAGCCGGTCCGCGAGCTCCTCCGCCGGTCCGGGAGGCAGCCGCTCCGCCGCCCCGCGCAGCGCCTCCAGGCTCTCGTCCAGCCCCACGTGCCGGCGCTCGATGAACCCGTCCGTGTACAGCAGCAAGGTGTCCCCGGAACGCAGCTCCGTGTACGTCTCCCCGTACCCCGCCCCCGGCAGCGCGCCGAGCAGGATGTTGTACGCCCCGTCCAGGAAGCGGGCCCGCCCGCCGCGCAGCAGCAGCACCGGGGGATGCCCGGCCCCCGACCAGTACAGCGAGCGGTCGGCCGGATCGAACAGGGCGCACAGGGCCGTCGCCGTGGGCTGACCGGGCGTGCGCAGCGCCACCTCGTTCAGCCACTCCATCAGCCGGCCGGGGGAGTTCCCGGTGAAGGCCAGACCGTGCAGCGCCCCGCGCAGGGCGATCATGGCGGTGGCCGACCCGATCCCGTGCCCGGCGATGTCCCCCACCGTGACCAGCACCTTCCCGTCGGGCAGGGACTGGACGTCGTACCAGTCGCCGCCCACCCGGTACTCGGCGGCGGCCGGCCGGTAGCGGGCCGCCACCCGCAGCCCGGGCGGGGTCTCCAGGGCCGGGGCCTCGGGGACGATGGCGTGCTGGAGCCGCAGCACCAGGTGGTCGCGCAGCTCCGCCTCGGTCTGCGCGGCGGACAGCTGGTCATAGGTGGCGGTGAGCGCCACCTCCGTGTGGTGCTGCGACGAGACGTCCTGGAACACGCCGACGATCCCGGTCAGCGCGCTGCCCGTGAGCACCGGCTCGGCCGCCACGCGGACCCGGCGCACCCCGCCGCCCGGCCGCACCACCCGCACCAGGACCTGACCGCCCTCGTGCCGGTCGGTGAGCGAACCCAGCAGGCCCTCCAGCCGCGCCGTGTCCTCGGGGTGCAGCCGCGCCCCCAGCGCCCGCAGCGGCACCGCCGGGTCCTCCGGGTGCAGCCCGAAGACCGGGTACGCGTGCGAGCTCCACACGGTGGTCCCCGCGACGAGGTCCTCCTCGAAGACCGCCAGCTGGTCCAGCCGTGCCAGCGCCCGGGTCACCGGCGGCCCGCGCCGGTCGTCCGCCCGCCACATCACCGCGGTGCGCCCGCCGCCCAGGGGCAGCACCCGGACCTCGGCCATCACGGGCCCGGCCGCCCCGGCCTTCGGGGGCGCGGCGCTCGCGGGGGCGGTCGGCAGGGCGGGGGCGTACTGCGGCGCGCCCGTGGCGTTCGCCCGCGCGAGCAGCCCCAGCAGCTCCTCGTACACGGCGGGGAAGAGCTGCGCGAGGGGCCGGCCGGCGGGTGCGGGGACCGGGCCGAGGACGCGCGCCGCGGCCGGGTTCAGGTAGTCCACGGTGTGGGCGGGGCCGAACCCGTGGGCCTCCCCCTCCCCGGCCGGGAGCGCCACGCTCACCAGCATCGCCGGCAGCACCAGCTCGGCCAGCACGGCGGTGAGCCGGGGCGCCGCGGCCGCGTCGGCGGCGCCCCGGTCCAGCACCTGTCCGGCCGGGCGGCACAGGGCCGCGACGGTGGCGCGCACCTGGGGGTCCAGGGCCCGGGCGGCGGGCCAGACGACCAGCGCGAGCCCCGCGCTCCGCCCGGCCCGGTCCAGGGGGATCAGCCCCCGGGCCGCCTCGGCACGCGGACCGGGCAGCCGGCCCTCCGCCCCCGGGCCGTCGGGGAACCAGGCGGGCAGGCCCACCGTGAGCGCGCGGTGCAGGGGCCCGTCCGTCTCGGGTGGGACCCAGCGCCAGTGCGCGGCCTCCAGCGGGCTCGCCCCGGCCTGCCCGGCCAGCTCCAGGCAGTCGGTCTCCGTACGCCGCCACAGGTAGACGGATTCGGCGCCGAGCCGCCGCAGCCCGCCCTCCAGCAGGGCCGACGCCGCCGCCTCCGCCGTGTCGGAGGCCAGGACGGCGGTGGTCCCCCGCCGGATCCGGCGGGCCTCCGCCGCCGGCGCGGCGCCGGGAGCCGGCCCCGGCACCGGGTCACGGCCGGCGTCCGGGCCGACGGCCGCGTTGACGATGTCCGCCGCGAGGTCGGCCGCGCTCAGCCCGGTCGACACGGCCAGCCGCAGCAGGTGGTCGGCCGCCTCGGCGGGGGACAGCGACAGCTGGCCCATGAGCACCCCGCACGCGAGGTCCAGGAGGCTGCGCCGGGCCCGGTCGGCGTGCAGGGCCGCCACCTCGGCCGTGAGATCCGCGACGGCCGAGGAGAGTCCGGTCTCGGGCAGGGCCATCACGCCTCCTCAGCGGGGTGCCAGCCAGGTGCGCAGGGCGGTGAGCAGCCGGTCGGGGGCCACCGGCTTGACCACGTAGTCGGACGCCCCGGCGGCCAGGGCCTCCGTCCGGTCGCCCGGCATCGCCTTCGCGGTCACCACCACCACGGGCAGCTCCGCCTGGCCCGGCATGGCCCGGATGGCCCGGGTGGTGGCGTAGCCGTCGAGGCCGGCCATCATCAGGTCCATCACGACCAGGTCGACCTCCGGGTGCGCGGCCAGCAGCCTGATCCCGGCCTCGCCGTTGTCGGCGGTCAGCACCTGCATGCCCGCCGACTTGAGCACCTCGGTCAGGGCGTAGACGTTGCGGGTGTCGTCGTCGACGAGGAGCACCGTCCGGTCCCGCAGGCCCTCGTCGTCCACCGGCGCCGCCAGGGAGAGCGCGGGCGCGGCGTCGTCCCGCTCCTCGCCGGCCCCTTCCCGGTCCGCCCGGGCCTGCGCCCGGCCGTCGTTCTCCGGCAGGTAGAGGGTGAAGCAGCTGCCCTGGCCCGCCGTGCTCTCGGCGGTGATGGTCCCGCCGAGCAGCTTGGAGACCTCGCGGCTGATGGACAGGCCCAGCCCGGTGCCCCCGTACGCCCGGTCCGCGCCGCTCTCGCCCTGCTGGAAGGCGTCGAAGACGGACTCGAGCTGTTCGGCGGGGATGCCGATGCCGGTGTCGATGACCCGGAAGGAGAGCACGGGGCCCGTCCCGCGCAGGGAGCCGGGCACCTCCTCGGGGGCGGCCCGCTCGACGCGCAGGGAGACCCCGCCCGTCCTGGTGAACTTCAGGGCGTTCGAGACCAGGTTGCGCAGCACCTGGCGCAGCCGCCCCTCGTCGGTGACCAGCCCCTCGCCCGCCGACGGCGCCCCGCTGACGGTGAACTCCAGTCCCCGCTCGTCCGCCACGGGCCGGAAGGTCACGTCCACGTAGTCCAGGACGCGCTGGAGGGAGACCGGCTCCGGGTGCACGTCCATCCGTCCGGCCTCGACCTTCGACAGGTCGAGGATGTCGTTGATCAGCTGGAGCAGGTCGGAGCCGGCCGAGTGGATGACCGCCGCGTAGTCCGCCTGCTTCTCCGTCAGGTTGCCCTCCGGGTTCTGCGCGAGGAGCTGGGCGAGGATCAGCAGGCTGTTGAGCGGCGTGCGCAGTTCGTGGCTCATGTTGGCCAGGAACTCCGACTTGTAGAGGGAGGCCCGGGCCAGCTCCCGGGCGCGTTCCTCCAGTTCCTGACGGGCCTGCTCGATCTGGTGGTTCTTCCGCTCGATGTCCCGGTTGCGGTCGGCCAGCAGGGCCGCCTTGTCCTGGAGTTCGGCGTTGCTGCGCTGGAGTTCGCGCTGGCGGGCCTGGAGTTCGCCCGACCGGGCGCTCAGCTCGGCCGTCAGCCGCTGCGAGCGCTCCAGCAGCTCGTCGGTCCGGGCGTTGGCGGTCAGGGAGCTGACGTTGACCCCCAGGAGCTCGGTGAACTGCTCCAGGAAGGCGCGGTGCAGGGGGGCGAGGGGGCGCAGGGACGCGAGCTCCAGGGCGCCGAGCACCTGCCCCTCGAAGACGATGGGCAGCACGATCAGGGCGGACGGGTCGGCGGAACCCGTTCCGGTGACGACCGGCGCGTACCCGGGCGGCAGGTCCTCCACGACGAGGACCCGGTGGTCGGCGGCCGCCTGGCCGACGGGGGACCGGCCCACGCGGAAGCGGCGCGGGGCGGACGCGGGGTCGTCGGGCAGCCCGTACGAGGCGATCGCCACGAGCTCGGTCCCCCCGGTGCCCCCGTTCCTCCCGGTGCCCCCGGTCCCCTCGGGGCCGTCCTGGGCGAGGAAGAAGCAGCCGTACTGCGCGTGGACCAGCGGCGGCACCTCGCGCATGACCAGCTGGGCGACCGTGGTGAGATCGCGCCGGCCCTGGATCCCGCCGGAGATCCGCGCGAGGTGGGTCTTGAGCCAGTCCTGCTCCTCGTTGGCCCGGGTGGTGGCGCGCAGCGACTCCACCATCGCGTTGATGTTGTCCTTGAGCTCCCCGACCTCGCCGGGGGCCTCGACGGCGACGGTCCGGGTCAGGTCCCCGCGGGCCACGGCGCTGGTGACCTCGGCGATGGCCCGGACCTGGCCGGTCAGGTTGGCCGCGAGCTCGTTGACGTTCTCGGTCAGCCGGCGCCAGGTGCCGGAGACGTCCGCGACCTCGGCCTGGCCGCCGAGCCGTCCCTCGCTGCCGACCTCGCGGGCCACCCGGGTCACCTCGGCGGCGAACGAGCCCAGCTGGTCGACCATCGTGTTGATGGTCGTCTTCAGTTCCAGGATCTCCCCGCGCGCGTCCACGTCGATCTTGCGGGTGAGGTCGCCCTCGGCGACGGCCGTGGTGACCTGGGCGATGTTGCGGACCTGGTTCGTCAGGTTGTCGGCCATCGAGTTCACGTTGTGGGTCAGGTCCATCCAGGTGCCCGACACCCCGTGGACGGTGGCCTGGCCGCCCAGTTTCCCGTCCGTGCCCACCTCGCGGGCCACGCGGGTGACCTCCTCGGCGAACGAGGACAGCCGCTCGACCATCGTGTTGATGGTCTCCTTCAGCTCCAGGATCTCCCCGCGCGCGTCGACCCTGATCTTCTGCGTGAGGTCGCCCCGGGCCACCGCCGTGGCCACCTGGGAGATGTTGCGCACCTGCGAGGTCAGGTTGTCGGCCATGCTGTTGACGCCGTCGGTCAGCTCGCGCCAGACGCCGCCGACGGGCTGCGCCACCCGGGCCTGGCCGCCGAGCCGCCCCTGCCCGCCGACCTCCTGGGCCACCCGGGTGACCTCGGTGGTCACCAGGGACAGCTGGGCGACCATGCCGTTGAAGACGGCCGCGATGTTCCCGGGCAGGCCGCCGGCGTCCTCCGGAAGCCGGATGTCCAGGTTGCCGTCGCGGACCGCCATCAGGCCCGCGAGCAACTGCTCCAGCGTTCTGTCTGTGTCGTCCATGGCCAGTCCTGAAGAGGAACCGTCGCCTCCACTGTGACACGGGAATGCCTTGAGGGGACGTCTGCCCCCGCCGGGCCCTCCTACTCCGTACCGGTGACGTCACGGCCCCCGCCCGGCGTGCCCGCCGCCCGCCCGGGGCCCGGCGCGGGGGAGGGCGGTAGACCTGGCCCGGCAGGCGGGACGACGGCGCCGCGGGCACGGGGCACGGCGCACGGACGACGCGGAGGCGCGGATGACGGGTACGGCGGGAGGCGCCACGGCCGCGGCCGCCGCGGCGGAGCTGTTCGGGTGGTGGGCCGCGGCCCTCCTCCTCCAGGTGCTGTTCATCAGCACCCTGTCCTGGCCCGAACTCGCCGTCGCCGCGGCCGGCGCCCTCCTCGCGGCGGCGGCCGCGCGGGCGGTGCGGCGCGCCGCCACGGCCCGGACCGGCGGCCGCGCCCGGCTCCTCACCGCCCTGCTGCTGTTCCCCGGCGCCCTGCTCACCGACACCGCCCGGCTCGCCGCCGCCACCGCGCGCGTCCTGCGCGGCCACCGCGTCACCGGCCGCTTCCACACCGTGCGCCTGCGCCCCGGCAGCGGGACGGCCTGGGTCTGCGGGCTGCTCTCCGCCACCCCCGGGCTGTACGTCGTCGACCTCGACCCCGCCGGCCCCACCGTCCTCGCCCACACCCTGCCCGGCCGCCCCACCGCCCTGGAGCGGGCCCTGACCACCGGCGGCCGCCGGTGAACGGGGGCGCGGGCGGGGAATGGAACGTCTGGCTCGGCGCGGCCGCCCTCCTGCTGCTCCTGGGGCTGCCGCCCGGCCTGGTGGCCGGCTGCCGGGGAACCCCGCAGGAGCGGCTGGCCGGCCTGGCCCTCACCGGCACCACGGCCACCGCCGTCCTGCTGCTGGCCGCGCGGGGCTTCGGCCGCAGCGGCTACGAGGACCTCGCGCTCGTCCTGGCCGTCCTGGGACCGGTCGGCGTGCTCGTCTTCGCCCGCGTCCTGCGCCGCCCGCAGGGCCCGCCGCCGGGCACCCGCCCGGGCCCGGCCGCCCCGTCCGGCACGGGTTCCCGGCCGCCCGCCTCCGGTACCCCGGGCGGCGGCCGTTCCGGGGGAGGGGGGTGACGGTGGAGCCGCGCGAGGCCTGCGCCGTCGTCCTGCTCGCCGCCGGGACCGGCGTCCTGCTGCTGTCGGGCGCCGCCCTGCTGGCGCTGCCCCGGCCCCACGCGCGGCTGCACGCCCTGACGCCCGCCTCCTCCCTGGGGGCACCGCTGTGCGCCCTCGCCCTCGCGGTGGCCGCCGGGCCCGGCCGCGAGGCGGGAAAACTACTGGTCGTGGCCGCGCTCATGGTGCTCGGCGGAACCCTGGCCACCCTCGCCGTCGGCCGTTCCACCGCCGTCGACGAGGGCCGCGTCCCCCGGGACTCCCCGCCGTGACCCCCGCCGGGCTCCTCATCGACGCCACCGTGCTGCTGGTCGCCGTCGTCGCCACCGTCGCAGCCCGCACCCGCGACCCGGTCCGCCAGGCCGTCGTGCTGGGCCAGCTCGGCCTGCTCCTCGCCCTCCTGTTCACCTTCCTCCAGGCCCCCGACGTCGCCCTGTCCCAGCTGGCCGTGGGCACCGTCGTCACCCCGCTGCTGATCCTCCTGACCGTGCGCAGGATCCGCCGGCGGCCCGGTGCGGGCCCGGACGGGGGACGGCGCGTCCGGGACGGGGACCGGTGAGCCGCGCCGCCCGCACCCTGGTGTTCCGGTGCGCGGCCGTGGCCATCGCCCTCTGCTACGCGCTCTCCTGCGTCCACCTCCCCGTCTTCGGCGGCCCCTTCCACCCCTACGCCGACCGGGCCGTCCCCGCGGCCCTCGCGCGGCGCACCGCGAACGCGGTGGCCTCCGTCAACTTCGACCAGCGCGGATTCGACACCCTCGGCGAGGAGTTCATCCTCTTCACCGCCGTCCTCGGCGCCGCCCTCGTCCTGCGCCGCGCCCGCGACGAGCACGCCGTCAGCCCCCGCCCCGGCCGCGTCCTGCCCACCGTCCGGCTGGCCGGCACCGTCCTGCTGCCCGTCGCCCTGGTCACCGGCGTGTACGTGGTCGCCCACGGGCAGCTCACCCCGGGCGGCGGCTTCCAGGGCGGGGTGGTCCTCGCCACCGGACTGCACGTCGCCTACCTGGCGGCCGACTACCGGGTCCTGCGCGCGGTCCGGCCCCGCACCGTCCTCGACCTCGCCGACGCGACGGCGGCCGGGGCCTTCGCCGTCCTCGGCCTGGCCGGCCTGGCGTGGGGCTCGGCCTACCTGGAGAACGTCCTGCCCTGGGGCACGCTGGGCCGGATCACCTCCGGCGGCACCGTGCCCCTGCTCAACGCGGCCGTCGGGGTGGAGGTCGGCTCCGCCCTCGTGGTGCTCCTCGCCGCCTTCCTCGACCAGGCCCTGGAGATCGAGACCGGATGACGACGACCACGACCCACCTGGCGACCGGTCTGCCCGCCGACGCCCTCACCGGCGACCCACTGCCCTACCTCGCCGCCGGCTGGATCCTCCTCGCCGGCCTCCACGGCCTGGTCACCAGCCGCCACGCGGTACACGCCGTCGGCTGCCTGAGCGTGGTCCAGGCGGGCACCTACGTCCTGCTCCTGGCCGTCGGCTACCGGCGCGGCGGCACCGCCCCCTACTTCACCGACATCCCGCCCGGAACCCCGGTGACCGATCCCGTCGCCCACGCCCTCACCCTGACCGACGTCGTCGTCGGAGCCGCCGTCAGCGCCCTGCTGCTCGCCCTCGTGCTCCAGACGGCCAAACGCCACGGCACCGCCGACCCCGACGCCCTCACCGGCCTCAAGGGCTGAGAGCGGGCACCCGCCGTGACGCACGCCGCCGCCCTGCCGCCGCTCACCGTCGCCTGGCCGCTCCTCGGGGCCGTCCTCCTCGCCGGCCCCGGCCGCTGGCTGCCCAGGACCGCCGCCGACGCCCTCGCCACCACCTGGGCCGCCGCCCAGCTGGCCCTCCTCGCCGTACTGTGGTCGGCCGCCGGGGACGGACGGATCATCAGCTGGGTCGCCGCCTGGACCCCGGTGGGCGGCCACGGCGTCGGCATCGTCCTCGCCGCCGACCGCACCGGCGCCGGGCTCGCGCTCCTCGCGGCCGCGCTCGTCCTGGCCGCCCTCGGCTACGCCTGGCGCTACTTCGACGAACCGGAGGCCGAACGGGGCCACGGCGGCGCCTTCCCCGCCCTGCTGCTCCTCTTCGAGGCCGGCATGTGCGGGTTCGCCCTCACCGGCGACCTGTTCGACGCCTTCGTCTTCTTCGAGCTGATGGGCGTCGCCGCGTACGCCCTCACCGCCTACCGCGTGGAGGAGCCCCGCCCGCTCCAGGGGGCCCTCGCCTTCGCGCTGACCGGGTCGGTCGCCGGCTACTGCGCCCTGCTCGGCACCGGCCTGCTCTACGCCCGCACCGGCGAACTCGCCCTCGCCCGCATCGGCGAGGAACTCGGCGCGCGGCCGGCCGGACCGGTGGCCGCCGCCGCGTTCGCCCTCATCGCCACGGCCATGCTGGTCAAGGCGGCCGCCGTGCCCTTCCACTTCTGGCTCCCCGACGCCCACTCCGAGGCCCCGTCCCCGGTGTGCATGCTGCTGTCCGGGGTGATGGTCGAACTCGGCCTCTACGGGCTGCTCCGCGTCTACTGGACGGTCTTCTCCGGCCCCGGCGGCATCCCCGCGGAGGCCTTCCGCACCACCTTCCTCGTCGTCGGCGCGCTGACCGCGCTGACCGGCGGGGTGCTCTGCTGGCAGCAGCGGCACCTCAAACGGATGCTCGCCCACTCCACCGTCGGGCACATGGGGCTGTTCCTGTGCGCGACCGCCCTGCTCACCCCGGCGGGCACGGCCGGGGCCGCCCTGTACGTCCTCGGCCACGCCGGGGCCAAGGCCGCCCTGTTCGCGGTGGTCGGCGTCCTCCTCGACCGGTTCGGCTCGGTCGACGAGCACGGGCTGTACGGGCGCGGCCGCGGCCTCCCGGCGGCCGCCGCGCTGACCCTGGCGGGCGCCCTGGCACTGGCCGGCCTGCCGCCCTTCGGCACCGGCCTCGGCAAGGCCGTCGCCGAACACGCCGCCGCCGGGGCGGCGCCCTGGCTGCTGCCGCTGTTCCTGCTCGTCCCCGCCCTCACCGCCGGCGCCGTCCTGCGGGCCGGGCTACGGGTGTTCGCCGGGGCCGGGACACCGCCCCGGCAGCGGCACGCGGGCCCCGAGACCACCGGGAGCGGGGAGGAGCCCGAGGTACGCGACCCCCGCCGCGGGGTGCCGCACGTCATGCTCGCAGTCCCCGCCCTGCTGCTCGCCGGCTCACTGGCGGTCGGTCTGCTGCCCGGGATCGCCCGCTCCGTCGCGCGGGCCGCCGCACGGTTCTGCGACCCAGCCGGGTACGCCGCCGCGGTGGCCGGCCGCACGGCCGCGGCGCCGGGCCCGCCGGTACCGGAGGCCGGCTGGACGGCCCAGGGCGTCCTGCTCGGGCTGGCCTGCGCCCTGCTGGCGGCCGCCCTGGCCGCCGCCGCGCTGTGGGGGCCCGCCCTGACGGGCCCGGCGGCCGGGGCCGTACGGGCCGCGGCCGGCCGCGCCACCGGCTTCGCGGTGGTGCCGCTGCGCCGCCTGCACTCCGGGCACGTGGGGGACTACGTCACCTGGCTGGCCGCCGGACTGGCCGCGCTGATGGTGGTGTTCACCCTGACGGCCTGATCCGCCGGACACCCCCCACGGGGGCGCCCCCTACCGCACCGCCCGCTCCACCAGGGCGGCGATCCGCTCCTCCACCTCCGGCGTCACCTCGGTCAGGGCGAAGCCGGCCGCCCACATCGGGCCGTCGTCCAGCTTCGCCAGGTCGCTGAACCCGAGCGTCGCGTAACGCGCCTTGAACTTCTCCGCGCACTGGAAGAAGCAGACGATCTTGCCGTCCAGGGCGTAGGCGGGCATCCCGTACCAGAGCTTCGGCGCGAGGACCGGTGCGGTGGCGGTCACGACCGCGTGGACGCGCTCGGCCATGATCCGGTCGGAGTCCCGCATCTCGGCGATCTTCGCGAGCACGTCCTGTTCCTCCTGCGCCGCCTTCTCCGCCTTCGAACCGCGGCGCGCCGCCGCCTTCTTGAGGTCCCGCGCATGGTCCTTCATCGCGGCCCGCTCCTCGGCCGTGAACCCCTGCTGCGTGCTGACGTCGGTGCCGGTCATGGTGATCTCCCTTGAGGATGTGAACGTGAGGACGTGAAGGTGTGGACCGTGAGGAGGAGGGCCGGGCGTCAGGCCAGCCAGCGGCCCTCGCGCATCAGCTCCCGGCCGGCCAGCTCGTCCGCCTCCCGCCAGGCCTGGACACGGCGGGGGGTGATGCGGAACCAGCGGTAGGCGGTGGTGAGCGAGCGCGGGTCGAAGCCGGTACGGGCGGCGAACCGGTCGCCCCGGTCCGGCGGCAGCGCGTCCAGGTCGAGGACCTCGACGTCGCCCTCGATCATCGCGACGTCGCGGGTGTGGCCGAGGGCCAGCCGGGCGGTCCGGGTGGCGGCCAGGTTCAGGCCGGTGGGGCTCTCGGCCGGGGTGGCCGCCAGCAGCGCCTCGCCGTCCCAGTCGAAGGACAGCGGCACCAGATGGGGGGCGCCGTCCGGTGAGGCGCTGGCCACCCAGACGTCGACGTCGTGTGCGAGCCGGTGCTCGGTGTCCCGGCGGCGCTGCGCGCGGGAGCGGGGCGGGGTGCTCACCGGTCCTGCACCAGGCCGAGGAGGTTGCCGTCGGGGTCGATGACGGTGGCCACGAGGCGGCCGCCGCCGACGTCGTGCGAGGGCTCCTTGACGGTGGCGCCCGCGGCGGTCACCTCGGCGAGCTTCGCCTCGATGTCCGCGACGTGCCAGTGGGCCAGCGGGGTGGTCAGGCCCTGCGGTCCGCCGTTCGGGAGGAGGCCGATGTGCTGGCCGGCGACGTCGAAGCCGACGTAGTGGGGGGTGTCGGTCTGCGGCGCGACACCCAGCAGCGCGGTGTACACGGCCTTGGCCTGGGCGAGGTCGGACACGGGGTGCAGCACGGTCTTGATCCCCTGGGTGGAAGAGCTGGTCACGGTCACTCCTGTCGTCGCGGGTCCCGGTCACCCGGCGGTTCGCCGGGCCCGTTCCCTGTGTGCACAGCCTCCCCCGGCCGGGGTGCGTGGCGCCTCCGTGCCCACCACGGAAAGCACTACGGATAATGACCCGGTGTCCACTCCAGTGATCTCCGCCCGGGAAGCCGACGTGCTCGCGCTGCTCGGGGAGCACCTGAGCAACGCGGAGATAGCCGCGCGGCTGTTCATCTCCGTCCGCACGGTCGAGTCCCACGTCTCCTCGCTGCTGCGGAAGTTGGAGGTCGCGGACCGGCGGGCGCTGTCCCGCCGGGCGCCCGCGCCGGCGCCCGCCGGGCCGGCGCGCATGGCACCCGCGCTGCCGGCCCCGCTGACCGCGTTCGTCGGCCGGACCCGTGAACGCGGGGAGCTGGCACGGGCGGTGACGGAGCGTCGGCTGGTGACCGCCGTCGGCCTGGGCGGGGTCGGCAAGACCCGGCTCGCCCTCACGGTGGCGGCCCAGGTGGCCGGCGACTTCGCCGACGGGGTGTGCTTCGTCGACCTGGTCCCGGTCACCGACCCGGCGCGGGTGGGCGCGGCGGTCGCGGCCGCCATGGGCGTGGGCGAGCAGCCCGGACGCGGCATCGACGACGCGCTGATCGCGGCCTTGACGGACCGTCAGGCACTGCTGGTGCTGGACAACTGCGAGCAGGTGCGCGACGGGGTGGCGCCCTTCCTGGAACGGCTGCTCGTGGCCTGCCCGGGGATACGGGTGCTCGCGACCAGCCGGGCCCGGCTGATGGTGCCCTTCGAGTGGGTCTTCCCGGTGCCGGCGCTGTCCCGGGTCGGCGGCGGCGGGTCGGAGGCGGTCGCCCTGTTCCTGGAGCGGGCGGCGGCGGTCGGCAGGGCCCCGGACCCGTCGGAGCACGACCGCATCGCGGCCCTGTGCGAACGGCTCGACGGCATGGCGCTGGCCATCGAACTGGCGGCGGCCCGGTGGTCCACGCTCGGCCTGGACGGTCTGACGGCCGGCCTGCGCGACCAGCTCCGGATCCTCGCCGGCGGCCCCCGTGCCGACGGCAGGCACCGGTCGGTGCGGGCCGTCCTGGACTGGAGCCACGACCTGCTCGACCCGCAGGACCGGGCCCTGCTGCGCCGGGTGTCGGCGTTCGTCGCCCCGTTCACCGCCGAGGCGGCGGCGACGGTGGCCGGGTTCGCCCCGCTGGAGGCGGCCGCGGTCGCCGACGGGCTGGGCCGGCTCGCCGAGCAGAGCCTGCTCGCCGTGACGCCGTCCGGGACGGGCACCCGCTACCAGGCGCTGGAGACCCTCCGCCAGTACGGCACGGAGCGGCTCGACGAGGCCGGTGAGCTCGATGGTGTCCGCTCGCGCCACCTGGCATGGTGCCTGGCCGGCGCCGCCGGGCTCCAGGACGGTGAAGACCCGCACCGGCGGGTCCGGTTCGACGCGATCGCCGAGGACCTGCGGGCCGCCCTGGCCTGGGCCGCCGACCGGCCGGAGCGGCGGGCGGACGCGTACCGCCTCGCCGTGTCCCTGGCCGGGGCGGCCTTCACCCGCAACCTGCTGGGCGAGGCGCAGCAGCGGTACGAGCAGGCGGCGCTGTTCGCCGCCACCGACGCCGAGGCCGCCTCCGCGCTGCGGCAGGCCGCCGGGGTGGCCGGCTGCCGCAGGCTCGGCGACGACATGTACCGGCTGCACCGGGCCGCCGCCGAAGCCGCCCGGCGGGCCGGGGACACTGCCCGGGCCGCCCGCGACCTGGCGGCGGCCGCCACGGCCGCGTACCGCTTCTCCAGCACGTTCGTCCGGGTTCCGCCCGCGGACGAGGTGACCGGCCTGCTCGCGCGGGCGCGCGGCCAGGCCGCCGAGGACGATCCGGCCGCCGTGGCGGCCGTCGCGCTGGCCGAGGCGGCGGTGGCCGCGGACGCCTTCGGCGCGGTCCAGGGGGCCCCGGACAACGCCGCGCCGGACACCGTCGCCTGCGCCGAACGGGCCGTCGCGCTCGCCCGGACCGCGGGCGATCCGGTGGCCCGGTCCGCCGCCCTCGACGCGCTGTCCGGAGCACAGAGCTGGGCCGGGGAGACCTTCGCCGCAGCGGCCGCCGCCCGGGAGCGGATCGACGTCCTGGCCTCGGCGCCGAGCACCCCCGCCCGGACGCACGAGCTCATCGACGCCCTCGCCATGGCCGCCGCGACCGCCGTCGGCGCGGGCGAGCTGCCGGCGGCCCGCCGGTGGGGCGCCGAGCTCGCGGACCAGCCCCAGCTGGCCGACGTCGGCGACCACGCCACCTCCTGGCTGCTGGTCGCGGACGCGTTCGCGGGCCGCGGCGACGAGGTGCTCACCGGCAGTGTGCGCTTCCTCGACGCGTGGGAGCGGACCGGCCGGCAGCGCTCGTTCTCCCTCGGCCCGGCCGCCTCGGCCGTCGCGATGGTCCACGGTCTGCGGGGCGATGACGCGGAGCGGGCCGCGTGGCTCGCGATCACCGACCGGGCGGGCGGCAAGGAGGACAACCGCTACGGGCACGGCGCCGTCTTCGACGCCCTGGTCCTGCTCCACCACGGCGATCCGCACGCGGCCCTGGAGCGGCTGGCGCCGGAGCCGGAGCGGGTCTGGAAGTGGGTCTGCTGGGTCTGGCTGCACTGGTACGAGGCCCTCCGGGCGGAG
Organism: Streptomyces sp. NPDC000075; assembly: GCF_040301925.1. Taxonomy (NCBI): domain Bacteria; kingdom Bacillati; phylum Actinomycetota; class Actinomycetes; order Kitasatosporales; family Streptomycetaceae; genus Streptomyces; species Streptomyces sp. NPDC000075. The sequence continues at coordinate 132,030 of NZ_JBEPFL010000016.1, forward strand.
GCCGCCGTCCTCGCCGGACATCCGGACGCCCGGGCCCGCGTCGCCGCCGCCCGGGCCCGCGTCGCCGGGAACCCGGTCGCCACCGCCCTGGTGGAGCGGGCGCAGGCGCTGCTCGACTGCGACCCGGGCCGACTGCCGGCGAGCGCGGCGGCGTTCGAGGCGGCCGGCTGCCGCTACCAGTGGGCGCGCACGCTGCTCCTCGCCGGGGGCGAACACGCCACGACCGGGGCGGCCGCACTGGCCCGCCTCGGATTCGCGCCGATGGCCGCCCGGTAGGGCGGTTCTAGGCCGTCTCTTTTGGATCTTGCCGGTTAAGCCCGCGTCGTTCGGTGCCGTGCATCGGTGCCTTGGCTGGGCGCCGGAGTACTGGACGTACTTGGCGCCCGGCCAAGGCGGCGAGGTGCGGTGCCGGGCGGCGCGGGTCTGGGGGCACCTCCCAGCGGTAGCTGGGGGAGCAAGATCCGGAAGAGACGGCCTAGACCGAGGCCGTGGTGTCGGCGAGGGAGTCGACGACCTCGGTGAGGCGGCCGTGCCGGTGCAGTACCGCGCGCTGGCGGGCGGCTCCGCTGCCCTCGTGGCGCAGCCGGCGCAGCAGCTCCTGCGCGAGGCCGAGGTCCCCGTTGGCCTCCAGCCCCGGGGTCGCGCGGGCCAGGAGGCGGTCCACCAGCGTTCCGGCGGGCAGCCGTTCGCCGGTGCCGGGGTCGAGGCCCCAGCCGTCCAGCCCGTTGGCGGCCGCGAGCTCGTGTGCGGCGCGCAGCCGCCGGTCGGAGACCTCCGGGGGCGGCCGGTGGTGTTCGTCCTCCACCAGCAGGGACTGCGCGAGGCCGCGGATGAGGGCGGCGAGGAGGACCACCGTGTCGAGGTCGGCGTTGGTGTCGGCGACCCGGATCTCCAGGGTGGGCACGTGCTCGGAGGGGCGGGCGTACCAGTAGAGCATCCTCCGGTCCATCAGGATCCGGTCCTTGACGAGGGCGCCCACGTACGCCTCGTACTGCGCTTCGCGCATCACCGGGGCGGGGCCGACGGTGGGCCAGCGGGCGAACTGCTTGAAGCGCCAGCTGTCGAATCCCGTGTCACGGCCCAGGGTGAAAGGGGAGTTGCCGGTCAGGCTCTGGAGCACCGGCAGCCAGGGGCGCATCCGGTGGGACAGGTCCAGGGCGGTGGCCCGGTCCATGGTGCCCAGGTGCACGTGGCAGCCGCAGACCAGGCCGTCGTAGCGGCCCACCAGCGGGGCGAACGCGCGGGCCATGCGCCGGTAGCGGTCGCAGTCGGTGACGGTCAGCGGCCGGTCGGGAGGGAGCGCGGGGGTCCCGGTCGCCACCAGCCTGCACCCGTGTTCCCCGGCGGCGGCCACGGCGGTGCGCCGCAGCCGCGCCAGCTCCGCACGCAGCCCGGCCGTGTCGGAAACGGGCCGTGTGCACACCTCCACCTGCGCGTTGTAGAACTCCGACTGGACCTGCTCGCCCAGCTCGACGGCGGCGGCCGCGATCACGTCGGGCGCCCGTTCGGCAGGGCGCCTGCTGGCCCGGTCGACGAGCAGGAACTCCTCCTCCACTCCCATCGTCAGCGTACGCATCGCGGTCTCCTCCCTCGGGACCCGGCGTCTACCCGCCCGTGGCGGGCGCAGTCGCGCGTCCGGCCGTCAGCGGTCGTCGCGCATGTCGTCCAGGTCCTCCTCGCGCAGGTCCCTCATCACGTCGCGCATCGTCGCGTCCTCCCGGCCCCGCTCGTGCGTGATCTCGTCGGGGGTGCGCGGCCGTCCGCCCGTCCTCAGCTGCCCGGGCTCCGGCGACCGCCCGCGGATGCGCCGCCCGTGGTCCCGCTCGGGGGTCCGGCCCCGGTCCCGGCCCTCGTCCCGCTCTCTGTCACCCATGGCGCACGCTCCTCAAGCCCCGCCCCTTCTGTTCAGGTTCCTCCCCTTTAGAAGCTACCCCTGTGCGTTTGCCCGTACCGCCTCCGGGCAGACGCCGACGTGCCGCCCCGTGGTCTCGAACGCGGGGCGGACCACGTTGGGGGCCCGGGAGGCGGCGGGGCGGGGGGCGGACCACGATGGAGGGGGAACGGGCTCGGGTGTGGGGTGCGTGCCGGATGAACGAGGACATCCAGGTCGACGACCTGATCGACGCGGCGCAGGCCGCCGGCGGCTGGCTGGGCTCCCTGCCGGTGGCGCTGATCGCCACCAGTCCCGCCGGCACGATCGTGCGCTGGAACCAGGTCGCCCAGGAGCTGCTCGGCTACTCCCCGCCGCAGATGCTTGGCCACAACATCGCCGACCTCCTCCACCCCGGATCCGACCGCAGCCTGGGCCGCACCCTGTGGGAGACCGCGGCCACCGGACGGGGTGTGATGGGCACGGTGACCGCCTGGCACCGCGACGGGCACCCCATGGAGCTGGAGATATGGGCCTCACCCGTGGCGGACCGGCAGGGACAGGGCACCGCGACGGTCCTGGTCTTCGCCGCCGACGCCCCCGCCGCCCGGCGCATCCGCGGCTCCTCGGCGGTATGGGACGGCCTGTTCGCCCGCTCGCCCGTCGGCATCGCGATCCTCGACACCCAGCTGCGGTTCCTCCAGGTCAACGCCGCCCTGGAAGCCATGAACGGGCTGCCCGAGTCCGCCCACGTGGGGCGCCGCCTCGCCGAGATCCTCCCCGCGGTCAACGCCCACGAGATGGAGGAGGCCATGCTCCAGGTCCTGGAGAGCGGCGAGCCGGTCCTCGGCCGCCGCCGCGTCGGGCGCACCCCGGCCGAACCGGACCACGACCGGGTGTGGTCCTGCTCCTACGTCCGTGTGGAAGACCCGGCTCACATGCCCATCGGCGTCATCGCCTCCCTCGTGGACATCACCGAGCAGCGGCGCGACCACGTCGAGGCGGAGGCGGGCCGGCGCCGGCTCGCCCTGCTCAGCGAGGCCAGCATCCGGATGGGCTCCAGCCTGGACCTGGAGCGGACCGCGCAGGAACTCGCCGACCTCGCCGTCCCCCGCCTCGCCGACGCCGTCACCGTCGACGTCCTCGACGCCCTGGCCCGGGGAGAGGAACCCGGCATGGGCCTCAGCGGCGGGGTGGCCCTGCGCAGGCTGGGCCGGGCCCCGCTCGGCGGCTCGCGGGTGACGGACATCCTCGCCCCCCTGGGCCGGACCCTGTTCTTCCCCGCGACCGCCCCCTACACCCAGGCCCTCGCCGGGCGGCAGCCCTTCCTGGTGGCACACCTCGACGACCAGTCGATCGCCCCCGCCGCCCGGCACACGGCCAGACCCGCGCAACTGCTGGGGGCGGGGGTCCACTCCCTCGTCATGGCCCCTCTGGTGGCCCGGGGCCGGGTCCTCGGCGTGGCGGGCTTCTACCGCACCCGCCCGGTCGGCGCCTTCGGCTCCGAGGACGTCACCCTCGCCACCGAACTCGCCGCCCGCGCCGCCCTCAGCATCGACAACGCCCGCCTCTACCACCGCGAGCACGAGACCGCCGTCATCCTCCAGCGCAGCATGCTGCCCCAGCACATCACCCCGCCGGCGGGCATCGAGGTCAGCCACCGCTACCTGCCCGCGAGCGACGTCAACGAGGTCGGCGGGGACTGGTACGACGTCCTGCCCCTGGCCGGCGGCAAGGCCGCGCTGCTGATCGGCGACGTGATGGGCCACGGCATCGGCGCCGCCGCCGTCATGGGCCGGCTCTCCGCCTCCGTACGCTCCCTCGCCCGCCTGGACCTGTCGCCCGTCCGGCTGCTGCACCAGCTGGAGGCCGCCCTCGCCGACCTCGCCGAGCCGATGCTCGTCACCTTCCTGTACGTGGTGGTCGACCCCGCCGCCGGCCGCTGCACCGTCACCCGGGCCGGGCACCCCCCGCCCGCCCTGGCCCTCCCCGACGGCACCGTCCGGATCCTCGACACCCCGCCCGGCGTCCCCCTCGGGGTGGGGGGCATCGCCTTCACCCCGACCGAGGTGGAGGTCCCCCCGGGCAGCCTCCTCGTCCTCTACACCGACGGCCTGATCGAGGCGCGGGGCAGCGACCTCGACGAGCGGCTGGCCGAGCTCACGCAGCTCCTCGCGGACCCGAGGCGCGGGCCGGACCACGTGTGCGACTCGCTGATCAGCCACCTGGTCCCGGCCGCCGCGGACGACGACATCGCCCTGCTCGTCGCGCGGGTCGGCGGCTGACCCCGCAGGGCCGCAGCCCCCGCGCCGCCCGGTGCGGGAACGGGCGGGGGCTGCGGCCGAGGTGCCGGCGCCCGAGTCAGTTCTTGCCGAGGAGGCCGTTCATGCGGGTGATCTCGGCGCTCTGCGAGCCGATGATCGAGGCGGCCATGTCCTTGGCGGGCTGGTACCGGCCGCCCGTCTGCTCCGTCTTCGCCATGGCGACGGCGCCCTCGTGGTGCTTGACCATCAGCTGGAGGAACGCGGTGTCGAAGGCCTTGCCGGAGGCCTTCGACAGCTGGTCCATCTCCTCGCCCGTCATCATCCCGGACATGGAGTGGCCCGAGTGGCCGCCGCCCTCGGCGGCGGGCACCTGCTCGCCCCAGGAGGTGAGCCACCCGGAGAGGGTCTTGATCTCCGGGTCCTGGGCCTTCTCGATCTCGCCGGCGAGCGCCTTGACCTCGGCCGACTCGGCGCGGGTCGCGGCGAGCGAGGCCATCTCCAGGGCCTGGCGGTGGTGGGGGATCATGCCCTGGGCGAAGGCGGTGTCGGCGGCGTTGTTCGCGCCCGAGCCCCGGGCGGGGCCCGAGGGGGAGGCGGAGGCGGACGGGGAGGCCTCGTGGCCTGCGCTGTGCCCGGAGGCGCCGTCGCTCTTCCCGCCGCAGGCGGCGAGGACGAGGGTGGCGGTGGCGGCCGCGGCGAGCGCGGTGGTGCGGCGGATCAGGGAACGCTTGGCGTACATGGTGGTGCTTCTCCTGTGCTGGAACGTGTCGGAACGGGCTCGGTCGGCGGGAAACGCCGGAGGGCCGCCCTATATGCGCAGGAGCTGGAGTTCGCTGAGGGAGGGGGGTGCGCGCCCGGACGCCGTTGCCCCGGGCGGCGCCGTGTGCGCGGCCGCGCACGCGGCGGCGACACCGCCGGGCGCGGGGGCGAGCGGGGGCAGGACCGGGGCACCGCTGGTGCCGGAGGCCGCGCAGGTGGGGTCCGCGTGCACGGCGTGCCCGCCCCCGCGCCCGCCGTGCTCGGCGCCGGCGTCGGCGTGCTCCGCGTCGGCGTCCCGCCCGGAGGCGGCGCGGGTGTGGGCGGCGGGCCCGGTGTGGGCGTCTGCGTCGCTCCGGACGGTGCGGGGCCCGGTGTGGGCGGTGGGTTCGTGGCCGGGCGCGGTGTGGACCGGGGCGGGCTCGGTGGCCTCCATGGGGCCGGAACCGGCGCGGACCGCTTCGGGCCGGGTGTGGAGGGCGCCGGTGGGGGCCGTCTCCGTACCGGTGGGCCGGGGGAGGCCGCCCGGGCCCAGGCCGTGCATGGCCACCAGGCCCGTGAGGACCGCCAGGACGAGCAGCAGGAAGGCGGGCGGCCCGCAAGGCCTCCCCGTTCGTCCCGCTCGCGTACCCATGCCCGGCATCGTATGCGAGCGAGCGCCGCATACTCCACACGGGTAGGGGGTATGCGGCCGGTCTCACACCGGCCGGCCCCGGTGCAGCTCCAGCGGGCCGGTGCCCTCGGCGAGCGCCTTCAGGCAGGCCTTGATCTGCCGGCGCAGGTGGGGTCCGGCCAGCCCGCGCAGCTCCCGCCGGGGCGCGGTGCGCCACTCCAGCAGTTCCCCCGGCGCCAGCCGGATCCGGGCCAGCGTCCCCGCGTCGAGCACCCCGCCGTCGTAGAGGAACCGCACCCGCGCCGGGTACCCCGGCCGGTGGGACCAGTTGACGGCGAGCAGCCGGCCGGGGGCCCGCTCCAGGCCGAGCTCCTCGCGGACCTCCCGGGCGGCGGCGGCCCGGGGCGTCTCCCCGAGGTCGCTGTCGACCCCGCCGCCGGGCAGCAGCCAGCGGCCCGGCTCGCCGTAGCCGGGCCGGACCAGCAGCACCCGGCCGGCCGCGTCGGTGAACAGCACGTTCGCCGCCGTGAGGGCCTTGGGCCGGGCCGCCCGGTGGGCGGCCGCGTCGTAACCGCCCGCGTGCTCCCGGGCCGCCCGGTCCGCCGGGGCGAAGCCGGCCGGTGAGCCGGGCTGCGGAACGCCGTCGACGAGGTGCGCGAGCGAGCCCGAGTACAGGGCCGCCAGCGCGGCGCGCAGCCGGGGCGCGAGCCGTGGGGGCAGCTGCCGCACCGCCTCGTCGGGGGAGAGCCAGCGGGCCTCGGAGACCTCGCCGTCCGGGAAGGAGAGTGCCCCGGCCCGGTCGGCCGGGAGCGGCCCCACCAGGTACACGTGCACCACGAGCGAGCGCCCGAGCGTGCCCGGCGCGCAGGAGTCCACGGCGAGCAGCCGCCCCACCGCAGCCGTCAGGTCCAGCTCCTCCTTCAGCTCCCGCGCGAGCCCCTCCTCCGGGGTCTCGGTGTCCTCCACCGTGCCGCCCGGCAGTTCGAGGCCGTCCTTGTAGGAAGGGGTCAGGACGAGGACCCGCCCCGCCCTGTCCAGGACGATCCCGGTCGCGGCGACCAGCGGGGACGGCTGGGCGGCGTAGTAGGCGCGCAGGGCCTCGGGTGACGGGCGGTCGGGCACGGTGACGGCTCCTGGGATCGGCGGACCGGGGCATCGGGGGCGGCGAGGCGGCGAGGGAGGGGAGGTGGTGAGGGCGGCGGGGTGCCGCGCACCGGGATACCTACCACGGCGCGCGCGGCCCCGTCCGGACCTCAGGCCCGGGCCAGGAGCATGCCGCCCATCGTGACCATGGTCGCGGCCACCAGCCCGTCCAGCACCCGCCAGGCGCCCGGCTTCGCGAGCACCCCGCTGAGCAGCCGGGACCCGTAGCCGAGGGTGGAGAACCAGATCAGGCTGGCCACCACGGCCCCGGTCCCGAAGGCCCAGCGCAGATCGCCGCGGTCGGCGGCGAGCGAACCCACCAGCAGGACGGTGTCCAGGTAGACGTGCGGGTTCAGCCAGGTCATGGCCAGGCAGGTCAGTACGGCCGCGCGGGCGGACCCGGTGGTGGCGCCCTCCGTGGTGAGGGCCGCGCCCGGGGCCGGGCGCAGCACCCGGCGCGCGGCGAGGAGCCCGTAGCAGACGAGGAAGCCGCCGCCGGCGATGCCGACGGCCGTCAGCGCGGCCGGCCACGCCGTGACGAAGGCGCCGACGCCGGCCACGCCGAGCCCGATCAGGACGGCGTCGGACAGGGCGCAGATGGCGACCACCCACAGCACGGCGTGCCGGCGCGCACCCTGGCGGAGCACGAAGGCGTTCTGGGCGCCGATGGCGACGATGAGGGAGAGGCCGGTGCCGAAGCCGGCCAGGAGCGCTGAGGTGATGCCGTTGTTCATGTCCCCGACGGTAGACAGCGCACGGTGCACAGTACAGCTAAAGATTTTTACGTACCCTTAGCGTTCGTGATGGACGAGCTTCCCCTGGACCAGGTGCGCACCCTCCTCGCGGTCGTCGACGAGGGCACGTTCGACGCGGCGGCCGCGGCACTGCACGTGACGCCCTCCGCCGTCAGCCAGCGCGTGAAGGCCCTGGAGCAGCGAACCGGGCGGGTCCTGCTGATGCGGACCAAACCGGTCCGGGCCACCGAGTCGGGCGAGGTCGTCGTCCGCTTCGCCCGCCAGCTGGCCCGCCTGGAGCGCGACGCCCGGGCCGAGCTGGGGATGGGGACCGCCGACGGGCTGGGGCCGGTCCGGCTGCCCATCGCCGTGAACGCGGACTCGCTGTCCACCTGGTTCCTGCCGGTGCTGAGCCGGGTCCCGCAGGACCCGCCCGTCTGCTTCGAGCTGTACCGCGAGGACGAGTCCCACACCACCGCGCTGCTGCGCGAGGGCCAGGTGATGGCGGCCGTCACCTCCTCGCCGGACCCGGTGGCGGGGTGCACCGTACGGGCGCTGGGACTGGTCCGCTACCTGCCGGTGGCCAGCCCCGGCTTCGCCGCCCGCCACCTGACCGGGGACCCGGCGGCGGACCTGCGGCGGGCTCCGACCATCGTCTTCGACCGCCGCGACGACCTCCAGGACTCCTTCGTCCGCGCCCTCACCGGGGACGTCGCGGGCGCCTCGCCCGTCCGCCACCGGGTGCCGACCTCGGAGGGCTTCCGCGACGCGGTGGCCGCCGGCCTCGGCTGGGGGCTGGTGCCCGGCCCGCAGGCCGAACCCCTGCTGCGCGCCGGGGCCCTCGTCCGGCTGACACCGGGGCGGACCCTCGAGGTACCGCTGTACTGGCAGCAGTGGAAGCTGGACTCGCCCGCCCTGGCGACGGTCGCCCGGCTGGTCGCCGAGACCGCCCGCGAGGCGCTCCTGCCGCCGGGGCGGCCCGCTCCCGGCGCGGGGGAACGCTCGCGCTGACCGCGCCGCGCGGGGCGCGCCCGAAACGGGGCACGTCCCCGGGCACGGCTCCGCCGACCGGGTGGACCCCGGTGTGATCATGCCCTCTACGCTTGGCCCCGGCAGGCCGTGGACGGACGGCCGGTGAGGGAACGGAGCGGGCGGTGCCGGTGCCATCGGAGCAGGCGAACGACGGGGACCTCGTCGGCAGGGCGCTCGGGGGGCGCTACCGGGTGACCTCGGTGATCGGCCGCGGCGGCATGGGCGTGGTCGCGCGGGCGGTCGACGAGCTGCTCGGCCGGGAGGTCGCCGTCAAGCTGCTGCGCGCCTACACCGACGCCGGCCCCGCCGAACTGGCCGACCTACGCACCCGGATGCGGCGGGAGGCACAGGCCGCCGCGCGCATCCGGCACACCGGGGTGGTCACCGTGCACGACGTGACCGAGGAGCAGGGGCTCCCGGTCATCGTGATGGAACTCGTCGACGGCCCCTCGCTCGACGCCGTCGTGGAGCAGCGGGGCGCGCTCGACCCGTACGAGGCCGCCGCCGTCGGAGCCAAGCTGATGGACGCCCTCGACGCCGCCCACCGGGCCGGGGTCCTGCACCGGGACGTCAAGCCGGGCAACGTGCTGCTGGAGCGCGGCGGCCGGGTCGTCCTCACCGACTTCGGCATCGCCAGCATGCAGAACCCCGACGACGAGGAACTGGCGAAGCTGACCCGCAGCGGCGAGATCGTCGGCTCGCTCGACTACCTGCCGCCGGAGCGCGCCCAGGGCCGCGAGCCCGGACCCGCCTCGGACATCTGGTCGCTGGGGATGACCCTGTACGCGGCCGTGGAGGGCGTTTCGCCGTTCCGCCGGACCTCGGTGTGGTCGACGCTGTCCGCGATCGTCGCGGAACCGCTGCCGGAGGCCGGACGGGCGGGGCCGCTCGGGCCGGTGCTCCAGGCGCTGATGGCGAAGGACCCCGACGCCCGGCCCACCGCCGACCAGGCCCGGGCGATGCTGGAGGCGGTCGCGTCCGGGGCCGCTGCCGGGGCCGGGGGAGTGGCCGGGGCGCACCCCGCCCCGCCGGGCGCCGCCGGGGCGGGTGCGGCCGTACCGCGGCCGCCGGCCGGTGTGTTCGGGCCGACGCCCACGGCGCCGTCCGCCGTGGCACCGCCGTTCGGTGCCGCGCCCGCCGGGCCGTCCGCCGGGCCCGGGGCGGCGCCCTTCGCGGCGTCCGGTGCCGGGGCGCCTCCCGGGTTCGGGCCGCCGCCTGCCGCAGCCGGTACGGGTCCCGCCGGATCGTTTCCGCACCAGCCCCACCCCGCACACCAGCCCCACCCCGCCCCCCACTACGCCCCGCCCGCCGGCGCTCCCGGCGCTCCCGGCGCGGACGGGGGACGGGTGCGGCGGCGGGGGCGGGTCGCGGTGGCCGTCGCCGTGGTCGCCGTACTCGCGGCCGGAGGCGTCACCTACGCCCTGACGTCCGGAGGCGGCGGGAAGAAGACGCGCACCACGGCCACGCCGCCGCCGGCCGCCCCCGCGACCACCGGCCCGGGCGACCTGCCCGGCACCGCGAGCCCGGGCCCGTCCCCCTCCCCGTCCAGGAGCGGCCCGTCCCCCAGCGCCTCGAAGAAGACGGCCTCGCCCTCCGCGTCGGCCTCCCCGTCCACCGCCCCGGCCAAGCCGGCCCCCGTGCCGACGGGCTGCGCCGGCTGGACCCACAAGGACCCCAAGCCGGGCACCTACGGCTTCATATCGGGCGACCACCACCTGCTGGCCGCGCCCTACCAGCAGTGCGCCCAGGGCGCCCTGGTCAAGAGCGGCACGAAGCTCTGGTACCACTGCTACATCGTCAACTCGTACGGGAATCAGTGGACGTTCGTGCGCGTGGACGGCACCAACCAGACGGGCTGGCTCTACAACCGCGACCTCACCGGCCAGAAGGGCTCTTCCCCCGCCTGTTAGGACCCCGCCCGCCCCCGGCCTAAGCTGCGCGCATGGAGTCCTACACCATCGGCCAGGCGGCCCGGCTGCTCGGCGTCAGCGTCGACACGGCCCGCCGCTGGGCCGACGCCGAGCGCTTCCCCACCCGCCGCGAGGGCACCCGCCGCATGGTCGACGGCCCGGACCTGGCCGCGTTCTGCGTGGAGGCCGCGCAGGAGGCCGCCGAGGGCGAGGAGGCCCCGCACACCTCGGCGCGCAACGCCTTCCCCGGCATCGTCACGGGCGTCAAGCTCGGCACGGTCGACGCGCAGGTCGAGATCCAGGCCGGCCCGCACCGCGTCGTCTCCCTGCTGACCCGGGAGGCGGTGGAGGAGCTGGGCCTGGAGGTGGGCTCGCGGGCCACGGCGCGGGTGAAGTCGACCAGCGTCTTCGTCGACCGGGGCTGACCTGGCACGGGTCGCCCGGCGCGGCGGTGGCAGACTGGCCGCTGATCCGCCGAAGGGGAGTACCGCGTTGTCCATGTTCAGCAACCTGCGCCGGGCCGTCCGTCGCGGCTACCGGAGGGCCGTCGACCTCAGCCACCCGGCCCGCTCCCCGCTCGGCAGCTCCGTGGTCAACTGCGTGGTCTACCAGGACGGCATCCGCCAGGAGGGCTGCGCCGAGGTCGAGGAGGCGCTGCGCCGGGTCCGCAAGACGGGCGAGGGCTTCGTCTGGATCGGCCTGCACGAGCCCTCGCAGCTGGAGCTGGCGGGACTCGCGGAGCTGCTCGGACTGCACCCGCTGGCCGTGGAGGACGCCGTCCACGCCCACCAGCGGCCCAAGGTGGAGCGCTACGACGACACCCTCTTCGCGGTGTTCAAGACCGTCCGCTACGTCGAGCACGAGGAACTGACGGCGACCAGCGAGGTGGTGGAGACCGGCGAGCTGATGGCCTTCGTCGGCGAGGACTTCGTCATCACCATCCGGCACGGCGGCCACGGCACCCTCGGCCCCGTCCGCGAGGCCCTGGAGGCCGAGCCGGAGCAGCTGGCGAAGGGGCCGGCGGCCGTGCTGCACGCCATGGCCGACCACGTGGTCGACGACTACGTGGCCGTGACGGACGCGGTGCAGAGCGACATGGACGCCGTGGAGACGGCCGTGTTCAGCGAGCACGGCGGACGCGGCGACGCCGGCCGGATCTACCAGCTCAAGCGCGAACTCCTCGAACTGCGGCGGGCGGTGGCCCCGCTGGGGCGGCCGCTGGAACACCTGGCCACCCAGCCGATACCGGTGATCCCGGCGGAGGTCCGGGCGTACTTCCGCGACGTGGCCGACCACCTGACGCGGGCGACCGAGCAGATCGCCGCGTACGACGGCCTCCTCGACTCGATCCTCCAGGCGCACCTGGCGCAGGTGACGGTCGCGCAGAACGAGGACATGCGGAAGATCACGGCGTGGGCGGCGATCGTGGCGGTGCCCACGATGGTGTGCGGGGTGTACGGCATGAACTTCGACCACATGCCGGAGCTGCACTGGACGTACGGCTACCCGCTGGTCCTCGGCGTGATGGCGGTGGCCTGCTACGTCATCCACCGGGGCTTCCGCCGCAACGGCTGGCTCTGATCCCGTCCGCCGCCCGGCGAAAACCGATGGCGTGGACGACCCCTCCCCGCATTAGGGTCCGGCTGTCGGAAGACGGATCGGATCAGCGCGAACGGGCGGGTCAGGCATGGCGGAACAGGCAGTGGCGGAACAGGCGGTGGCGGAACTCACCGGCGGGCGGGTACGGCTGGAGCCGCTGGACCACCGGCACCACGACGGCCTCTGCGAGGCGGTCCGCGACGGCAGTCTCTGGGAGCTCGCCGTCACCCTCGTCCCGCACCCCGACGACGTACGCGCCTTCATAACCGACGCCGTCGCGGGGCGCGAGGCGGGCACGGACATCGCGTACGCGACGGTGGACCTCGCCACGGGCCGGATCGCCGGCTCGACCCGGCTGATGAGGATCGACACCGCCAACCGGCGCCTGGAGATCGGCTGGACCTTCCTCGGCCGGACCTGGCAGCGCACGGGTGTGAACGCCGAGGCCAAGCTCCTCATGCTCACCCACGCCTTCGAAGAGCTCGGGATGAACCGCGTCGAGCTGCTCACCGACGTCCGCAACGCCGCCTCCCGCGCCGCCATCGCCCGCCTCGGCGCGACCCAGGAGGGGATCCTGCGCCAGCACATGGTCATGCGGGACGGCCATGTGCGCGACACGGTGGTCTTCTCACTCACCCGGCCCGAGTGGCCCGCCGCGAAGCGGGCCCTGCGCGAGCGCCTGGCGGCCCGCCGGGAGTCCTGAGCCGGTCCTTCCGAGGGGTGTCCTCCGCCTTCTCCGTCTGGTAGGAAAGTTTCCTAACGGAACAGGGAAGGCTCAACCCCCCTACGGAGGCCTCGTGTTCACCACCCCCCGCGCCGTCATGGCCGTCGGCGCCCTCCTCGGCGCCACCCTCCTCGCGGTCCCGGCGGCCCAGGCCGTGCCCGCCGCCCCCACCCCGCCGGCCGCCGCCGCCCGCGCGGCCGTCGGCCTCGACGATCCGGCGAAGAAGGACGTCGCCATGCGGATCGTCTCCAGCGCCGAGAACTCCTCCCTCGACTGGAAGGCCCAGTACAAGTACATCGAGGACATAGGCGACGGCCGCGGCTACACCGCCGGCATCATCGGCTTCTGCTCCGGCACCGGCGACATGCTCGACCTCGTCGAGTACTACACCCAGGTCAAGCCCGGCAACGTGCTCGCCAAGTACCTCCCGGCCCTGCGCAAGGTCAACGGCGGCGACTCCCACGCGGGCCTGGACCCGAACTTCACCAAGGACTGGGCCAAGGCCGCCCAGGACGCCGAGTTCAAGAAGGCCCAGGACCACGAGCGCGACCGGGTCTACTTCAACCCGGCCGTCAAGCAGGGCAAGGCCGACGGCGTCGGCGCCCTCGGCCAGTTCATCTACTACGACGCCATCGTCATGCACGGCGACGGCGGCGACGCCACCAGCTTCCGCAACATCCGCAAGCGGGCGCTGTCGAAGGCCAAGCCCCCGGCCCAGGGCGGCAACGAGACCACCTGGCTGAACGCCTTCCTCGACGCCCGCGTCTGGGCGATGAAGCAGGAGGAGGCGCACAGCGACACCAGCCGCGTCGACACCGCCCAGCGCGTCTTCCTCCGCAAGGGCAACCTCAACCTGAACACCCCGCTTGACTGGAAGGTGTACGGGGACTCGTACCACATCGGCTGAACGCGGCCCGTCGAGCGGCACAACTGCCTTTGAAACCAGGGGTGCTGGCCTTATTCGGTTGGCTCGAAGTGGCTTGAGGGCGTCGTCGTGAGGGCATAAGTCCGGCCCGGCCCCGTTTTTTCAGGGGAGGGGCCGCAGGTTCCGTCCCAAGGGGGGACTCGTGAACTACTACCTCGACGTCATCAAGCGGTACGCCGACTTCCAGGGCCGCGCCCGCCGCCAGGAGTACTGGATGTTCCTCCTCTGGAACATCCCGATCGTCATCGTCCTCACGATCCTCGACTACGCGCTCGGCAGCTACCCGGTTCTCTCCTGGATCTACACCCTCGCCGTCTTCCTCCCTTCCCTGGGGGTCTCGGTCCGCCGGCTGCACGACACGGGCAAGTCCGGATGGTGGTACCTGATCAGCCTCATCCCCTTCATCGGGTTCATCTGGATGCTCATCCTGATGGCCACCGAGGGTGACGCCGGGCCGAACGCGTACGGCCCCAGCCCCAAGCAGATCGCCGCCTGACGCACCTCCGGGCGGACCCGCACCCCACAGCGCCGCCACCGGCTCGTAGCAGCCGGTGACGGCGCTTTCGCGTGCCGGGGTGACGCGCGTCTCCCCCGGGTTGCGGCAGGGGGCTGTCCTGACCGGGCCGATCACGAGATATCTTGATGTCGAGCAATGTTGCAGACGAGAGACGCAGACTGTGGAGCGGAGCATCCGGTGACTGACTCGACCATCATCTACACGCACACTGACGAGGCCCCGGCCCTCGCGACGTATTCCTTCCTGCCTGTGATCCAGGCCTACGCGTCGACGGCCGGTGTGAATGTCGAGACCCGTGACATCTCCCTGGCCGGTCGGATCATCGCCGTGTTCCCCGAGTACCTCGAGGAGGGGCAGCGCATCGCCGACGCCCTCGCCGAGCTCGGCGAGCTGGCGAAGACCCCCGAGGCCAACATCATCAAGCTGCCCAACGTCTCGGCCTCGATCCCGCAGCTGAAGGCCGCGATCGCCGAGCTCCAGGGCCAGGGCTACGCCCTTCCGGACTACCCGGACGACCCGAAGTCGGACGAGGAGCGCGACGTCCGCGCCCGCTACGACAAGATCAAGGGCAGCGCCGTCAACCCGGTCCTGCGCGAGGGCAACTCCGACCGCCGCGCCCCCGCCTCGGTGAAGAACTACGCCAAGGCCCACCCGCACCGCATGGGCGCCTGGACCCCCGAGTCGAAGACCAACGTCGCCACCATGGGCGCCGACGACTTCCGCTCCACCGAGAAGTCCACCGTCATCGCCGAGGCGGGCACCCTGCGCATCGAGCACGTCGCCGCCGACGGCGCCGTCACCGTGCTGCGCGAGTCCGTACCGGTCCTGGCCGGCGAGGTCGTCGACGCGTCCGTCATGCACGTCGACGCGCTGCGCACCTTCCTCAACGACCAGATCGAGCGCGCCAAGGCCGAGGACGTCCTGTTCTCCGTGCACCTCAAGGCCACGATGATGAAGGTCTCCGACCCGATCGTCTTCGGCCACGTGGTCCGCGCCTTCCTCCCGAAGACCTTCGCCCGCTACGGCGAGACCCTGGCCGCCGCCGGCCTCTCCCCGAACGACGGCCTCGGCACCATCCTGAACGGCCTGGGCGCCCTGCCCGACGGCGACGCGATCAAGGCCTCCATCGACGCCGAGATCGCCGAGGGCCCGGCCCTCGCGATGGTCGACTCCGACAAGGGCATCACCAACCTGCACGTGCCGTCCGACGTCATCGTCGACGCCTCGATGCCGGCCATGATCCGCACCTCCGGCCACATGTGGGGCCCGGACGGCGCCGAGGCCGACACCCTCGCCGTCCTCCCGGACAGCAGCTACGCCGGCGTCTACCAGGCCGTCGTCGAGGACTGCCGCGCCCACGGCGCGTTCGACCCGGCCACCATGGGCTCGGTGCCGAACGTCGGCCTCATGGCCCAGAAGGCCGAGGAGTACGGCAGCCACGACAAGACCTTCGAGATCGCCGCCGCGGGCACCGTCCGCGTCGTCGACGCCGCGGGCAACGCGCTCCTGGAGCAGGAGGTCGCCGCCGGCGACATCTTCCGCGCCTGCCAGACCAAGGACCTGCCGATCCAGGACTGGGTCAAGCTCGCCGTCACCCGCGCCCGCGCCACCGGCGCCCCGGCCGTGTTCTGGCTCGACGAGACCCGCGCCCACGACGCGCAGCTGATCGCCAAGGTCAAGACGTACCTGGCCGAGCACGACACCGACGGTCTGACCATCGAGATCCTCTCCCCGGTCGAGGCCACCAAGTTCTCCCTGGAGCGCATCCGCCGCGGCGAGGACACCATCTCGGTGACCGGCAACGTGCTCCGCGACTACCTGACCGACCTCTTCCCGATCCTGGAGCTGGGCACCAGCGCCAAGATGCTGTCGGTCGTCCCGCTGATGGCGGGCGGTGGCCTCTTCGAGACGGGCGCCGGCGGCTCCGCCCCCAAGCACGTCCAGCAGCTGGTCAAGGAGAACTACCTGCGCTGGGACTCGCTCGGCGAGTTCTTCGCGCTGGCCGCCTCCTTCGAGCACCTCGCCACCACCACGGGCAACGCCCGCGCCCAGGTGCTGGCCGACACCCTCGACCGCGCCACCGGCACCTTCCTCAACGAGGACAAGTCGCCGACCCGTCGCCTCGGCGGCATCGACAACCGCGGCAGCCACTTCTACCTCGCCCTGTACTGGGCGCAGGAGCTGGCCGGCCAGAGCGACGACGCCCAGCTGGCCGAGGCCTTCGCGCCGCTGGCCAAGACGCTGGCCGAGCAGGAGGAGACCATCGTCTCCGAGCTCATCGCCGTCCAGGGCTCCCCGGCCGACATCGGCGGCTACTACCAGCCCGACCCGGCCAAGGCCGCGGCCGTCATGCGTCCGTCCGCGACGCTGAACCAGGCGCTCACGATCCTGGGCTGACGCCCGGGGCCCACAGCGGTGGTACGGGTCCGCCCCGGCCGGCACACGCCGGCCGGGGCGGACCCGTACCCGTGTCCGGATCAGAGGCGGTGGACCCGGCCCTGGCCGACGGCCAGGGGGTGGCGGCCCGCCGCCAGGATGCGCAGGCCCGGAGCGACGGCGAGCAGCCGCCGCAGCCACGCCAGCGCCTCGGGGGAGAGCCGGTCGCTGTCGTCCAGCACCAGCAGCATGTCCCGCTCGGCGAGCCAGGAGGCGGCGTTCGCGGTCCCGCAGGGCAGGAAGGGCATGCCGGGCACGCAGCCCAGCGCGGCCACGAGGTCGCGCACGCCGCCGTCCCCCCGGAGGGAGACCACGGCGGCGCCGTCGCAGAAATTGGACGAGATACGGCGCGCGATGTCCCGCACCAGCAGGGCGCGCGGTGCGCGGAAGCGGCCCGTGACGGTCAGGACCCGGCCCCGCCGGACGGCGGTGAGCAGGACCGACAGTTCCGCGGACGTGGCCGGCAGCGTCCCGGCCGTCCCGGCCGCTCGGGCCGGTCCGGTTTCCCCCATCATCACGATGCCCCCCATTGCATGCGTGACCGGTGCGGCAGCAGGGATCGTTCGAGCCGCGTGTCGACGATTATGCGCCACTTCACACATATGACCAGGGGAATGTCGCATTCCGCAGCCGTGCGGTTCAGCCGATGCCCTGCCGGTCCGGCTGGAGGGCGAACGCCGCGCGCTGCGGGGTCGCCGCCGTGATGTGGACGGCCTCTTCGAGGAGGTCCCGGTGGCGCCGTACGGGCTCGCGCCGCTCGGGCGGGGCGAGCCGCTCCAGGTCGTCCAGGCAGGCCGCGATGCGCCGGGTGATCTGCGCCGAGCCGATCCCATAGTCCCGGACCTCCGTCAGGGCCAGGTCCAGCAGCTCCGGCCAGCTCGGCAGGGTCTCCACCAGCCGCACCGCGCCCCGCGCGTCCCGGTGGTACGCCCGCCCCAGGGGCTGCCCCGCGAAGGCGGTCAGCAGCACCTGGATCCGGTCCAGGGCCTGCACCGCCGTCGTCGGGTCGTTGACCGACGGGGACAGGGCGCGCGAGGCGATGTCGGCGAGCTGGCGGATCCCGAAGGCCAGGTCCTGCTCGGTGGTCCGCTCCACCCCCAGCTCCAGGGCCGCCTGGAGGTCCGCGTCGGAGGGCGCCGCCCCGCCCGCGACCCGGAACAGCGGGGTGTACGGCACGAGGTAGTCCCCGATCCGGGGGACCAGGTGCAGGACCAGCCCCTCCCGCACGGCGAGCGCCACCAGCCGGGGCACGTCCACGGCCTGGAGCACACCGGGCCGCCAGACGTGCGCCACCGGCGTGCCGCCCGGCTCCGCGCCCCGCTCCCCGGGGCCGCCGTCCCCGCCGCGCGCGGGACGGGCGCTGTCGCGGATCAGCCGCAGGCTCTCCCCGCACACCCGGTCCATGACGTACGTGACCCGCATCAGCCGGATGGTGGAGTGCACGTAGACGACGAACAGGGCGAGACTGAGCAGCAGGAAGCCCATGGCGAGCGAGGCACCCAGGTAGGGCACGACCGTGTCGGAGCCGTCCGTCGAGGAGCCGTACTCCTTCTGCACCCGCAGCGTGTACAGGAAGGTGCACAGGAACGTCCCCAGGGTCAGTTTCGTGACCCCGCTCTCCACGTAGATGCGCAGCACCCGGGGCGAGAACTGGCCCGCCGCCATCTGGAGCGCGACCAGGGTGATCGAGAAGACCACGCCGATGAACGTCAGCATCGCCGAGCTGACCGCGGCGACCGCCGTCTTCGCCGCCGACCCAAAGTCCGCCGCCGTACGCAGGAACCACTGGTCGGAAAGGTCCACATCGGCCCAGCGGGCGTCGAGGTCGTGGATGAGGGAGTCGGCCTGGACCACGACCGTGGCCAGCAGCCAGCCGATCAGCAGACCCGCGAACGGAACGAACAGGAAGGAGTTGCGCATGCGTTTGCGCAGCTTCGGGAGCATCCCTCGGCGGCGCCGCACCACGGTCATCGGCATGAACGCCAAATTAGCCCGGGCAAAGCGGTCTTCACGGTTGCGGCGATCCCCGTGCGGTACGCGCCGCGCCCCGGCCCGGCGAACGGTTGTCCGCGGCCCGGACATCGGCTCTACTGCTGTGCAGCCCCCGGCGGGGGCGGGCCCAGGGGAGGGGATCGACGATGACGGCCGAGCGGCGGACCGACGGGCGCGTGCGCGCGGCCTCCACCCACCGGCGCCCACGCGGGAGGCCGTTACCGGCGCTGCTGCTGTGCGTCCTGCTCCTGGCCGGCGCCTGCGCCGCCGCCGGCGTCGCCTGGGACCCCTTCCGGGCCGGCGCCGCCGATCCGGCCGCCGCCCCCGACGGCGCCGTCCGCCCCGCCGGAGCCCTCCCCTTCGACCTCCCCGCTCCGGCCGCGCTGCGCTCCGGCGAGGCAGGCCGGAAGCTGGTGTTCGCCCACTACTTCACCCCGTACCCGCTCTCCCTGGACAACGCGCCCGCCGAGAGCGACTACTACACCCGCGGCTACCTCGACCCCGACGGCGAGGGCGGCAAGCACCGCCAGTACGGCGGCCTGCTGCGCGACCGCCCGCTGCCCGTCCCGCCCAAGGACGGCGACTGGGAGTACGCCAACCTCCGGCAGGAGGTGCGCACCGCGCGCGACGCCGGCATCGACGGCTTCACCCTCGACCTGCTCTCCCTCACCGGCAAGAACCGGGAGCGGGCCGAACTGCTGCTGAAGGCGGCCCACGCGGTGGACCCCGCCTTCCGGATCATGCTGATGCCCGACATGACCGCGCTCGACACCGACGACCCCGCCGTGCTCGCCGACGCCGTCGCCGCCCTCGCCCGGTACCCCGCCGCCCACCGGCTCGGCGACGGCCGCCTCGTCCTCTCCCCGTTCAAGGCCGAACAGAAGGAGCCCGGCTGGTGGAGCCGGGTCATCGACGACCTCGCCGCCCGGCACGGCGTCCGGACCGCCTTCGTCCCGCTCTTCCTCGACCTCGACGCCCACGCCGCCGCCTTCGCCCCGATCAGCCACGGGTTCTCCGAGTGGGGCAGCCGCAGCTACGCCGGCCAGGAGGGGGCCACCGCCGACGTCCGCCGGGCCCACGGCCTGGGGAAGATCTGGATGCAGCCCGTGTCCGTCCAGGACGCCCGCCCCAACCAGGGGATCTACGACGAGGCCGGCAACACCGCGACCCTGCGCGCCACTTGGAACCACGCCATCGACGACGGCGCCGACTGGGTCCAGCTGACCACCTGGAACGACTACTCCGAGGGCAGCCAGTTCGCGCCGTCCCTGCACAACGGCCACGCCTACCTCGACCTCAGTTCGTACTACCTGACCCGCTTCAAGACCGGAGCGTGGCCGCGCATCGTCCGCGACACCCTGTACCTCACCGGCCGCACCCAGTTCGCGGACGCCGGCCCGACCGGCGCCCAGTCCCGGCTGATGTCCCTGCGCCAGGGCAGCGCCGCCGCCCGGGACACGGTGGAGGTGCTCAGCTTCCTGACGGCCCCCGGCACCGTCCGCACCGCCGTCGGCCGCACCACGGGGGAGTACGGGGCCCCGGCCGGGCTCCACTCGCGGCTGCTCCCGCTGGGACCGGGCATCAGCTCCGCCCGGCTGGTGCGCGACGGCAGGGCGGTGGCGGAGGTGGAACTCCCGTACCCGGCGGACCGCACGGTGCCGGTGCAGGACCTCCAGTACTACGCGGCCACGAGCGGCCGCCCCCGCTAGCGGCGGGCGGGGCGTCGAGCCGGGACGCCGGGCGGGGGAGCGGTGCCCGCCGTACCGGGCCCGGGCGCCCATGCCCGGCAGCCGGGCCGGGCCGGGGGCGGAACGGGCGGAGGCATCCGCGCACAGACGCCGAAATCGGGCGCGGCGCATCCCCTGCCAGGCCAATCCCGCCCAAGCGGCCCTTTCGCCGCACCCCGGACCCGCCGCATGCTGCCGGAGCCGGCCCCCGAGGTCAGGCACGCCCGCCCGTCCCCGACCCGGAGGCATCCGTGACCGAACCGACCGCCCCCTCCGCCTTCCCCGGCGGCCCCGCCCTCTTCCGGCTGGACCCCGCCGTCGCGCACCTCAACCACGGCTCCTACGGGGCGGTCCCGCTGCCCGTCCAGGAAGCCCAGGAGGCCCTGCGCACCCAGGCCCACGCCGACCCCGACGCCTTCTTCAACGGGGTCTCCGAACGGCTCACCGCCGCCCGGGGCCGGATCGCGGCGCGCCTGGGAGCGGACCCGGACGGCCTCGCGTTCATCTCCAACGCCACCGAGGGCGCCAACCTCGCCCTCGACGCGATCCCCCTCGCCGAGGGCGACGAGATCCTGGTCACCGACCACGGCTACGGCACCGTCGTCGACGCCGCCGCCCGCCGGGCCAAGCTGGTCACCGTGGCCCTGGACCCGCTCCTCCCCGACGAGGACGCCGTCCGCGAGGCCGTCCTCGCCGGGATCACCCCCCGCACCAAGGTGGCCGTCCTCGACCACGTCAGCTCGCCCACCGCCCGCCTCATCGCCGGCCCCCGGCTCCTGGCCGACCTCGCCGCGCGCGGGATCACCACCGTCGTCGACGGCGCCCACACCCCCGGCATGCTGGCCGAGCCGGTCGCCGCCGGCGCCGACTTCTGGTTCGGGAACCTGCACAAATGGGGGTACGCCCCCTCCGGCAGCGCCCTCCTCGCCGTGGCCCCCGCCCACCGCGCCCGGGTCCGCTCCCTCAGCCCCTCATGGGAGGACCACCAGGGCTTCCCGCTCTCCGTCGAGTACCGCGCCACCTTCGACTACACCGGCTGGCTGGCCGCCCCCGAGGGCCTCGACCTCCTGGAGCGGCTCGGCGCCGACCGGGTCCGGGAGCACAACAGCGCGCTGGCCGGCTACGGCGCCGGGCTGCTCGCCCGGATCCCCGGCCTCACCCCGCTGCCGCACACCCCGGGCCTGGCCCTGCGCTCCCTGCTGCTGCCGCCCGGCGTCGCCGAGACCCGCGAGGCGGCCACCGCCCTGCGCGAGGAACTCGCCGCGAAGCTCCGCATCCGGGTCCTGGTCTGGCCCCGCGAGGGCGGCGGCGGGCTGCGGGTCTGCGGGCAGGTCTACAACCGGGCCGAGGAGTACGAACGCCTCGCCGCGGCCCTGCCCGCCTTCCTGCGGTGATCCGCCGGCCGGCTCCGGGGCCTCAGGGGCGCCGCAGCAGATAGGTGTCCATGATCCAGCCCTTGCGGGCCCGGGCCTCGGTCCGCAGCTCCTCGATGCGGCCGGACACCTCCGACAGCTTCCCCGACACCAGGATCTCGTCCGGGGTGCCCACGTACGCGCCCCAGTAGATGAACAGGTCCTGGTCGAGGTGGGCGGTGAACGCGTGCCGCGCGTCCAGCATCACCACCACGTCGTCCACGTCCTGCGGCCAGCCCTCCGCCAGCCGCCGGCCCGTGGTGATCTGGACCGGGCGCCCCACCCGGTTGAGGTTGGTGCGGTGCCGCGCCAGCAGCGCCGACACGCTGCTGATGCCGGGCACCACCTCGTGCTCGAACGCCACGCGCCCGTGCTCCAGCACCTCGTCGAGGATCGCGAGCGTGGAGTCGTACAGGGAGGGGTCGCCCCACACCAGGAAGGCCCCGGTCTCACCGTCCGCGAGGTCCTCGGCGATGAACCGCTCGAAGATCTCGGCCCGGGCGCTGCGCCAGCCGTCCACGGTCGGGGCGTACTCCGCCGGAGTCCGGTCGCGGTCCGGGTCGCGGCCCTCCACCAGCCGGTGGCCGGGCCGGGCGTGCGCCTCCAGCATGGCGCGCCGCAGCCCCGTCAGGTCCGCCTTCTCCTCCCCCTTCTCCAGGATGAGGAATGCGTCCGCCGCGCCGATCGCCTTGACCGCCTGGAGGGTCAGGTGGTCCGGGTCGCCCGCGCCTATACCGATCACTGAGAACTTCTTCACCGGGCTATTGTGCCCACCATGCGTGTCGCCCTGTTCGTCACCTGCGTCAACGACGCCCTCTACCCCCGTACGGGCATCGCCGTCGTCCGCCTCCTGGAGCGGCTCGGCGTCGACGTGGACTTCCCGGCGGCCCAGAGCTGCTGCGGCCAGCCGCAGTACAACACCGGCTACCGGCGCGAGAGCGAACCGCTGCTGCGCCGCACGGCCGAGGCCTTCGCCGGCCACGACCACGTGGTCACCCCCTCCGGCTCCTGCGCCGCGATGATCCGCGCCCACTACCCGCGCATCGCCCGCCAGGCCGCCCGGGAGGGGCGGGGGAGCGGACTGGAACGGCTCGCGGAGGACCTCGTACCGCGCGTGTACGAGCTCACCGAGTTCCTCGTGGACGTGCTCGGAGTGACCGACGTCGGCGCGTACTTCCCGCACACCGTCACCTACCACCCCTCCTGCCACGGCCTGCGCACCCTGGGCCTGGGCGAGCGCCCCCGGCGGCTGCTGGCCGCCGTCAAGGGCCTGGAACTCGTCGAGCTGCCCGGCGCCGAGGAGTGCTGCGGCTTCGGCGGCACCTTCGCCGTGAAGAACCCGGACGTGTCGGCCGCCATGGCGGCCGACAAGACCGCCGCCGCCCGCGCCACGGGCGCCGAGGTGCTGTGCGGGGCCGACAACTCCTGCCTCGCCCACCTCGACGGCACCCTGCGCCGCGCCGGCTCCCCGCTGCGGACCCTGCACCTCGCCGAGATC
The DNA here is from genome assembly GCF_040301925.1 of Streptomyces sp. NPDC000075. NCBI lineage: Bacteria > Bacillati > Actinomycetota > Actinomycetes > Kitasatosporales > Streptomycetaceae > Streptomyces > Streptomyces sp. NPDC000075. The sequence continues at coordinate 155,182 of NZ_JBEPFL010000016.1, forward strand.
CTGGCGTCGACCGAGGAGGACCCGCTGCCATGACGCCCACGCCGCTGGGCATGCCCGCCTTCCCGCCCTTCCCCGAGGCGGCGAAGGAGGCCGTACGGGACGAGGTCCTGCGCGCCAACCTGCGCCGCGCCACCCACACCATCCGCGACAAGAGGGCCCGCGCGGTCACCGAACTCGCCGACTGGGAGCAGCTGCGCGCGGCCGGCAAGGCCGTCAAGGACCACACCCTGCGCCACCTCGACCGCTACCTCCTCCAGCTGGAGGCCGCCGTCACCGCGGCGGGCGGCACCGTCCACTGGGCGGCCGACGCCGAGGAGGCCAACCGGATCGTCACCGCCCTCGTCCTGGCCACCGGCGCACGCGAGGTCGTCAAGGTCAAGTCGATGGCCACCCAGGAGACCGGCCTCAACGAGGCCCTGGAGGCCGCCGGGATCGCCGCCTACGAGACCGACCTCGCCGAACTCATCGTCCAGCTCGGCCACGACCGGCCCTCCCACATCCTCGTCCCCGCCATCCACCGCAACCGCGACGAGATCCGCGACGTCTTCCGCTCCGAGATGGGCCGCTGGGGGCGCCCCGCCCCCGAGGACCTCGGCGACGACCCGCGCGAACTCGCCGAAGCCGCCCGCCTGCACCTGCGGGAGAAGTTCCTGCGCGCCGAAGTCGCCGTCTCCGGCGCCAACTTCATGGTCGCCGAGACCGGCACGATGGTCGTCCTCGAATCCGAGGGCAACGGCCGGATGTGCCTGACCCTCCCCGACACCCTGATCTCGGTCGTCGGCATCGAGAAGGTCGTCCCCACCTTCCGCGACCTGGAGATCTTCCTCCAGACCCTGCCGCGCTCCTCCACGGCCGAGCGGATGAACCCGTACACCACCATGTGGACCGGCACCCTCGACGGCGACGGCCCGTCCGCCTTCCACCTCGTCCTCCTGGACAACGGCCGCACCGACACCCTCGCCGACGAGACCGGCCGCCAGGCCCTGCGCTGCATCCGCTGCTCCGCCTGCCTCAACGTCTGCCCCGTCTACGAACGCGCCGGCGGCCACGCCTACGGATCCGTCTACCCCGGCCCCATCGGCGCCGTCCTCAGCCCCCAACTGCGCGGCACCGCGAGCCCGGTCGACGCCACCCTGCCCTACGCCTCCACCCTGTGCGGGGCCTGCTACGAGGTCTGCCCCGTCGCCATCGACATCCCCGAGATCCTGGTCCACCTGCGCGAACGCGTCGTCCAGGGCGGCCCCGTGACCCGCGAGGGGGTCCGCGTACGACTGCGCCCCGCGCACGGCCACACCGCCGAACGGGCCGCCATGCGCGCCGCCCGGCTCCTCCTCGACCACCCCGGCGCCCTGCGCGCGGGCGAACGCCTGCTGGCCCGTGCCCGCCGCCTGCGCCCCCGCCGCCTCCCGGGCCCGGGCCGCGCCTGGACCGACACCCGCGAACTTCCCGACCTCCCGGCGGAACCCTTCCGCGACTGGTGGCTCCGCGAACGGGGGACCCGCACATGACCACGAGGGACCGCATCCTGGCCCGTATCCGCCGCGCCACCTCGGGCGCCCCGGCCGCGGACCCCGTCCCCCGGGACTACCTCCGCGTCCACGGCACCCGCACCCCCGCCGAGACGGCGGACCTCCTCGCCGCCCACCTGACGGAGTACCGGGCACGGGTCCACCGCACGGACGAGGACGGCATCGCGCCGCTCCTGGCACGGCTGCTCTCCGCCTCCCGCACGGTCCTCGTCCCCCCGGCCCTGCCCCCGCACTGGCTCGCGGCCTCGGCCGCGACCCGCGTCCACGACCGGTCCCGGTCCACCCCGCACGAGCTCGACCGGGTCGACAGCGTCGTCACCGGCTGCGCCCTGGCCATCGCCGAGACCGGCACGATCGTCCTCGACGGAGGCCCCGACCAGGGCCGGCGCCGCATCACCCTCATCCCGGACCATCACGTCTGCGTGGTCCGCGTCCCCGGGCAGGTCGTCGACTCCGTCCCGCAGGCCCTCGAACGCCTCGACCCGGCCCGCCCGCTGACCTGGATCTCCGGCCCGTCCGCCACCAGCGACATCGAACTCGACCGGGTGGAGGGCGTACACGGCCCCCGCACCCTGGACGTCGTCCTCCTCGGCGCACAATAGCCGCATGCCATCCCACATCGCCCTGACCGCCCTCGTGGTCCACGACTACGACGAGGCCATCGACTTCTACACCCGCGCCCTCGGCTTCGAACTCGCCGAGGACACCCCCCGGCCGGACGGCTCCCGCTGGGTCGTCGTCCGCCCGCCCGGCGCCCGGGAGTCCGCCCTGCTGCTGGCCCGCGCCAAGGACGACGCCCAGCGCGCCCGCGTCGGCGACCAGACCGGCGGCCGGGTCGGCTTCTTCCTCTACACCGCCGACTTCGCCGCCGACCACGCCCGCATGACCGCCGAAGGCGTCCGCTTCCTGGAGGAGCCGCGCCACGAGCCGTACGGCTCCGTCGCCGTCTTCGAGGACCTCTACGGAAACCGCTGGGACCTGCTAGAGCCCGCCTCCGCCTAGTCTCGGCGCCTCACGGGCCGCGTCCACCGCACCCCCGGCCTCGACCCGGTGGCCCAGCTCCCCGGCCCACCGGACCAGCCCCGGCAGGTCCACCCCGTACGCACGCTCCACCCCGCCCAGCGAAGCCGCCCCGCGCCGCAGCAGCCGCGCCCCGCCGAGGGCGTTCCCGCGCGCGGCGTGCGTCAGCCCCACGGCCAGCTGCGCCAGCCCCCGCCACAGGGCGGCGTCCGCCGCCGGCCCGGACTTCCAGGCGTCCTCGAACACCTCGTGCGCGTGGAACGGCATCCCGGCGTCCAGCAGCCGCTGCGCCTCCACGACCGTCTCACGCGGCGACCGCACGACCCCCTCGGGCTGCCGCGCCACGCCCTCGGCCCCATAGGCCAGGGGCCGCCCCAGCCCGTCCCGCGGCCGCGCACTCCGCGCCCGCCCCGCACCATCCCGATCCCGCTCCCGACCGTCCACCGCCCCATCCTCCCCCGCCCCCCTCACCGGTGCACGCGCACCCCTCAACGTGCGGTAATGTTCTGCGTGTGCCCGGCGCACGAGGGGAAACCCCAGGTCGCAGGGACACAAGCAGTACAACGGGACGTGGCGCAGCTTGGTAGCGCACTTGACTGGGGGTCAAGGGGTCGCAGGTTCAAATCCTGTCGTCCCGACCATGCTCTATGCAGGTCGGAGGCCGTTCTCTCATCCGTGAGAGGGCGGCCTTTCGCGCGTCCGGGGCCATGGTGGTCGAACGTCCGGCCCGCAGGTCGCCCGACGGTGTCTGATCAGACGGCTCTGCCGTGGTCGAGGGCGAGCCACATGCGGTCGCGGGTCACCGGCAGTTCGGTGAAGCGGATCCCGGTGGCATCGCGCAGGGCGTTGGCCAAGGCCGGGGCGACCGGGTTGAAGGGGCTCTCGCTCATCGACTTGGCGCCCAGCGGCCCGATGGCGTCGGAGGTTTCCATGAAGTGGACCTCCGTACGGGGGACGTCGGCGTACTGCGGGAGGCGGTACCGGCGGAAGGCGGCGGTGGTGACCTCGCCGCGCCCGTCGACGCGTACGTTCTCGAAGAGCGTGGCCCCGAGTGCCTGGGCGACGCCGCCCTCGACCTGGCCCCGGCACTGCACGGGGTTCATGACCTTGCCCGCGTCGGCGGCGTGCACGCTGCGCAGGATGCGGATCTCGCCCGTGCCGGGGTCGACGGCGACGCGGAACCACTGGGCGTTGAAGGCGACGGAGCGCGGGGAGCCACCCCAGTGGCCGTCGGCCGCCAGCTCCTCCTCGGCGCCGTGGGCGTGCGCGGCCTCGTACAGCTCCTTGAGGGTGACCACCCGGCCCGCGCAGTCGAAGGCCTCGGCGCCCGGCGCGCACAGGTGCCGGGCGACGCCGGTGTGGCGGGCGGCCAGGGTCTTCAGCCGCTCGGCCAGGGACGTCGCGGCGAGGAGCACGGCCTTGCCCGCGACGACCGTGCCGGCGGAGGCGAAGGCGCCGGTGTCGTGCCGGACGACGTCCGTGTCGGACTGCCGGATGCGGATCCGGTCCTCGGTGGTGTTCAGGGCGCCGGCGGTGATCTGCTGGTGGACGGTGGTGGTGCCGTTGCCGAACTCGGCGGTGCCCACGGCGACGTCGTACGTGCCGTCCTCCAGCAGAGAGACCCGCGCGTCGGCGTAGTGCCCGCCGGGCGGACCGGTCGCGATCATCGCCATGGCGGCGCCCTGGCCGGTGAGCCAGCCTTCCGGGGCCTCCTCGGCGCTGGTGTCCTCGGCGAGGGCCCGGCGGACCACGCCGAGGCACTGGTCGAGTCCGTAGGAGGCGATGTGCAGGTCCTCCTCCTCGCCGATGGGGCTGACCATGTGATCACCGGCGCCGATGATGTTCTTCTCGCGGAGAACCAGCGGGTCCATCCCGAGGCGGCGGGCCAGTTCGTCCATGGCCGATTCCACGGCGAAGGTGACCTGGCCCAGTCCGTAGCCGCGGAAGGCGCCGGCCGGGACGCAGTTGGTGTAGACGGAGTACGCGTCGACCTTTTTGTGCGGGGCGCGGTAGACGGCGAAGGACTCACCGACGCTGTGGAACATCACGGCGGGGCCGTGGTTCCCGTACGCGCCGGTGTTGGCGACCACACGCATCCGGACGGCGGTCAGGGTGCCGTCGGCGCGGGCGCCGAGCTTGATGCCGATGGTGAACGGGTGCCGGGTGGTGGCGCCGTGGAACTGCTCGGCCCGCGTGTACTCCAGCTTGACCGGGCGGCGCAGTTTCAGCGCGGCGAGGGCGACGATGTCCTCGGTCAGCATCTCCTGCTTGCCGCCGAAACCGCCGCCGACCCGGCCCGCCACCACGCGTACCCCGTCCTCCGGCAGCCCGTACAGCGCGCACAGGGCACGGCGGGTGAGGAAGGGGGCCTGGGTGGAGGAGCGTACGGTGAGCCGCTCGCCGGTCCCGTCCTCCTTCGGCTCGAAGTAGGCCACGCTGCCGTGGGTTTCCAGGCTCGCGTGCTGCACCCGCTGGGTCCGGAAGGTCTCCTCGTAGACCACGGCCGCCTCGGCGAAGCCGTCCGCCACACAGCCGATCTCGCCGTGTACCTCTCCGGCGACGTTGTTCTCGGCCCGGGCTATCCGCGACTCGGGGCCCTTGTCGCCGTGCAGGGCGGGGGCGCCCGGCCGCATGGCCTCCTCCGGGTCGGTGACGTACGGGAGTTCCTCGTAGACGACCCGGACGAGCCGGCAGCCCTCCTCGGCGGCCCGCTCGCTGTCGGCCACGACCGCGGCCACGCGCTGGCCGACGTGGCGGACGACGTCGTCCAGCACCCGGGTGTCGTCCGGGTCCTCGGTGGGGTGCTCGTGCCGGGCGGTGGAGTAGAGCGTGGCCGGGGCGTCCTCGTGGGTGAGGACGGCGTGGACGCCGGGCACGCGCAGGGCGTCGGCCGTGTCGATGGACACGATCCGGGCGTGCGGATGCGGGGAGCGCAGCAGCTTCATGTGCAGCAGCCCGGGGACGTCGACGTCGAAGGTGTAGCGGGCGGTGCCCGTGACGACCTGGGGGCCGGCCGGGGCGCCGGGACTGCGGCCCACCGCCTGGCCCGCGCACGGCCGTTCGGTGTGCCGGACGCCCCGGACGGCGTCCTCGATCGCCCGGTAGCCGGTGCACCGGCAGATGTTGCCCTTGAAGGCCCGGGGCAGGTCGTCGAGCTTGCCGTCGTCCTGCTCGGTGCCGCGCTCCGCCTCCAGGGCGGCGGTGGTCATCAGGAACCCGGCGGTGCAGAAGCCGCACTGGAAGCCCTGGGCGTCGAGGAACCTCTGCTGGACGGGATGGAGTTCCCCGTCGGGGCGGGCCAGCCCCTCGACCGTGGTCACGCTGCGGCCCTCGGCGCGGAAGGCGGGGTACAGGCAGCTGTGGACGGGCTCGCCGTCCACGTGCACCGTACATGCCCCGCAGTCGCCGGCGTCGCAGCCCTTCTTCACGCCGAACCAGCCCTGCTCGCGCAGGTAGGTGCGCAGGCACTGGCCCGCACGGGGTGCGGTATCGGCGGGCTGATGGTTGATGTGCGTACGGAAGGTCATCGGGCACCGTCCTGGGTCAGTTCGCGGCGGATCTCCTCGGCGAAGCGCAGCGTCATGTGCCGCCGCCACTCGGGCAGTCCGTGGATGTCGTCGAACCACTCGCCGTCGGCGACGGCGGAGCGGATGGCGTCCCTCAGGCCGTCCGGCTGCGGGGGCAGCGGGAACCACAGGCGGAACGGGCGGGTCGTGGCCGCCGTGATGGTGATCGCGAGAGAGCCGTCCCGCGGGTCGAGCGTGCCGATGATCAGCACGCCGGACCGCCCCAGGCCGTAGAGAGACGCCTGGCGGAAGGCCGTACGGCAGGCGAGGCCCGACGCGGGCAGGGTCACCGAACGCAGCAGCTCCCCGTCGGCCAGGTCCTTGCGCCCCGCGCCGAGGACGAAGCCGGCCGCCTTCACGCGACGCGTGGCGCCGTCCTGCGACCGGAGCAGGCACGTCCCGTCCAGGGCCGAGGCCAGAGAGATCATCGGTCCGGCCGGCAGCGCGTTGCAGAGGTTCCCGCCGACGGTCGCCATGTTCCAGATCTTGAAGGAGGCGAGGAAGGCACGGCAGCACTGCTCGAACAGCGGCCCCGCCGGCTCCGCGAGGCGCCGTCCGTACCGGGAGAGCTGCGCGATGGTGCAGGTGGCGGCGATCTCCAGCGAGCCGTCGGGCAGCCGGGTCAGCGGCTCCCAGCCCATCCGGCTCAGGTCCACCAGCCGCCGGATCCGCGGCTGCGGCTCGGAGAACAGGTACGTGCCCCCGCCGAGCCACGCGTCACCCGGCCGCCACGGCTCGCGTCGACGCGCGTCCCGCACGTCCAGCACCGTGTTGAGATCCATGACCCACCCCCCGTTCGCGACCTTCTCGTCCCCTTCAGTGAAGTCGCCGGGATGGCCGGAAACGACTGGAGCCGCACACGGAAAACACCGGGGCCGTCAGCGTCCTCCTGGTTGATCGACCAGTGCGCTCGCATCGCTGGTGCCGGTGTTTCCGGCCGTCAGCATGGCATTTACGATGCCTGGAGCCGCATCATCCTGGTGAATGCGGATCGGCGGATTTCCTGTCCGTCGCCACGCAAGGAGGCTGGAACATGCACGTCGGACAACTCCTCCAGGACGAGGACCTCAGACTGCGGCTGCTGTGGGCGGAGGACCCGCTGCTGCGCAGGGAGATCAGCGGGCTGACCGCCACGGACCTCGAGGACCCGATGCGCTTCCTGCAACCGGGCGAGATCGTGCTCAGCGGGCTCGTGTGGTGGTCGGCCGACGGCGGCCGCCGCAAGGCCGAGCAGTTCGTCTCCTCGCTCAGCGGGGCCGGGACGGCCGCCCTGCTGGCGGGGGAGGAGACGCACGGGGCGGTGCCCGAGGACATCGTCGTCGCCTGTATGAACCACGAGATCCCGCTCATCGCGGTACCGGCGGAGGTCAGCTTCCGTACCATCACGGACGCCTTCTACCTCCGGCAGTGGGGCCAGCTCAGCCGGCGTCCCACCGCACACCACGCCCTCCCCGCCGCCGTGCGCACCCGGTTGCAACGCCTGCTCACCGAGGGGGCCGGACCGGAGGAGCTCCTGAACGCGGCCTTCACGCGGCTCGGACCCGCGGCGTGCAGCGTCCTCACCGCCACGGGCCGCATCGTCGCCCGCACGCCGGGGACGCCGGTTCTGGCGCCCCGCCAGGCGGCCGAGCACATCAGGGGCGGGGTCGGCGTGACCATACCGATCGAGGGAGAGGCGTCCCCCTACGACCGCTGGTACCTCAACGTGACGGACGCTACCGACGTACCCCTGCGCGTCCTGTACGAACTCGCGGGCGTGCTGGCCGAGTGCCGCGAGCGGGCGCGCGCGAACCCGGCGGACGAGCGGTCCGCCGAGCTGGTGCGGCTGCTCGGCGCCTCCCCGGCCGATCCGGTGGCCGTCGCGGAGCTGCTGCGCTCCTGCGGCCTCCCGGACGAGGGCCCGTTCCACGTGGTCGCCGCCGGCACGAGTGCGGGCGGTCCGGGGCGAGCCGTCGCCGTGCTCGCCGAGGCCCTCGCCCACCAAGGGGAGGCGCACGTCGTCGCGGAATCGAACGAGGGCGCCGTGGCCGTCGTATCCGGGCCGTCCGCCCGCAGCACACTGGAGTCGGTCTGGCCGCTCCTGCACGCCTGCGATCCGACCACGCTCCTGCACGCCGGCATCAGTTCCCGGGTCGCCGCGTCCGACGGTCTCGAGGGGGCCGTGCGCGAAGCCCGCTACGGTCTGGACTCGGCCCGCAGCACCTCCCCCGACCGCTCGGAGGTGACCGACACCGGCGGCTTCACCACGCTCGCCCGGCTCCTCACCGGTCTTCCGCGTGAAGTGCGCGGAGCCTTCAGCGCGCGGGTACTGGGGCCCCTCGCCACAGAGGACGGCGCCTCGGCCGCCATGCTGCGGGAAACGCTGGAGACGTTCCTCGCCCACAACGGCTCCTGGGCGCGTACGAGCGAATCCCTCCACCTGCACGTCAACACGGTGCACTACCGCATCCAGCGCATCGAGGTCCTCACGGGCCTGGACCTCTCCCGGCTCGACCACCGCCTCGACCTCCGTGCGGCGCTGCTGTGCCGTTGACGTGGTCACCCCGGGCGCGATGACGTCGTCGGCCCGCGCGACGGCCGCACCGGCGTGGCGACTTCGCGGGGTCGTCCGGAGCCTCCTCGGCCACGCGTGCGGGCGGACCCTCCTGGTGCGTGAGGGTCCGCCTGGGGGAAGCCGTCGCGTTACCGCTTGTGCCCGTGCCGCACGTCCAGGCAGAGCGCCCAGACGTCGGAGTAGCTGCCCTGGGAGGGCGAACCGCCGCTGTGGGTGGCTGCCGTCCAGTACGACGGGTCGGCGCCCACGCCGCCGGCCGGGGTGCCGGCGGCGTCGCTGGGGAAGCTGCCGTTGAGGTGGGGGCCGCCCGAGGTCGCCTTGCTGAAGTCGGTCGTGGTGACGTTGCCGCCGCTGATCGCGGCGCCGCCGCTGACCAGCTGCCCGTCCTCGCGGGAGCAGCCCGTCGTCGCGGTCTGTCCCGTGGAGGCCGTGTCGGGGCCGATGACCTCGGTGAAGTGGACCGTCGTGGAGACGTGCTTGAGGACGATGTCGTCGGTGCCGCAGATGGCGTAGGCGTAGGTCATGTTGTCCGCGCCGCGGCCGCCGCCGATGCCGCCGACCGCCGTCCAGGAGTCGGGGTCGTGCTCGCCGTCGCCCGCCGCGATCGAGCCGAAGTGGTGCTCGGCGTCGGCGAAGGTGGGAAAGCTCGCGATCGGCTTGAGGCTGCCGACACTGGCCGGGGTGGTGCGCGCGCCGCCGCCGATCAGGACGGTGCCGGCCGGGCAGGTCGCCGTCACGAGCCTGGACGACAGCCCGCTGGTCGGCCCCTGGGCCTTGTTCATGACGACCTGGGTGTGCCGGATCAGGTTGCTGTGCAGGCAGATCGCGTACGGGGTGGTGGAGAAGGCGTCGCTGCTGCGGCTGCCGCTTCCGCCGAACGCCATCCAGTGGCTGGCGTCGGTGCCGACGATCCCGGGGGTGTCGGTGTATTCGGTGGCGCCGTCGGCGCTGGGGGCCATGCCCATCACGTGGTTGCCGTTGGACATCTCGTCGCTGCCGATGGCCTGGTCGGCGCCGCCGCCGGAGACGAGGCCGTCGGGGCAGTCGGCGTGCGAGGTGACACCGGTGAAGGGGGTCGGGGGGCCCATGGTGGGCCCGGGGGTGACGACGGTGACGTCGGCGGTCCTGGCGTACGCGGCTCCCGGCACCGCCACGGTCAGCAGGGCGGCCAGGAACAGGGCCTTGCCGGTGGCGGAGCCCCGCCGGAGTTGCATGCTCATGGGATTCTCTCTCTGGTGTTCGTGCGCGTGGCCGCTGTCAGGCGGGCGGTCGGGAACGGCTTCCTCAGACGCCGTCGTTGGCGCACAGGGCCCAGGCGTCGGTGTGGGTGCCGGGGGAGGACTGGCCGCCGGTGTGGGCGGAGGCCGTCCAGTACGCCGCCGTCGTGGTCCCGTCGCCGACCGCGCCCCCGCCGGAGGTGCTGGGGAAGCTTCCGTTGAGGTGGTCGCCGCCCGAGCCCGGGCCGGTGAAGCCGGTCGTGGTCACGCTGCCCCCGCTGATCGCGGCGCCGCCGCTGACCAGGTTCCCGTCGCCCTGGCCGCAGCCCACGGTCGCCGTCTGGCCGGTGCTGCCGGTGGTCGGGCCGCTCACCTCGGTGTAGCGGACCTTCACCGTGGCGCCGCTGACACTGATGCCGCTGCCGGTGCAGATGGCGTAGGCGTAGGTGTAGTCGCCGCTGTTGGCGCCGGAGTCCCAGCCGGCCGCCGACCAGGAGTCCGGGTTGGTCTCTCCGTCCGCCGCCGCCTTCGCGCCGAAGGCGTGCGCGGAGTCGTTGAAGGTGGGGAAGCTCGCGATCGTCTTCAGGCTGCCCGTGTTGCCCGGGGTGGTGCGGGCGCCGCCCCCGAGCAGGCGGGTGTTGGCCGGGCAGGTCGCCGTGACGAGGCCGGCGGTCGCCCCGGTGGTGGGGGTGTTGGCCTTGTTCATGACGACCTGGGTGTGGTTGATCAGGTTGCTGGTGAGGCACATGGCGTAAGGGGTGGTGGAGAAGGAGGCGTTGACCTGGCCCCCGCTTCCCCCGATGCCGAGCCAGTGCGTGACGTCGGTGCCGACGACACCGGTGGAGCCGGTGTATTCGGCGGTGCCGTTGGAGCTGGGCGAGGTGCCGTTGACGTGGTTGCCGTTCACGCTCGCCCCGGTGCCGATGGCCTGGTTGAGCCCGCCGCCGGAGACGAGGCCGTTGGAACAGTCGCCGTGGGTCGATATCTCGGAGTTGGCGGAGGCGGGGCCGCTGGTGGCCCCCGGGGTCTTCACGGTCACGCCCACGGTGTTGGCGTGGGCGGTTCCCGGCACTGCCAAGGCGAGAACGGCGCCGAGTACCAGCGTCCTGCCGGTGACGAAACGGCGCAGAGGTCCTGCGGTCATGTGGATCTCCCCATCTGACGGGTGACAAGCGAGGGGCGGTGCGCGGGCGATGGGCCTCGAAGGCGGCATGGGCGGCATGGGCGGCATGGGCGGCACGGAGCGGAAGGGGCGCGCGGGCGTCGTCGGTGCGGAATTGCCACGGCATCACAACGGCCGGCTGCCTCGCGGATGTACGCCGCTCAGGGCAGATCCGGGGTCCGGACCGGCCATCTCGCCACCCTGTCCCGAGCAGCGCATGCGGACTCTAGCAGTCATCTATCCGCGCATCTACCTAGCGATTTTGTACTTTCAAGTAGCAGATGCGTGTTCGGTGGGCCGCTGTTCGGGGGAGTGGTGGGATGGGCTGGTGACGGTGGGGTTGGTGGAGGAGGCGAACCAGTACGCTGCGCCGGTGAACGCCGCCACGCACCTGGGAGAGGCCGTCGCCGGAGACCGCGGAACCGCACCCGCCTCCGTCCCCGCGTTCGTCGCCGCCCAGCTTGGCGGTGCCATCGGCCCGTCCGCCGTCACCGCCGCCCGCTGAACCTCTGGAGCCTCCTGCTGTGAACCCGTCCCCCGCCCGCCCGTCCGTGCTGTTCGTCTGCGTGCACAACGCCGGCCGCTCGCAGATGGGCGCGGCCTTCCTCACCCACCTCGGCCAGGGCCGCGTCGAGGTCCGCTCCGCCGGTTCCGCCCCGGCCGCCGCCGTCAACCCGGCCGTGGTCGAGGCCATGGCGGAGGCCGGCATCGACATTTCCGCCGAGACGCCCAAGGTGCTGACCGTGGAGGCCGTCCAGGCGTCCGACGTCGTGATCACCATGGGCTGCGGCGACGCCTGCCCCTACTTTCCCGGCAAGCGCTACCTCGACTGGACCCTCGACGACCCCGCCGGGCAGGGCGTCGCCGCCGTCCGGCCCATCCGCGACCAGATCGAGCGGCGCGTCCGCGGACTGCTCGACGAACTCGGGATCCCCGTCACCGGATGACCGTCCAAGTCAGGCCGCTCTTCACCCACTTCAGGCCAGGCGGCCGAACGCCGCCGAGGGCGGCTCCGGCGCCGGCCCCCGGGGGCCGGCGTGGTCGTGGTCACCGGGTTGTGGGGAAGCGGCCGCGGCGGGGTACCGAGGACAGGAGGAGGCGGGTGTACGGATGCTCCGGGGCCTCCAGGACCCGCGAGGTCGGGCCCGTCTCCACGACCTGACCGGACTTGAGCACGAGGACCTCGTCGGCGATGTGCCGGACCACCGCCAGGTCGTGCGTGACGAACAGGTAGCTGATGTCCGATGTGCTGCGGATCTGACCCAGGAGCTCGATGATCTGCGCCTGGATCGACACGTCGAGCGCGGCGACGGCCTCGTCGAGGACGAGGACCCGGGGCTCCACGGCGAGGGCCCGGGCGATCGCCACGCGCTGCCGCTGGCCGCCCGACAGGTCGCGGGGGAGGGCGGCGGCCTCGCGTGTGCCGAGGCCGACCTGGTCCAGGAGCCGGGTGACCCGGGTGCCGCGGCCGGCCGCGTCGAGATCCGTGTGGAGGCGCAGCACCTCGTCCAGGCATCCGGAGACGCTCACCCGGGGATCGAGCGAGAGGTACGGGTCCTGGAAGACCATCTGGATCTCCCGGGCCCTGGCCAGCCGTTCCGCCCGCCGCCGGGGCAGCGTGGAGCGGTCCCGGCCGTCCAGGCGGACGGTCCCGCCGTCCGGGCGCTCCAGGCCGACGAGCATCCGGACCGTGGTGGTCTTGCCGCTGCCGGACTCCCCGACGATCGCGAGACAGGTCCCGGGCGCCAGGGAGAAGGACACGCCGTCGACCGCCGTGTGGTCCCCGTACCGCTTCCGCAGTCCCTCGACGACCAGTCCCTCTGAGGCCGTCACAGCGTGTCCGGTGCTCGACTCGGAATCCGCGCTGCGGTCCGCCCTGGAAGCGGCGCGGAGCATCGCCTACTCCACCGGTCCCAGCGGAACGGCCCTGGTCGAGCTGATCGGCCGGCTGGGGCTCACCGCCGCGCTCGCCGGCCGGCTCGTCCAGGCACCGCCGGGCGTGCCGGCCGGCAGCCTGCTGCCCTGCGGCCGGGCCGACTTGGCGTTCCAGCAGCACAGCGAGCTGATGGACCTGCCGGGCGTCGTCATCGCCGGACCGCTGCCGGGTGACACCGCCATCAGCTCGACCTTCAGTGGAGGCGTACCGGCCTCAGCCTCCCAGCCGGAACTCGCTCTCGAGGTCCTCGATTTCTTCGGCTCCGGCACGGGGTCCGAGATCGCCCGTGCCAGGGGCATGCGGGCTTCGGGGGAAGGCGACGGCGCGTCATCGACAGACCGGTGACTGACTCGGATCGGCCATCATCCCGCGCAATCAACTCAAGGCGACTGCAGAGGTATTGACATTTGAGACGCTCTGGGTCATGTGACGGCGATCACGTAGCGTGCGCTGCGTGAATACTGCAAGGATGTGATCGATCAAAGGCTTGCTGAAGTGGCGCTCTGCGCTCCGGCGCAAGCGTTGAGGTGCAAGCACGGGGGAAACGTGATTTCACACTTTGATGTTGTGGTCCTGGGGGCGGGGCCCGGCGGTTACGTCGCGGCAATTCGCAGCGCCCAGCTCGGGCTCAGTGTCGCCATCGTCGAGGAGCGCTACTGGGGCGGTGTCTGCCTCAATGTGGGCTGCATCCCCTCGAAGGCGCTCCTGCGCAATGCCGAACTCGCCCACCTCCTCGGCCACGAAGCCGCGGAGTTCGGGATCTCGGTGGAGGGCACGGTCTCGTTCGACTACGGCGCCGCGTTCCAGCGCAGCCGCCGGGTGGCGGACGGCCGGGTCAAGGGCGTCCACTACCTGATGAAGAAGAACAAGATCACGCAGTTCGAGGGCCGCGGGCACTTCACGGGCCCCCACGGGCTGCGGGTCCAGGGGAACGACGGCGTCGTCCAGGACGTGACCTTCGGCCACTGCATCCTCGCCACCGGTGCCACTCCCCGACTGCTCCCCGGAACCTCGCTGAGCGACCGGGTGGTCACCTACGAGGAGCAGATCCTCGCCGACCGGCTGCCCGGGAGCATCGTCATCGCGGGCGCCGGCGCCATCGGGCTCGAGTTCGCGTACGTCATGCGCGCCTACGGAGTGCAGGTCACGATCGTCGAGTTCCAGAACCGGATCGCCCCCCTCGAGGACGAGGAGGTCTCCGCCGAACTCGCCAAGCGGTACAAGCGGCTCGGGATCGAGCTGCTCACCTCGACGCGCGTGGACGGCATCGACGAGTCGGGCGAGAAGGTCCGCGTCACCGTCACCAGTGGCGACCGGCAGCGGGTCCTCGAAGCGGACAAGGTGCTCCAGGCCATCGGATTCCAGCCGAGGACCGAGGGCTACGGCCTGGAGAACACGGGCGTGGCACTGACCGAGCGCGGAGCCGTCGAGGTCGACGCCCGCTGCCGGACCTCCGTGCCGCACATCTACGCCATCGGCGACGTCACCGCCAAGCTGATGCTGGCCCACGCGGCGGAAGCCATGGGCATCGTGGCGGCCGAGACGATCGCGGACGCGGAGACGGCCGAGCTGGACTTCGTCATGATTCCCAGGGCGACGTACACGCAGCCCCAGATCGCCAGTTTCGGCTGGACCGAGGCGCAGGCCCGCGAGCGGGGATTCGACGTCCGGGTCGCGAAATTTCCGTTCATGGCGAACGGAAAGGCGCACGGCCTGGGTGACACCGGCGGATTTGCTAAGATCATCAGTGACGGCCGCCACGGAGAACTCCTCGGCGCGCACCTCATCGGGCCCGAGGTCACGGAACTCCTGCCCGAACTCACTCTTGCCCAGCAATGGGATCTCACGGTCACCGAATTGGCGCGAAACGTGCACGCCCACCCGACGCTGGGCGAGGCCGTCAAGGAAGCCATTCACGGACTGGCCGGTCACATGATCAACATGTGAAATCCACGTTAAGACAACGTGAAATTCTGAAGAACACAGCATGAGTAATGGGGGATTACTATGCGTTCCATCTTTGCGTCTCTGATTCATAAACCCGCCTACGAGGAGCACGCGAAGCACCTGGAGAAGGTCTTCGCCGATCCGCTCTTCGACCGGCCCACGGGGATCGACGACCCGGCACGCTGTGCCCTCACCTACCGTCGCCTGAAGCACATCAACGACAACCTCGGTCTGAGCGCACCGCTCCTCGAGGACCGCGAGCGCCTCTTCACCCTGGTGGAATGGGCCGCGCTCGCCGACCCGTCGCTGTTCTACGGGGTGTTCCTCCACTACTGCACCACCATGGGTGCCATCCAGGACTTCGGCCGCGGCCGCGACGACCTCGACGACCTCATCGGCGCCATGGTCTCCATGGACACCATCGGTTCGCTCATGATGACCGAGGTCGGCCGCGGCAACAGCAACGCGAACATCCGGACCCAGGCCGTCTACGACGCCGAACGCCAGGAGTTCGTCCTGCGCACCCCGGACGCGGCGGCGGTCAAGTTCCCGCCCGGCGTGTCCTCCCCGTTCCCGAGGACCGCCGTCGTCAGCGCCCGCCTGATGGCCGGCGGCCACGACCGCGGACTCTTCTTCTTCGTCGTCCCCATCCGTGACGCCGACGGCCGGCCCTGCGACGGCGTACGCATCGCCCCGCAGCGCCCCACCGCGATCCTGCCGCTGGACTGCGCGCTCGTCTCCTTCGACGACGTCCGCGTCCCCTTCCGCCACTGGCTGCGCGACGGCGCCGCACTCACCGCGGACGGCGAGTTCACCGACCCGGCGGGCGACGCCCTCACCCGCACCCGCCGCCTCCTGAGCGTCATCCGCCACGCCTGGGAAGCCGCCGTCGTCGGCCTGTCCGCCGTCAGCCGCGCCAGCGCGGCGGTCGCCGTACGGCACGCCCACCACCGGCGCACCTCCGGCCGCCACGCCGCGGACGTCCCCGTCATCACCTACCGCAACCAGCAGCGCCCCCTGTTCGGCGCCCTCGCGGCCGCGTACGTCACCGGCATCGTCGCCGCGACCGTGGCCGGACCGGAACAGCCCGTCGCCGGCGCCCGCACGATCCGCACCACCTCCCTGCTGAAGGTGACCGTCGACCGGCTCGCCGAGCGCGTCACGGTCCGGTCCCGGCAGGCCGCCGGCGCCCTGGGCTTCTTCGCCGACAACCGGTACCTCGACTACCAGGGGCTCGCGCACTCGTTCAACACCGCCGCCGCCGACAACCAGATGATGCTGCTCGACGGCGCCCTGACCCTGGCCGCCGGCGTCGAATACGAGCCCCCGGCCCACGCGGCACCCACCCGGGCCGAGCGCGACGCCTTCACCCCCGGGGTCTGGACCGCCCTGGCGGCCACCCGCGAGCGGCTGCTGCACCAGGAGCTCACCACCGCCCTGCGCACGGCCACCGAGGCCGGGCGGTCCACCCTCGACATGTGGAACGAGAACAACGCCCTCGCCGAGGCCCTGTCCGAGGCGCACGCGTTCTCCCTCGTCCTCGACACCGTCTGTACCGCGCTGGAGTCCGTCGCCGATCCCGCCGCCAAGGCCGCGCTGACCGATCTCCTCGCCCTCTACGCGGCCGAGGAGATCGCCGCCCACGACGGCTGGTACCTGGCCCACGGCCTGCTCGACGCCGACGAGGTCCGCTCCTTCCCGCACCGCGTGAACGAGCTGTGTGAGCGCATCGCACCGAACGCCCTCGAACTCGCCGAAGGGCTCGACGTCCCCTACGAGGTGGTCGGCGCCCCCATCGCGGAGGCCGACTACGTCCACGCCCTGACCGCCCACACCGCGGTGGCGTACCCCGACCCCCAGGCCTGACGGCCCTGATTCCCCGCAGCTCGGAAGGCTCCGCCGCCTCCTGAGCAGATGACGCACGCGTACGGCCGGTCCCCGAGCCCCGTACGTCTTCAGCCGTGCCCGCGCCCAGGGCCAAGGGAGAAACTGCCATGCCCACTGCCGTGCCCACCCCTGCCCACACCCCCACCCCGACGCCCATCGCCGTCATCGGCCTGTCCTGCCGCCTGCCCGGAGCGGACGGCCCCGAGGCCTTCTGGACCCTCCTGCGCGACGGCGTCGACGCCGTCACCGACGTCCCCGCCGAGCGCTGGGACGCCGACGCGCTGTACGACGGCGACCCTGCCGCGCCGGGCCGGACCACCGGCAGGAGGGGCGGCTTCCTCGGCGACGTCAGCGGGTTCGACCCGGCCTTCTTCGGCATCTCGCCGCGTGAGGCCGCCGCCATGGACCCCCAGCAGAGGCTCACCCTCGAACTGGCCTGGGAGGCCCTCGAACACGCCCGCATCGTCCCCGCCGCGCTGCGGGGCGGACGGGTCGGCGTCTTCATCGGCGCGATGACCGACGCCTACGCGACACTGACGCACCGTCAGGGCCTGGAGGGCATCGGCTCCCACACCCTGACCGGCCTCAACCGCGGCGTCATCGCCAACCGCGTCTCGTACCTGCTGGGCCTGCGGGGCCCCAGCCTGACCCTCGACACCGGTCAGTCCTCCTCGCTCGTCGCCGTCCACTCGGCATGCGAGAGCCTGCGCTCCGGCGAGTCCGACATGGTCCTGGCCGGCGGCGTCAACCTCGACATCGTCCCGGACTGCTTCGTCGCCGCCACCAAGTTCGGCGGCCTCTCCCCGGACGGCCGCTGCCACGCCTTCGACGCCCGCGCCAACGGCTTCGTCCACGGCGAGGGCGGCGGCGTCGTGGTCCTCAAGCGCCTCGACAGCGCCCTCGCCGACGGCGACCGGGTCCTCGCCGTGATCCACGGCTCCGCCGTCAACAACGACGGCGGCGGGCAGAGCCTCACCACCCCTGACCGCAGCGGCCAGGAGGACGTCCTGCGCCTCGCCTACGAACGGGCCGCGGTCGACCCCGCCCTGGTCCGTTACGTCGAGGCGCACGGCACCGGCACCCGCGTCGGCGACCCGATCGAGGCCGCCGCCCTCGGCGCCGTACTCGGCGGCCCGTCGCGCGACGCCGGGCTGCCCCTCCACATCGGCTCCGTGAAGACCAACGTCGGCCACCTGGAGGCCGCCGCCGGCATCACCGGCCTCATCAAGGTCGTCCTCTCCCTCGTCCACCGCGAGCTGCCGGCCAGCCTCCACTTCGCCACGCCCAACCCCGACATCCCCTTCGACGAGCTGGGCATCCGGGTGCGTACCGAGCTCGGCCCCTGGCCGCACGCCGCCGAGCCGGACGCACCACTGATCGCCGGTGTGTCCTCCTTCGGCATGGGCGGCACCAACGCCCACGTCGTACTCGGCGAGGCCCCGGCCGGGACGCCCGGGCCGACCGCCGCCGGAGCTCCCGAGGGCGACGTCCGGCAGCTGCCGTACGTGCTGTCCGGCCGCACCGAAGAGGCCCTGCGGGCCCAGGCGGGCCGCCTGCTCGACCACGTCACGGACGGCCCGGAGACGGCGCCGGCCGACCTCGCGTACTCGCTCGCCGTCACCCGGACCGCCTTCGAGCACCGGGCCGTGCTCACGGCCGGGGACTCCGCCCAGCTGGTGGCTGCGTTGGAGGAGCTGGTGGCGGGGCGTCGTGGTGGTGTGTCGGTGTCGGAGGGGCGGCTGGCGTTCCTGTTCACCGGTCAGGGTTCTCAGCGGGCCGGTATGGGTGGGGAGTTGGGTGAGGCGTTCCCGGTGTTCGGGGCGGCTTTCGATGAGGTTCTGACGCATCTGGATCCGTCCTTGCGGGAGGTGATTGCCTCGGGTGTGGGGCTGGATGAGACGGGTCGTACTCAGCCTGCTTTGTTCGCGCTTGAGGTG